>JANPIC010000153.1:0-16685 GCA_031424795.1 Polaromonas sp. | reverse complement strand
GCGCAGCAGCAAGCCATGAACGACCACCCAGATCACGCTTTTTACAACCTCAACATTGACGCCGGCTCCATGTGGGCAAGGCGTTTGATAGACGGGTTGATTGCCAAAGAATCCCCACTAGTGCCAGCAAAACAAGTCATTCCCATTCGATTGAGCGCTTGAAAAGCATGGCAAAAAACAACAAATCCTCTCAAAACGCTATGAATATAATAGCTATTCAAGCAATAAATACGTCGGCTAGAGGCCAATTTGAAGGGATAAATTCGGAAAATAAGGCATTTTCTGAGTCTTCACAAGCTGTGCAGCAAAATCTGCAGCAAAGTGGGCAACAAAGCGTGCAATTGCGGGCGCAACTGCAGTTACGCGAAATGATTTTGGCGGGCGAGTTGCCAGCAGGTTCGCGCATTGCAGAATTGTCTATCGTTGAAAAACTGGGCTTTTCGCGCACCCCCATTCGTGCGGCGCTGGTGAGGCTGGAGCAAGAAGGTTTGTTGGATGCTTTGCCCAACGGCGGCTATGCCGTCAAAACTTTTTCAGAGCGCGATGTGGCTGAAGCGATTGAATTGCGCGGCACGCTGGAAGGTTTGTCTGTCCGCTTGGCCGCAGAACGTGGCGCAGCGCCCGTGGTGCTGAACGAAGCGCGGCAGTGCTTGCAAGCGATTGACGCTGTTTTGAGTGCATCCGCCTTGGATGACGAGGCTTTTGCCAGCTATGTGAAGCTGAACGAGCAATTTCACGCGCTGCTCAGCGAGTTGTCGGGCAGCAGCGTGATTGCCAAGGAGCTGGAGCGGGTTTGTGGTCTGCCGTTTGCCTCGCCTTCTGGTTTTGTGGTCGTGCAAGCCAACAGCCCGAAAGCCCGCGACATGCTGGTGGTGGCGCAAGACCAGCATTGGCAGGTGATGGACGCGATTGACCGACGCGAAGGTTCACGGGCTGAAAGCTTGATGCGCGAGCATTCCCGCATTGCCCAGCGCAACCTGCGCGAGGTGGTGCAAAGCCAGGGTTTGAACCAGTTGCCGGGCGTCAGCTTGATCAGAAAAAGAAGTTAAAAAGAAGCTAAAAACCATGCAAAACGCGCAACAATGGGTGGAAGCACGGGTTCATGCCTTGCGTGATGTCACGCCTACGGTGCGTGAAATCACGCTAAAACCTACAAATGGCGTCTTGCCACACCAAAGTGGCGGGCATTTGCAGATGCAGGTTTTGGTCAAACAAGGTTCTCAAGGTGCATCGGTCAGGCCGCACACACGATCGTATTCTCTGATTGGGCAACCCGATGGTGAGTTTTACCGCATCGCGGTGAAGCGGCTGGATGATGGGCGTGGCGGCTCCAAAGCCATGTGGCGGTTGGCTGTGGGTGACAGGTTGCAGATTAGCGAACCGCAAAATCACTTTCCGCTCGATTTGGCTGCGCCCGCGTACTTGCTGGTCGCTGGCGGTATTGGCGTGACGCCTTTGGTGGGCATGGCGCAATCATTAGCTCAGCAAAGCGCCCAGCCTGGTGCAACAGTGCGTATGTTGTTTGGTGCAAGGTCTGCGGCTGAATTGGCCTATTTAGAGCTACTCAATGCGGTGTTGAAGGGCAACTTAAAGATCGCACTCGCTGAAAAAGGCGACTATATCGATTTTGAAGCTGAAATCGCGCTCTTGCCGCCCCAAGCCCAGATGTACATCTGCGGCCCCGTGCCCATGTTGGATGCAGCGCGAAAAGCTTGGACAAAAGCGGGGCGGCCGCTAGCAGATTTGCGTTATGAAACCTTCGGCAGCAGTGGCCGATTTGCACCGCAGGCTTTTAGGGTCAAAATTCCCAGGCATCAGCTGGATATCACCGTTCCAGCAGACAATGGTTTGCTAGACGAGCTGGAAATGGCGGGCGTACAGGCCATGTACGACTGCAGACGCGGCGAATGCGGTCTGTGCGCGATGGATGTGTTGTCGGTCGATGGCGAGATTGACCACCGCGATGTGTTTTTAAGCGAAGAAGAAAAAGCAAGTAACAAACGCATTTGCGTCTGCGTGTCGCGGGTTGTAGGGGAAATTACTCTCGATTCTGCCTACCGTTCTGAGGCATGATTCATTTTTGTTTTGTTTTAGTTTTATTAAATCAAGGAGACTTGTCATGAAAAAAAGAATGTTTGTATCCGCCTCAGCGCTGGCTGTGATGGCCTTGGCTGCAAGCAGCGTGCTGGCGCAAGAGGGCGCTTTCAAAATTGGCTTGATTTTGCCGATGACGGGTCAGCAGGCCAGCACAGGGCGGCAAATTGAGGCAGCAGCGCGTCTGTACATGGCACAAAACGGTGATACCGTCGCAGGACGAAAAATTGAGCTGATTGTCAAAGACGACACCAGCGTACCTGATGTCACCAAGCGCATCGCGCAAGAATTGGTTGTCAACGACAAAGTCAATGTGCTGGCGGGTTTTGGCATCACGCCTTCGGCCTTGGCCACCGCGCCTATCGCCACGCAGTCCAAAACACCGCAAGTGGTGATGGCAGCGGCCACATCCAGCATCACGCTAGCGTCGCCCTACATTGTGCGCACCAGTTTTACTTTGCCACAAGCGGCGGTGGGATTGGCGGATTGGGCACCTAAAAACGGCATCAAAAAAGTCGTTACCTTGGTCAGTGACTATGGTCCAGGCATTGATGCTGAAAAATATTTCAAAGAGCGCTTTAGTTTCAATGGCGGCACCACGACAGAGTCTCTGCGCGTGCCCTTGCGCAACCCAGACTTTGCGCCCTTTTTGCAAAAAGTACGCGACTTGAAGCCAGATGCTTTGTTTGTATTCGTCCCATCAGGGGCTGGTGCAGCCGTCATGAAGCAGTTTTTAGAGCGCGGTATGGACAAAGCCGGTATCAAATTGATCGGTACCGGCGACGTGACAGACGATGACCAGTTGAACGACATGGGCGATGGCGCGTTGGGCGTGGTGACATCGCACCATTATTCGACAGCGCACCCTTCTGCTACGAATAAGAAGTTTGTTGAAGCATTTGGCAAAGCGAACAAAGGCATGCGTCCAAATTTCATGGCCGTGGGTGGTTACGACGGTATGCGCGTGATTTATGAAGCACTTAAAGCCACCAAGGGCAAAGGTGATGGCGATGCTTTGTTGGCGGCGATGAAGGGGCAAATCTTTGAAAGTCCGCGTGGCCCGATGTTCATCGACGCACAAACGCGTGACGTGGTGCAAAACATTTACCTGCGCAAGGTCGAGAAAAAAGATGGCCAGCTGTACAACGTGGAATTTGACGTGATCAAAGACGTGAAAGACCCGGGTAAAGCGCGATAAATTAAATACCAAGAGTTAAATACCAAAATCACAGCAGTTTTCTATGTTGACCATTCTTTTTGATGGCATTGCCTACGGCATGCTGCTGTTCATTTTGGCGGTGGGTTTGGCGGTGACGATGGGCTTGATGAACTTCATCAACCTGGCGCACGGCGCTTTTGCCATGGTGGGTGGTTACATCACTGTGCTGCTGATGCAAAAGGCGGGCGTGCCATTTTTGGTGTGCTTGCCTTTGGCATTTCTAGGTTCTGCGCTACTGGGGGGGGTGCTTGAGCGCACTTTGTACAGGCCGCTGTATCACAAGCCACATTTAGACCAAGTTCTTTTTACCATCGGTTTGACGTTTATGGCGGTGGCAAGCGCAGATTACTTTATTGGGTCTACACAGCAAAATATTCAACTGCCTGACTGGCTCAAAGGCCGTACTGAATGGGGCGAAGGTGCGTGGATGTTGGGCATGGGGCATTACCGCTTGTTCATCATCGCGGTGTGTGCTGCGTTGACGGTCGCGCTGCAATTCATCTTGGCGAAAACACGATTTGGCAGCAGGCTGAGAGCGTCGGTGGACGATCAGCGTGTGGCGGCTGGTCTAGGCATCAATGTCAATATGGTGTTTTTATCAACGTTTGCTGTGGGTTCTGGCTTGGCAGGTTTGGGTGGTGCTTTGGGTGCTGAGGTGCTGGGTTTGGACCCTACGTTCCCGCTGAAATTTATGATTTACTTTTTAATCGTCGTCGCTGTGGGCGGCACATCAAGCATCACTGGCCCTTTGCTTGCTGCTTTGCTATTGGGTATTGCCGATGTGGCTGGCAAATACTACATTCCAAAATTGGGCGCATTTATTGTGTACAGCTTGATGATTGCGATTTTGATTTGGCGGCCACAAGGGCTCTTTGTGCGGCAAGGCGGTAAATCATGACGAGTGATCGCTTAGCAATGCGTCAATCGTTGTTGGCGGGTGGTCGTTACAAGCCATGGGAGTTGGCGTTGTGGGTGCTGGCGCTCGCATCGCCATTGCTGTTATCCAGCCATGCTTTGATCATCAATGAAATCGCCATCGTGGCACTTTTTGCAGTCTCACTTGATTTGGTGTTGGGCTACACCGGTATTGTGTCGTTGGGGCATGCTGCATTTTTTGGCATGGGCGCGTATGCGGCGGCCTTGTTTTCAAAGTTGGTGATGCCAGACCCTTTGGTTGGGCTGTTGTTTGCTGTTGCAATATCAACCGTGTTGGGTACCATTTGCAGCTTGACCATCATTCGCGGCAGCGATTTAACCCGCTTGATGGTAACGCTAGGTGTGGGGTTGATTTTGATGGAGTTGGCGAACAAGCTGGATTGGCTCACAGGTGGTGCGGATGGGCTTCAAGGCGTGGTGATGGGGCCGGTGTTGGGCAAGTTTGAATTTGATTTGTCGGGTCGAACGGCGGCTTGGTATTCCATCACGGTGTTGATGCTGTGTTTTGTGATTGCGCGGCGTTTGGTGAATTCACCTTTTGGCGCCACCTTAAAAGCCGTGCGAGACAACCGATTGCGGGCTATGGCGATTGGTATTTCGGTGACGTCAAAATTGTCGATTGTCTATACTGTCGCAGCAGGCATGGCGGGTGCAGCCGGCGCTTTGCTGGCGCAAACAACTGGGTTTGCATCGCTTGATTTGTTTGAGTTTCATCGGTCGGCAGATGTCATGTTGATTCTTGTGATTGGCGGAACGGGCTGGTTATACGGCGGCGTCGCAGGCGCGATTGTGTTCAAGCTGATGCAAGATGTGATATCCAGCATCACGCCGCAGTATTGGACCTTTTGGATTGGGCTTTTTTTGGTGGTGTTGGTGTTGGTCGGGCGTGAGCGGTTGATTCGTCCTTGGACTTGGTTTATGCGAGGGAAACCATGAATCAAAGCCATACGTCAACAAACTCAGATGTCGTGCTGAGTGCGCAGGGGCTGATCAAACGATTTGGCGGCATAACAGCCACCAACAACGTCACTTTGAATCTCAAAAAAGGCGCTAGACATGCCTTGATTGGTCCCAATGGCGCGGGTAAAACCACGCTGATTAATTTGTTGACAGGTGTTTTAGAGCCCTCTGAAGGGCGTATCGTGTTAGAGGGGCAAGACATCACGTCCATGGCGCCGTATCAACGTGTGAAAAAGGGCATGGTGCGCACGTTTCAGATCAACCAATTGTTTGACACCTTGACGCCGTTAGAAACTTTGGCGCTGGTTGTGTCGCAGCAGCGTGGACTGGGTGGTAAGTGGTGGCAGGCGCTGGGGGCGAGTCCGGCAGTGGTTGAGCGTTGCGAAGCCTTGCTTGAGCAATTTCATTTGACGCAAGTGATGCATCAAAAAACCAATGTGTTGGCCTACGGCAAGCGCCGTTTGTTAGAGATTGCCATTGCATTGGCTTGCGAGCCACGTGTGCTGTTGCTCGACGAGCCAGTGGCCGGCGTGCCGGCGGGAGAGCGCGAAGAGTTGCTGCAAACCGTGGCCGCTTTGCCTGCGGATGTGTCTGTGCTTTTGATAGAGCATGACATGGACTTGGTGTTTAGCTTTGCAAATTTCATGACGGTTTTGGTGAATGGCACCGTCCTTACCGAAGGCACGCCAGACAAAATCGCCAATGACCCGCAAGTGAAAGCGGTTTATTTGGGGCATGGCGACGAGGTGGCACATGGCTGAGTTGCTTAAAATTGAGTCGCTGAGCGCAGGCTATGGCGAAGCGGTGGTCATTCAAAACGTGTCTTTGTCGCTGGATGAAGGACATACCTTGGCTTTGCTGGGCCGCAATGGCACGGGCAAAACGACTTTGATCAACACCCTGGCGGGTGCGACGAAACAGCACGGCGGCAGCATCAGCTTAGGTGGTGTGCCCTTGCACAAGTTGCCATCGCACGAGCGCGCTGCCGCAGGCATTGGGTGGGTGCCGCAAGAGCGCAACATCTTTAAATCACTCACGGTCGATGAAAACTTGACGGCGGTGGCAAGACCTGTACGTACGGGGCGCACTGCTTTGCAATGGACACCCGCTAGAGTCTATGAGATGTTTCCGCGTTTGGCCGAGCGCAAAGGCAACCTTGGAACGCAGCTTTCGGGTGGCGAGCAGCAAATGCTGGCCGTGGGGCGTGCGTTGGTTTTAAACCCCACACTGTTGTTGCTAGACGAGCCGTTAGAAGGGCTGGCTCCTATCGTTGTTCAAGAGTTGTTGCGCGCGCTTAGTCGGATTACGCGCGAAGAAGGTTTAAGCGCCATTATTGTCGAGCAACATCCGCAAGCCATTTTGGCAATTTCAGATTCGGCTGCGGTTTTAGATCGTGGAACTATTGTTCACAATGGCACTGCGCAGAGTCTCAAAGGCGACAAGGACTTACTTGATCGCTTACTGGGTGTTTCGCGATAACCAAGCAGTTTAAGAAGTTACTCCTAGGGTTAAGCCTATGGTAAAGATGAATAAAGCGACGCAAGATGCCGCGAGAACTAATTCTCTTCATAGTTCTCAACTTCATTCAAATCAAGGAGCGGTATGAAAATATCATTTAAGAAAATCAATGTTCGTTTAGGGCTGGCGTTTGCCGCAGCACTGCTGATCGCCGGTTGTAGTGACACCCCAAGTTATTACAAATATAGCCAAGTCATCGTTTTTGGTGCCAGTCTGTCAGATACCGGCAATGTGTTTGCAGCTACGGGCGGGAAAACGCCTGGTCCAGCACCTTATTACTTTGGTGGTCGCTGGTCGAATGGTCCATTGTGGATTGAAAATGTTGCTGCCGAAGTTGGTAAAACAGTGACTCATTCATCGGCTGGTGGTACTAATTTTGCCTATGGCGGTGCGAAAACTTGTGCTATTGCAGGAGTTACTTCTTCTGTGCCCGACATGTGTACGCAAGTGGCGCTTTTCTTGGGCGCAACGGGGGGTAAAGCAGATAGCGAAGCGCTGTATGTGATTGATGCTGCTAGCGTTGGCAATAATATGCTTGCTGTTTTGGGCTCTAATGGTGCTATTCCAAACTCTGCAGTTACAGCGGCTGCACCAGCTGACACCGCTACGATGATGCAGCAGCTTTACAATGCTGGCGCACGTCGCTTTTTGGTGACAAATGTGCCAGATGTGGGGGCAACGCCATATGTGAAAAGTTTAGGCGCTCAAGCCGCTGCAGGCGCAACAGCTTTGTCCAGTGGGTTTAACGCAGGTTTGACCAGTGCCATGAACGGCTTCAAAGCCACCAACGGCGCTGCAAAAGTGGCGATTGCAGACTTCAATGGCACAAGCACCGCTGGTTTAACCAACACCACCAGTCCATGCTTAAACCCAACGACGTTTGAAATTTGTTCTGCGCCAGATACGTATCAGTATTGGGATCCGTTCCATCCCACGGCAGCCACGGGTCGTCGTTTAACAGTCACGGCTTTGAATGCTATCGCTGAGTAAGTTTTAAAAGCGAATGTGTATTTGTTAAGCCGTTTGCAGACAAAATCTGCAAACGGCTTTTTCATGGCGCGTTTGAATCGTCTTTTAGGCGCAGCGCAGCTTCATAGAGCGCATTACGAGGCGCGCCGGTGATGTCTGATGCGAGTTTGACGGCAGTTTTCAAAGGTAATTCGGCCAGCAGCAGCTTCAAAACGCGTGGTGCGTCCGCGTTCTCCGCAGCGCTGACAAGGGGATGCAGCACCAGCACAAACTCGCCACGCAGACGGTTGCTGTCTTGCTGCAGCCAGTTCGTGAATTCATTGGCTGCAAACGTTGCAATGTCTTCGAATTGTTTGGTCAGTTCACGGCCAATGGTGATGCATCGATCGCCTAAAACGCCCAGCGCTTTCGCCACGGCTTCGATGCGATGTGGCGCTTCTAAAAGCACAATTGAACTCGGCATAGCTTGAAGCAGCAACACGGCAGCATCGCGCTCCATCGCTTTCGTGGGCAAAAATCCCCTAAACGTGAAATGATCACTCTGCGTGATGCCCGCGACACTCAACAGCGTGGTGACGCTGCTAGCGCCAGGCAATGGCACAACGCGATAGCCCGCAGCACGCACCCCAGCTACGAGTTTTGAGCCAGGGTCACTCACACCAGGCGTACCTGCATCGCTGACGAAAGCGATGCGTTCACCGCGCTGCAAACGGCTGATGATTTGCTCAGTGGCTTCAAACTCATTGTGTTGGTGCACGGCTAGCATGGGTTTACCGCTGCCTACGTTGATACCGTAAGTCCGTAAAAGCGGCTGTGTGTGGCGCGTGTCTTCACAGGCAATCGCATCGACCAAATTCAGCACATGCAAAGCACGCAAAGAAATATCAGCCAAATTACCAATCGGCGTGGCAACAACGTACAACGTGGCGGTGGGATAACTTTGTTTACCCGCAGCGTCTTGAGCAGCCGTTAAGCAACCGCCCCATTGTGCGTTCAGTGTTAAAGTTTGCGATGTGTCCATCAATGTATTTAATCTTTTATTTTTTGTCTTGTCATGAAAGCCTCAGCATCCGCCACGACCAAATCTAAAGGCGATGCCGCGGAAGATGCCGCCTTGGTGCATTTGCAGGCGGCAGGCTTGAAGCTATTACAGCGCAATTATCGAACACCCGGCAGAGGCGGCGGGGAAATTGACTTGATTATGCGAGATACAGACGGCACCTTGGTTTTTGTAGAGGTGCGTCAGCGCGCAGGCGCACTTTTTGGTGGCGCTGCCGCCAGTATCAGCGCAACCAAGCGCAATCGCATCATCTTTGCCGCCAAGTATTACTTGATGAAACTTACTCGCATTCCCGCCTGCCGTTTTGACGTTGTACTGGTTGAAAACAACATAAGCTGGCTCAAAGCCGCTTTCGATGCGGCGTGACACCCCGTAACATTAATTGAAGGACTAGACACATCGGTATTTGTAACACGGGTTATCATTACCCACATGTTAGAGCAACGTATAGAACAAAATTTCATTGACAGCGCAGACTTGAAGTACCAGTCTGCACAGGTATTGAGCAAACCCATCGCAGAGGCTGTACAGGCTTTGTTGTCTTGCGTCACCAGTGGCGGCAAGGTATTGGCCTGTGGTAACGGTGGTTCAGCAGCAGATGCACAGCATTTTGCAGCTGAATTTGTGGGTCGATATGAACGCGAGCGGCCAGAATTAGCCGCCTTGGCGTTGACGACAGACAGCTCCATCATTACTGCCATCGCCAATGACTACGATTTCAGTGTGATTTACGCCAAACAAGTGCGAGCACTCGGACAGGCGGGCGACGTGTTGATCGCCATTACCACCAGTGGTAACTCTAGCAATGTCTTAAAAGCCATAGAAGCTGCGCATGAGCGTGACATGACGGTGATTGCGCTAACCGGCAAAGGTGGCGGAAAGATGATTGCCGCACTGCGTGAAACCGATGTGCACATTTGCGTGCCACACGACAGAACTGCGCGTATTCAAGAGGTGCATCTTTTGGCCTTGCACTGCCTGTGTGATGGCGTGGATCAACAATTATTGGGTGAAAAGGAGTCTGTATGACTATGTTTGAAAAATTGCAAAAATCTTCATCAACTGTTGTTAAGACGCTCGTACTTACCAGCGTACTGAGCAGTTTGGGCGGTTGTGCCGCCTTGGTTGTGGGTGGCGTTATGGCAGGCACCGTCATGGTTGCTACTGACCGCCGCACCTCTGGTGCTCAACTCAATGACGAAGGCATAGAAATTCGATCAGCCAACCGTTTGAGAGAAAAATTTGGTGAGCGCGGCAATTTCAACGTCACAAGCTACAACGGCCGTGTGCTTTTGACGGGTGAAGTTGCAGGAAACAGCGACAAACTAGCTGCTGAGCAATTGGTTTTTCAAGTTGAGAACGTCAAACTCGTGGTGAATGAACTGACGATAGCTGGCAGCACATCGACATTGAAAGAGCGCTCAAACGATACTTTGATCACAACACGTGTTAAATCCAGCCTCGTCGAGTCAAAAGAACTGCCGTTCAATGCGTTCAAAGTCGTTACAGAACGCGGTGTGGTTTATTTGATGGGCAGAGTTTCACAGCGTGAAGCTGACAGCGCCACTGAGATTGCTCGTGGCGTGTCAGGTGTTGTGAAAGTTGTTCGGAGCTTTGAAATCATCAGTGAAGAAGAAGCCAAGCAAAAGTAGGATAAAAAATTAAGCAAAAATAAAGCTTCAAAACTTGGCAAGAAGCGCTAGATGGGTGCTTGTTTAAACCACCATAAAGTGCTCTGTTCCCTCAGCCAAGTTTTTATTTTTACCGCGCTCGCTAGACAGCTTGATCTGCAAGCGCAAATCGTTCACTGAATCAGCATTGCGCAACGCATCTTCGTAGGAGATGGTGAAAGATTCATAAGCGTCAAACAAGGCTTGGTCGAAGGTTTGCATGCCCAAATTGCGGCTTTTCTTCATGATTTCTTTGATTTCGGTGACGTCACCTTTGAAAATCAGGTCGGAAATCAGTGGCGTGTTCAGCATGATTTCGATGGCGGCTGTTCGACCTTTGCCATCTTCTTTGGCGACCAAGCGCTGCGAGACAAAGGCGCGCAAATTGAGCGACAAATCCATCAACAATTGTGCACGGCGTTCTTCAGGGAAAAAGTTGATAATCCGGTCAAGCGCTTGGTTGGCACTGTTGGCGTGCAAAGTGGCTAAACACAAATGACCCGTTTCCGCAAAAGCGATGGCGTGCTCCATCGTCTCGCGGTCGCGAATCTCACCCATCAAAATCACATCTGGCGCTTGTCGCAATGAGTTTTTCAGTGCTGCGCCCCAGCTCTCAGTATCCGTGCCCACTTCACGCTGCGTGATCACGCAGTTTTTGTGCGGGTGGACGAACTCAATCGGGTCTTCGATACTGACGATATGGCCATAGCTGTGTTCGTTGCGCCAGTCAATCATCGCCGCCATCGTGGTTGATTTGCCAGAGCCCGTTGCACCCACCAAGATGCACAAACCACGCTTTGACATGGCCACTTCTTTGAGCACCTGCGGCACGCCCAAACTATCGACCGTGGGAATAATGGCAGGAATCGTACGCAACACCATACCCACATGGCCTTGCTGCATGAATGCACTGACCCGAAAACGACCTACGCCGGTAGGCGAAATCGCAAAATTACATTCTTTGGTACGCTCAAATTCTGCAATTTGTTTGTCGTTCATGATGGCTCGCGTCAATGCCAAGGTGTGCTTGGCTGACAAAGAGTGCGTAGACACCTTGGTCACCATGCCGTCCACCTTGATGGCGGGCGGAAAGTCGCAGGTGATGAATAAATCGCTGCTGTTGCGTGAAACCATCAACCGCAGCAGGTCGTTGATGAATTTACTGGCTTGTTCGCGTTCCATGATGTTTTCCTAACTGAATTGGGTTCGTATTTATGGAGTTCTTGTTAACAAGATTTTGCCGTGATCAACCCGGGAAGTTTTCTGGCGTTTTGGCTTTGCCACGCGCCTCGGCGTTGGTAATCAAATTACGTTTCACCATTTCCGTCAAGTTTTGATCCAAGGTTTGCATACCCACGTTGTTACCGGTTTGGATGGACGAGTACATCTGCGCCACTTTGCCTTCACGAATCAAATTTCGAATCGCACTGGTGCCGATCATGATCTCATGCGCAGCCACGCGGCCCGAGCCATCTTTGGTTTTGCACAGCGTTTGCGCAATCACCGCTTGCAGCGATTCAGACAACATGGCGCGGACCATTTCTTTTTCTTCGGCGGGGAAAACGTCAATAATCCGGTCAATCGTTTTGGCCGCGCTGGATGTGTGTAGCGTGCCAAAAACCAAATGCCCGGTCTCAGCAGCAGTCATCGCCAAACGAATCGTTTCTAGATCGCGCATCTCACCGACCAAAATCGCATCCGGGTCTTCGCGCAGGGCAGATTTCAGGGCGGCGGCAAAGCTTTGGGTGTGTGGGCCGACCTCTCGTTGGTTGACCAAGCATTTTTTGGAGTTGTGTACAAATTCAATCGGGTCTTCCACCGTCAAGATGTGGCCGTACTCGTTTTCATTCAGGTAGTCCACCATGGCCGCCAGCGTGGTTGACTTGCCTGAGCCGGTGGGACCGGTGACCAGCACCAGGCCACGCGGTTTCATGGCCAGTTCGGCAAAAATTTTGGGCGCATTGAGCTGCTCAAGCGTCAAAATGATGGAGGGAATGGTCCGAAACACCGCGCCCGCGCCCCGGTTGTGGTTGAACGCATTCACCCGAAAACGCGCCAAACCTTCAATTTCAAATGAAAAGTCGATCTCCAAAAACTCTTCATAGCGTTTGCGCTGCCCATCGTTCATGATGTCGTACACCATGGCATAAACCTCTTTGTGGTCAAGCGGCTCCACATTCAGGCGGCGCACATCGCCATGCACACGAATCATAGGTGGCAAGCCGGCTGACAGGTGCAAGTCTGAGGCCTTGTTTTTAACACTGAAAGCCAACAGTTGTGTGATATCCATGCTTGAATTGTTCCCTAAACGTCTGCCCAGCATCTGCCATGGCGGTTTCATTTACATTAATAGTTAATTATGACCAACATTGAGCAAAATATAGCCGCCGTGCGCCAGCGGATTCAACTAAGTTGCCACAAAGCGGGCAGAAATAGTGGCGATGTGACGCTTTTAGCCGTGAGTAAAACGGTGTCGCCCGAAGCTATCAAGCAGGCGATAGCGGCTGGCCAACGCGATTTTGGCGAAAACTACATTGCTGAAGGCGTTGAAAAAATAGCCGCTTTAGCAGCAGAGACCGCCCAATACGGTCTGCAATGGCACTGCATTGGCCCTGTGCAAAGCAACAAAACCCGCTTGGTTGCGCAGCATTTTGACTGGGTGCACACGGTGGACCGTTTGAAAATTGCCGAGCGTTTGAACGAGCAACGTCCCGCTGACGCCAAACGCTTGCAAGTGTGCATTCAAGTCAATATCGACAACAGTCCAAGCAAGTCAGGCGTTTTACCTGATGAGGTGCTGGCTTTGGCGCAGGGGATTGCAAAACTGCCGCGTTTGCAACTGCGCGGCATCATGGCCATCCCAGATATCCCTGTAAATATGGGCGATGATATTGCTATGAATAATATAGCTTTACAGGCAATATATACGCCGGCTAAAGCCATATTTGAGAACTTGAATGCGCTTAATTGCCAGCTAGATACGTTATCTATCGGTATGAGCGCAGACTTAGAGCCGGCCATCCTAGCCGGCAGTACCCAAGTGCGGGTGGGCTCAGCTATTTTTGGCGCTAGGAACTAAGGTTTATTTTTTAGCCTGCTCCATCTTTTTCGCCATTTCTTCCATCTGCTTGGCAAAAGCTTCCATTTTCTGAGCGTCAATCTTCACCTCGCCATCTGGCGTTTTGATGGTGATGGCCGCTGTATCCGCAGCGCCGCCAGCACCCGGTGTGGTGGTGATGGTGGCATCGCCTTTTGGCGTGTTGATCGTCATCTCAGCCGGTGCATCTTTCGCAGCGCTGCCCGCTTTTGAGTTGATCTTGATCTCTCCCATCGGCGTGCTGATGATTGCGTCGCCACCACCCACGCCCATACCACCCATGCCGCCCATACCCATAGACGGCGTAAATGCGCGGGTCACCATGCTCAGCACCACGCCAGCAATGATGCTGGCAATGATGAGCACCACCATGTAAACAATGGTTTTTTCCTTCGGGTTTTTCATCAACACCGGCAAACCAAGGTACATCACGTACAGCGAGTACAGTGCCACCAGCAGGCCGACGATGCTCAAGGCGGGCAAAATATTGAACACGCCAGCCAGCATCATCGGCGTGCCGCCAAACACGGCTAATTTCAAACCTTGTACCAAATCGCTTTTACCGCCGAAGGTAGGCGCCAAGGCGCTGGCCAGCCAGCCCATGCCAAAAGTCATCACCAGCGACAAAATGTAGGTGGTAATCATCATCGCCAAGCCGCTGGCAACGGGTACACGGAAGTTAAACCCGAAACCACCCATACCCACGAGCGACAGGCCAACGAAGCTGCCAACGGCTGGAATCGCCGCCAAAATCAACAAATAGGGCACAAACAGGGACTTGGCATCGTGCTTTTCAGCCTCGATAACGGGCCAAGTTGCTGCAGGATTAAGCGTGATGGCTTTGGCGCGTTCGACGATATCCATGAATAACCCTTTGTAAATGAATGTTATTAAATGATTATAGGTAGCGAATATGCAACTTACAAGTCACCAAAAGGTATAGAACTTAAACATGGCGTTCGCTGGGGCGTTTATGATTGACCCATGTTCAGTTATCGCCACGCCTTCCACGCCGGCAACCATGCAGATGTGCTCAAGCACGCCACCTTGGTCGCCATTCTCAACCACATGCTTGAAAAAGACGCCGCTTTGATGGTGGTCGACACCCATGCCGGTGCGGGTTTGTACCGCTTGGATGGCGACTACGCCGAAACCAGCGGTGAATCGCTGGAAGGTTATAAAAAGCTGGTGCAAAGTCAATTGCAGAGCCAAAATACGGTTAAAAATAGTCCTAAAAAAGAGGTTGTAGCCGCTGTATCTGTTGCTGCTGCAGCTATTAAAAACGTAGCAAAAACTGCTAAAACTGCAACGCCAGTGGCACTCGCTCCGTTGTTGCAAAACTACCTCGCTGCCGTTGCCGAGTTCAATAAAACCGGTAGCCACCGCGTCTACCCAGGCTCGCCCTTCATCATTCAGCAGCTCTTGCGCGAGCACGACAAGCTGAAGCTGTTTGAATTGCACCCCACCGATTCACGCACCCTGTCCGACAACATTGCCCAGCTCAACGCGGGCCGCAAAATCGCCGTTTTGGCGCAAGACGGCTTTGAGGGCGTCAAAAAATTCCTGCCCCCACCCTCCCGTCGTGCACTGGTGCTGTGCGATCCCAGCTACGAGATGAAAGACGACTACGCCCGCGTGCTGGCCATGGTGTCCGACGCCATGGTGCGCTTCGCCACTGGCACCTACGCCGTTTGGTACCCCATCATCCCGCGCCCAGAAGCGCATGATTTGCCGAAACGCCTCAAAACCTTGGCGACAAAATTGGGTAAAAGCTGGCTGCACGCCACGCTAACGGTCAAATCCAGCAAGCTGACGACCGACTCTGAGGGCGAAACCATCCGCCCCGGCCTACCCGCCAGCGGCATGTTCATCATCAACCCACCGTTTACCCTGAAGCCCGCATTGGCGCTGGCTTTGCCGCAGATGGTGGAGGCGCTAGGACAGGACAAGAATGCGTCGTTTGGGTTGGAGTCGGGGGGCTAGGGGGGGGATTTAACCGTTTCAGCTCTTCAAAAACAGCTTGTAAACTGGATTGTCCGTCTCTTCAACGTAGGGGTAGCCCAGCGATTTCAAGAAAGCATCAAATGCCTTGTTGTCTAAAGTATTAACTTGCAAACCCACCAAGATGCGCCCGTAGTCAGCGCCCTGGTTGCGGTAGTGGAACAGGCTGATGTTCCAGCCCGGGCGCATGGCGCTTAAAAACTTCATCAGCGCACCTGGCCGCTCGGGGAACTCAAAACGCAATAACCGCTCGTCTTTTGCGAGCAAGGAATGCCCACCCACCATGTGGCGGATGTGGTCGCGGGCCAGGTCGTCATGCGTCAAATCCAGCGCTTTGAAGCCGTTTTTGGTCAAAGTTTGGGCGACTTTGACGCTCTCGCCCTTCACCGTTGTCGTCAAACCGACAAATACATGCGCTTTGTTGGCGTCGCTGATGCGGTAGGTGAATTCGGTGATGTTGCGTTGTGAAACTGGCGTTGAAGCACCTATTTTGGATGCTTTTTTGGCTGTAGCCGGCGTATTTATTGCCTGAATAGCTATATTTTTAGTGGTAAGTTCGCCACCAACTGGCAGGGTGGCCAACAGTCCGCAAAAGCGCCTGAAGCTGCCGCGTTCTTCGGGAATGGTCACCGCAAACAGCGCCTCGCGCTCTTCGCCCACCTCGGCGCGTTCGGCGACGAAGCGCAGGCGGTCAAAATTCATGTTGGCACCGCACAAAATCGCCGCAAAGGTTTTGCCCCTGCATCTGTGTTTCGCCACGTATTGCTTGATCGCCGCCACCGCCAATGCGCCAGCCGGTTCGACGATGCTGCGGGTATCGACAAACACGTCTTTGATGGCCGCGCACACCGCGTCGGTGTTGACTTCGATGTAATCGTCCACCAAGCCAGAGTTGACCACGCGGAAGGTTTCTTCGCCGACCAGTTTCACCGCCGTGCCGTCTGAAAACAAGCCCACATCGGGCAAGGTGATACGCTTTTGGGCTTTGACGGACAGGATCATCGCGTTCGAGTCGTTCATCTGCACACCGATGACCTTGATGGCTGGGTTGACCGCTTTGATGTAGTTAGCCACGCCAGAAATCAGCCCGCCGCCGCCGATGGCGACGAAAACCGCGTCCAACTGGGCTAAGTTCTGCGCCTGTAGCTGTTGCAGCATCTC
>JANPIC010000152.1:0-19260 GCA_031424795.1 Polaromonas sp. | reverse complement strand
ATGTGATTTTTTGTTGTTTTCGTGCAGATAAGTCTATGAATTTAATCAATAAAATCGTAAAATTTAACCACGGAAAAAGTTGCTTACTCAGTCTAATTTGACTGTTGCGAAATATTTTTTGCCTCTTTTTTTTAACCTGTTGCATATTGGAAACATCTTGAGCATTAAACCAGTTGGATCAGGTTATCAAGTAGACATAATGCCTGGCGGTCGAGGCGGCAAAAGAGTTCGAAAAACTTTTAAATTTAAAGCTGAAGCACTGGCATGGGAAAGACACATTCAAGCGAAGGTGCAAACTTTCCCTGACTGGACGCCACCAAAAAAAGATATCCGGCTGTTGTCTGAGTTGGTAGATATTTGGTTTAAAAATCACGGAATTGGACTGCGTGCAGGTCCCGAAACGCACCGAAGCCTTCTAACTCTGTGCAAAGCGTTGAATGATCCAACGGCTGATGGATTTACTGTCGATATGTTTACGACATATCGCACTAAGCGGATGGCTGAGGGCACTTCTGCAAACACGCTGAATCACGAACACGCTTATTTGAGGTCGGTGTTCAATGAGTTGATTCGTATGGGATTGTGGAAAAAGAGCAATCCTCTGAAACTGCTGCGTCCATTCAAGCTGCAAGAGCGAGAGTTGTCATTCTTGAAGCCAAGTGAGATCAAAGTCCTTTTGATAGCCTTAGATGGCTCCCAAAACGTCCACCTTGGATTGATTGCGCGTGTTTGTCTAGCAACGGGTGCCAGATGGGGCGAAGCCGAGCAATTGACGATCCAACAAATCCGAAACGGCATGATTCAGTTTGCCAGGACTAAATCTGGCAAAGTTCGTAATGTACCTATCAGTCGGGACTTGGAGGCCATGCTTTTGAACCATCACAAAAAACATGGCGTTGAAGCGAAGCTATTCACCAATTCGCGCTCAGCATTCGCTGTAGCGCTCTCTAGAACCGATTTAAAGCTTGAGCAAGGGCAAATGACCCATGTCCTCCGCCACACGTTTGCAAGCCATTTCATCATGGCTACCAACGACATTTTGAGTTTGCAAAAAATCCTTGGCCATGCGGATCTAAAGATGACGATGCGCTATGCACACCTAGCAGAAGGCCATCTAGACAAGGTCATTGCAAACAACCCTCTAGCCGCGTTGACACTTGGTTGACACTTTGAGTTTTTAATCAATCAAATGCTACACTTTAAATAGCAAAGAATTCATATATAACTGGAGGAGAAGGTGGGATTCGAACCCACGGTACCTTGCGGTACGCCTGATTTCGAGTCAGGTACATTCGGCCACTCTGCCACTTCTCCTCTGCTTGCAAGGGCTAAATTGTAGCAGTGCCTTGCAAGCCACCCAAGTGTGGCTGCGCTGTCGGTGCGATGGTGGCGGGATTGCCTTTTCTGAGATCCCAGACCAAGCCCAAACGCTCGCAAAACATGATCATGTGGCCAAAAACATCAAATTTGGAGGGCTGATTGACCGCAACCGTCGCATTTTGGTGGTGGTAGCTGTGCAAACCCTCACCTAGCAACACGAAGGTAATCACCATGTTGTTGCGACTTTCGTCTTGGCTGCCTTCAACTTTTGAGCCGAATAAATGCGTCAATGAATTGGCGATGCCCTCAAACTGTTGCAAAACGACGGCGCGAAAGCAACCTGCCCACAACAGGCATGTCGCGCATTCTTGCCAACCACCGTACAACCAGCCCAGCGCGCCAGGCAACAAATAGCCAGACATGGCGACGGGCCAGTAGTAGCGTGTCAAAAACACAGCGACAGGATCTTTCAGCAAGTCGGGCACGTAACGCTTTTCGTCAGAGACGGCACTTTTAAACTTCCAGCCTACATGGGCGTGAAACCAGCCGGCGAAGCGGTTATTTATCAAGCCTGTGTCGTCCGCCCACGGTGAGTGTGGGTCAAACTGCTGATCAGCAAAACGGTGGTGGCGTCTGTGGTCGGCTACCCAGCTGGTGATGGAGCCTTGCATGGTCCAAGTGCCCATCACACCGAGCACCATTTTTCCTGCTGTAGAAGTCTTAAATGCATGGTGCGTGTAATGACGGTGAAAACCAATACCCAAGCCAATCGAACTTAAGGTGACAAAAAGCATCTCCAAATTCCAAGCAAACCAAGTGGGAACAATTTCTGCGGGCGTGAACGCAATCAACAAAAGTCCTGTAACCCAAGGAAAGGCAAGCGCAACGGCGTTAGAGATATGCTTGCTACGGTTTTCTGAAACTGATTGGGAGATATGGGGATTAATTAGGTTGATTTGACTAGCGGTTGACATGGTTAAATCCAAGTAGTTGATTAATGACTTGTAAATAATCACATCAATCAAGCGCTTTTGCAAGGCGAGGCGCGCAGGGAAATGTCTGATAGCACATGCTATAAAAGCGATTTCTACGTTTATAAACAATTGATTACAAATTCAACCGACCGTGAATTGAAACCGACTTAAATCAATCCATTTGCTTAGGTACTAAAGTTACAACCGCTCCACAAGATACAGCTATATTTATATGTAGAAGTTGCATTTAAACGCCGGAATGTAGCTGTAAAGGCTTGTAAGTTGGTAGACTGTAAAAATGCATCCTGAAATTACTGCTCTGCAACACCAAGTTACGGACAATTGCCAAGACTCGACCTTGCCAACACATGCCATTGATACGCCAGCGGATATCTTGTGGTTCGAAGCAGAGAGCATTCGCACATTCATGCCCATGCAGCGACAAACACAAATCATCACGCTGTTTGTCATCCCGTTAATTTTTGCTTTACTTCATGACAGCGTCTATTTACCTGGCTTGTATGCATGGACATTTATTTCAGCCGTTTTCATCACTTATCGGTGGTGGTTGTCATCGCAATACATGCAGCATGTCTACAAAGCAGGTGATGATGCGCAGCTGAAATTCAGAGACGCACACTCTTGGACATGGTCAATGTCTGCCGTGTTATGGAGCTTGCTAGATTGGCTGTTTTTCAGCCAAGCATCCATGGATGACCAAGTGATTTGTTGGCTTATTTTGGCTGGCATTGGTTTACACAGCACCACCAGTTATTCGCCACACTTGAAAACGATGAAGCTGTTCATCAACACGATGATCATTACTTTGCTGATCGGCATGCTGGGGAGATTACTGCTCAATACACAAGCGGCCATTGCGTCTATGGCATACATAGCGGTTCCGCTGCTGCTTTTTTTCTGGCATTTGATTATGAATGCAGGTACAAAAATGCACAACTCATATATTCAAGGCCTGAGATTACGCAAAGGCAATGAAAAACTCATTGCATCGCTTAAGGCGCAAACCGCTCGTGCCAACCAAGCGGTAGAGACAAAAAATCGCTTGTTAGCCAGTGCTGCACACGACATTCGGCAGCCCGTACTTGCCCTTGAAATGTATGCCACCATGCTCAAATCAGAGCCCGAGCATGTGACAGAACTCACGGACAAAGTTTGTTTAGCCACAAAATCCGTGATCAATATGTTTGACAGTTTGTTTGACTTGGCGCGCATTGAATCGAGCCAAATCAAAGTCAACAAAACCAATGTTCATTTGCCTGAGCTTTTTCGTGAATTACATTTGCAATACCAGCCGGCGGCACAAGCTAAAAGATTAGAGCTGCGCTTGCGCGGCATGCAATTGGATATTGATACGGATCACCAACTGCTCAAAAGAATTTTGGGCAACTTGGTGATGAACGCCATCAAATTCACCGACAGAGGCGGCGTTTTATTAGCTTGCCGACAAACGAAGCAGGGGATACGGTTGGAAGTATGGGATACCGGCGTTGGCATTGCCAATGACCAGCAGGATGCCGTGTTTAGAGAGTTCTACAAAGCGCCTAGCCACTCAGGAACCAGCGACGGCTTTGGGCTGGGGTTGTCTATCGTCGCACGCCTGTGCGAGCCATTGAATTTTAAATTTTCAATGCGATCTAGAGTTGATCGTGGCAGCGTGTTTTGTATTGAAGTACCCACGCAAGCCAGAATCTAAGGCGAACAAATTTAAGGCGGCAACAACCCCTGCTGGCGCGCATAAAAAATCGCTTGCGTACGACTTTTCACATCAATACGACGGAATAAACGCCACAAATGCACCTTGACCGTGTGTTCATTGATGCCCAAGTCTTCGGCAATATCTTTGTTGCTCAGCCCTTTGTTCAACAACAGTAGCAATTGGTTTTGGCGCTTTGACAGCTTTTGTCCTGGTACTTGCGTTTCTTCAAAACTGTCATCCGCCATCAGCAAGCCTTTGAGGGCTGCGCCAATTTCAGTCGCTCCAGCTGATTTTTCGATGTAAATATCAGCACCTGCCTCTAGGCAATGTGCCTCCCAGTCACCTGATGGAGATGCAGAAAGCACGGCCAACGGAATCAAAGGGTACATGTTTTTTAATTGGCGAACACCGGAAACGCCAGTTGTGTCTGGTAATTTCAAATCCAAAGAAAACATGACTGGTTCGCCATGTTCAGCAATAGCCGCATTGAGTAAGCCCAAGCGCTCAAGCTCAATGACCTCCATATTGGGTCGTAAGCGACGCAAAAGCATGCCCACAGCTTCACGCATCAGGGGGTGGTCGTCAATGACATAAATGCTCACAGTATTCTCGCTTTATGGTTTTCTCGAAAGTTATCTTATTTCAATTTCACAAAACAATAGCTTTCTATGAAAGCAAGTCATTATTTAGCAAAAGAGAACTTATTGGTGACAATAGTCACACATTTATCGCAATTTCTATCATTTTTGCGACATTAAATCACTTTACACCATTTGTATCAAAGCGTCCTTAATGGCGCTCTGTTCTTCGGGTGAAGATGGATGTAAATGCGTCGACAAGGCGCTCAAAGCACCTGCACCTTCCGTTTTGATGCGCAAAATGATTTGCCCCGCCTCTTTAGGCGACTCAAAGCCATGACTTTGTAACAACACTTTTGCCTGAGCATCTACCAATTTGAAGTAGAACTTACCGTCCAATTCCCGGTATTGCTTGAAACTTGCCATCTCAGTTTTAACCGTTTTCTTTTCAGCCTTGGTCACAGCTTGCAATCCACCCAAACCGCGCAACCCGACAGCTTGACGCAAGGACTGCATAAAGGGCGTAGCGATTTGCCGTGCTTTGTCCGCGCCTTTTAGCAAAATAGCTTCTATTTGAGCGGGATTGCTCATCAGTGATTCGTATTTTTCACGCATGGGCGCAATTTCGCTGTCAATGCGCTCAAAGAGTATCTGCTTCGCATCGCCCCAGCCAATACCGTTTTTATAAGCGGTTTGCATCGCTTTGGCTTCTTCTTCAGTAGCAAAAGCTTGGTAAATTTGGTACAAAGCAGAGCCTTCTATGTCTTTGGACTCACCCGGTAAACGCGAATCTGTCACGATGCCAGCGATGAGCTTTTTCAACTCAGCTTTTGGTGCAAACAGCGGAATCGTGTTGTCGTAGCTCTTGCTCATTTTGCGACCATCTAAACCTGGCAAAGTGGCGACTGAGGCTTCAATTTCAGCCGCAGGCAGTGTGAAGTGATCGTTATCTCCATTTTTACTGCCGTTTTTATAGCGGTAGTTAAAACTCTGCGCAATGTCACGCGCCATTTCAATGTGTTGGATTTGGTCACGCCCAACGGGCACTTTGTGTGCATTGAACAGCAAAATATCCGCCGCCATCAGCACCGGGTACATGAACAAACCAGCCGTGACATCCGCATCGGGGTCATTGCCTGCCGCGTTGTTTTTATCCATCGAGGCTTTGTAGGCATGGGCACGGTTCAGCATGCCTTTGCCGGTGACGCAGGTCAGCAGCCACGTCAACTCTGGGATTTCGGGAATATCCGATTGGCGGTAAAACGTCACACGCTCAGGGTCAACACCCGCAGCCAACCATGATGCCGCAATCTCCAACGTCGAGCGCTGCA
Organism: Polaromonas sp.; assembly: GCA_031424795.1. Taxonomy (GTDB): domain Bacteria; phylum Pseudomonadota; class Gammaproteobacteria; order Burkholderiales; family Burkholderiaceae_C; genus Aalborgiella. The sequence continues at coordinate 13,340 of JANPIC010000152.1, read as the reverse complement.
CCCGCGCTGGTTCACCAATTTTGATGAGTGCGTGATAGTCAGCCAAAAAGTAAAAGCTTTGCACATCGTTAGACAGCGATGCGCGCACGGACGGGCGAATCGACCCGACATAGTTACCCAAATGCGGCGTGCCGGAGGTGGTGATACCCGTCAGAACACGAGAAAATGAAGGAGAAGTTTGCTTACTCATAAATACTTAAACACCGCTTGCATCTATTTCAGCAACATCGCCAAAGGCGACAACACCAACTCAAGCAAACCGTAGGTCACGTTCATCATAGGCGTCATCCAAATGGCATTGATCACACCAGCGATAACCAAACCTAAAACAATGAAAAAACCCCACGGCTCGACGCGTGATACCAGCTCAGCGTATTTGTAAGGTAGTAGCCCCACCAAAATACGCCCGCCATCAAGTGGCGGCAGCGGAAACAGGTTGAACGCAAACATCACCGCATTGACCAAAATACCGCCTTGCGCCATTTTGTTGAAAAACGGCTCATCCACGCCCGAACCTTTCAGCAGGTAAAAAATAATGCCCCAGATCAAAGCCATGATCAAGTTTGACGCTGGACCTGCCAAAGCCACCCACACCATATCGCGCTTGGGGTTATTCAAATTACCAAAGCGCACCGGTACGGGTTTGGCATAGCCAAAAAGAAAAGGGCTACCCGAAAAAATCAGTACCAGTGGCATCAAAATCGTGCCGATTGGATCAATATGCTTCAGCGGATTCAAGGTAATACGCCCCAGCACGTAAGCCGTGTTGTCGCCAAAATGCCGTGCTGCATAACCATGCGCCGCTTCGTGTACGGTGATCGCCAAAAGCACCGGTAGCGCGTAAATGAGAATGTTTTGAATGATGTTTGTGGAATCCATGGCTGCATTGTCTCAGGAAATGAAGTCGGAATTTACAAGCCCAACTTCGCCAAACTGCCCAAGCCCTGCCGCACGACGACAGGCTCATCACCCCCATCCATAGGCGTCAAATCAATCACCGTGGTTGGCTCAGACGCGCACGCGCCGGCGTCGATGATGGCGGCGAGTTGGTGTTCAAAACGGTCACGAATCTCCTGCGCATCGTTGATAGAGTCGGTTTCACCGGGCGCAATCAGCGTGGTCGCCAACAAGGCCGAACCATGCAGCGCTAACAATTCACTCAGCACCGCATGCTGCGGCACACGCAAGCCAATGGTTTTACGCGAAGGGTGGCTCAAGCGGCGCGGCACTTCCTTGCTGGCTTCTAAGATGAAGGTGTAGGGCCCCGGCGTAGCCGCTTTGAGCAAACGAAACTGCTTGTTGTCCACCCGCGCGAAGCTGGCCAGTTCGGACAAATCGCGGCACAGCAGTGTGAGATGGTGTTTGTCGTCCACTTGGCGGATTTGGCGCAACTTGTCTGCGGCGGCTTTGTCGTCTAGATGACAAACCAAGGCATAGCTGGAATCGGTCGGCACAGCCACAATGCCGCCTTTGGCGAGCAGCGCGACGGCCTGCTTCAGCAAACGCGGCTGCGGGTTATCGGGGTGAACTTCAAAAAATTGTGCCATGGTGCTGTATTTTTAACCGACGTGTGATTCGACAGTTCTTATTCGATGGGCTCAATAATGACTTGGTTTTTGGCGTGATTTTTCTTATCTTCATAAACCGTCAACCAACCTCCCGCCACGCCGCAAACCCCAATCAACACCATGCCCGCAACCACCCACGCATCTGGCACATGCGCAAAAACGACCCAACCACCTAGCATCGCAAAGCAAATTTGCAGATAAAAATACGGCGTTAACGTCACCGCTGGCGCACGCTGGTAAGCCAAAGTCAGCATGAAATGCCCAGCAGTCACCAAACAAGCCATCACCACCAACAAGGCGAGAAGCGGCCAAGCTGGCAGCTCCGTCCATACAAACGGCAGCGCCAAGGTCGCCACCACCGCACCGGTCCAACCGGTGTACAACTGCATGGTCATGGGGTCTTCGGTTTTGGCCAATTTGCTGGTCAGCACCTGAAACCAAGCATTGGTGCCGACCAGCGCCAGCGGCAACAGCGACGCCCAGTGGAAGGCTTCGTGCCCAGGCCGGATGATGACCATCGCCCCCACAAAACCACCCGCCACCAGCACCCAGCGCAGGGGAGAGACTGTCTCGCCCAACAACTTGCCCGCCAATAAAGTAATCACCAGCGGCGTGATCAGCACAATCGCCGTGAACTCGCCCACAGGCATGAAACGCAAGCTTAAAAACGCCAGCAGCGTCGTCACCACCAACAGCAAGCCACGCAGAATTTGAAATTTAGGATGCGCAGTTTCAAACGCCGCCTTGCCGCGCACGGGCAGCATGAGTGCAGACATCACAAGGGTCTGAATCGCGTAACGAAACCACAGCGCTACCAACACTGAAACCGTACTGGTGACGAATTTTGCAATCGTGTCCGACACCGCAAAACACGCCACCGCCACCACCGACCAAGCAATGCCCTCCAGCGCCATGCCTGGCTTGGCCAAGCGACCTGCCATGCTCGTCACAGTGCTTTTTCCTGCACTGAACTCTGCATCGTAGGTTGAATTTTGTCTTGAATCTTATCTTTCAGCAGTTCCCAAACTGGTGTCAAATCGCCTGGCAGCATCGGCAGCGTCCCCAAATCAATCCGGCTCTCGTCCGGGCTGTGAAAATCACTCCCGCGCGAAGCCGCCATGCCAAACTCTTTCGCCACCGCCGCATACTCCACATATTCCGCCGTGGTGTGGCTACCCGTCACCACCTCCACGCCCTGCCCGCCATGGGTTTTGAACTCGCTGAACAAGGCGAATTCTTCGTTCGCTGTGAATTTGTAACGCCCTGGATGGGCAATCACCGCCACGCCGCCGCTTTGCGTGATCCAGCCCACCGCGTCGCCCAAGCTCGCCCAGCGGTGCGGCACGTAGCCGGGTTTGCCTTCGGTTAAATACTTGCGAAACACCTCGTAAGTGTCTTTACAAACGCCGCTTTCAACCAAAAATCGGGCGAAATGGGTTCGGGAGATCAACTCTGGGTTGCCGACAAACTTCAAAGCGCCATCGTAAGCGCCTTTGATGCCGACTTTGGCCAAGCCGTCAGACATTTCCATAGCACGCTCACCACGTCCGCCACGGGTTTTGGCCAAACCATTAATGATGATGGGGTTGGTTGCATCAAAACCAAGGCCGACGATATGCACGGTTTCATTGGCAAACGTGACCGAAATCTCCGTTCCCGTCAGGTAAGCCATGCCATTCGCCGCGGCCGCAGCCGCAGCCCGCGCCTGCCCGCCAATTTCGTCATGGTCGGTAAGCGCCCACAGCTCCACCCCGTTGGCATTGGCCCGCGCCGCCAGCGCTTCAGGTGTCAAAGTGCCGTCAGAGACGACGGAATGGCAATGGAGATCAGCATTTAAGTAGGTAGTCACCCTAGTATTTTAGGCTTTATGCAAAAGTCTTGTGTATTTTGGGTGACTGATGCGATCTCACCAATTAACCCACTCCCGTCGGACAGCGACTGACGTTGTCTGAGCGCAGCGAGTTTAGGCAGGCGCTGCACGGCGGGAGTGGGTTAATTCGCGGCAAAAAAGCCTCGTAAAACAGTGTTTTACGAGGCTTTAAAGGTTAAACGCTGATTAGAAGCCGCTTAAAAACCGTATTGCAAGCCCACACCAAAGGTGCCCGTGTCAGACGCCAAACGGGTGTACTCAGCACGAACGGCCAAGTTCTGGTTCAACTGGTAGCGAGCGCCAACGCCGTAGAGGACGGAGTTGGTATCAGCCGTTGTGCCGCCAGCGGTCGCTGTCAATGTGCCATATCCCAAGCGGCCATAGACGGAAATTTTCGGATCAATTGGCACACCAGCCAACACGGAGACGTTGTAAGCGGTTGCTTTGACATCTGTACCCGCAACGCTGAATTTGCCCAAGCTTTGCGCTGCGCCTTCAATGGCGAAGTTTTCGTTGAGTTTGATACCCACATAGCCGCCATAGCCGACTTTTGAGCTCAGATCAGTGATAGCGGTGCTGCCAACGCTGCCACCGACGTAAACGCCTGACAAACCAGGAGCAGCGCTAGATGTTTGTGCTTGCGCGCTAGCCATTGCAGCAGCAGCCAAAGCACCAACGGCTAGGCTTTTGAGGGCAAATTTTGAGATTGAGTTCATGAAAATCCTTTTTAGAAATGAAAAAAACATCAGCACAGTTTTTGAAGCTGTTCGCTGCTGTTAAGGTCATTCTAAAAATGAAAAGACCGTGTTTTGCTGGCTTCACAAGGCTTTGCCCTTCTTTGCATAACTTCACGTTGATGTAAGCAAACCCATCAAGTTGCGTCCGCACTTACAACTAAAGCCCTTCCACCCCCTCAATCAAAAACTTGATCGTCCGTCGCCCATTCCACTCCGCCGCATCCAGCCGAAACGCCAGTTTCACCCGCGGCGGCAACTGCTCGGTGTGGCCGAACCAGATGCCGTCCATGGGTTGACCTTGGTGTTTGAGCTTCAGCGACAAATGGTTTTGCCCGACGATGCGCTGCGACAGCACCTCCACCTCTTCGCTGAACGTGGGCGCAGCAAAGCCCTGCCCCCAGACTTCACGGTCCAGCATGTCGATCAAATCGACCCGCAGGTAGTTGGCGTCTAAAGCGCCATCGGTGGTGAGGGTGCGGGTGAGGGATTCGTCGTCCAGCCACTCGGCGGCGACCTGGCTGAGCGCGGCTTCAAACTCGTCGAAGCGCTCTTCCAGAATTGTGCAACCCGCCGCCATCGCATGGCCGCCGAAACGCAGCAGCACGCCGGGATGCCGTTTGGCGACCAGGTCGAGCGCGTCGCGCAGGTGAAAACCGGGGATGGAACGGCCGGAGCCCTTTAACTCGTGCGATTTACCGGCTGCGCCACTGGCGGCGAAGACGAAACTGGGGCGGTGCAGCTTGTCTTTGAGTCGGGAGGCGACGATGCCGACCACGCCTTCGTGGAACTCGGGGTCAAACACGCAGATGGCGGGAGGTGGGTCTTCGTCTTCCTGAAACAGCGACTCGGCCATGACAAACGCCTGCTCGCGCATGCCGCCTTCCAGCTCGCGGCGCTGGCGGTTGATGCCGTCCAGGGTACGGGCCAGCTCGTCGGCGCGGCCGGGGTCGTCGGTCAGCAGGCATTCGATGCCCAGCGTCATGTCAGACAGGCGACCGGCGGCGTTGATGCGTGGACCGAGTGCAAAGCCAAAGTCGAAACTGGTGGCGACCGGTGCTTTGCGCCCTGCTGCTATAAAAAGACCAGCGATTCCGGCAGGTAACACGCCGGCGCGGATGCGTTTGAGGCCTTGGGCGACGAGGCGGCGGTTGTTCGCATCCAGTTTGACCACATCGGCGACGGTGCCCAAAGCGACCAAAGGCAGCAGCGCATCAACCTTGGGCTGATTTTGTGGGGTAAAGACCCCGCGCGTCCTAAGTTCTGCCCGCAACGCCAGCAGCACGTAAAACATCACGCCGACACCGGCGATGGATTTGCTCTCAAAGTCGCAGCCGGGCTGGTTCGGGTTGACGATGACGTCGGCGTCGGGCAGTTTGATCGCCCCATCGACCACGGCGGGCAAATGATGATCGGTCACCAAGACCTGCAAGCCCAGCGCCTTGGCGGTGGCGACGCCCTCAAAACTGGCGATGCCGTTGTCCACGGTGATCAGCACGTCCGCCCCGCTGTCTTTGACGCGCTGGGAGATCGGTGCGGTCAGGCCGTAGCCGTCCACCACGCGGTCGGGCACGATGTAGCTGACGTGTTTTGCCCCCAACAGTCGCAGGCCACGTATGCCGACGGCGCAGGCGGTCGCGCCGTCGCAGTCGTAGTCGGCGACGATGCACAGGCGCTTGTTGTCGGCGATGGCGTCGGCCAGCAAGACGGCAGCTTTTTGAACACCTTTCAGGCTGCTGGGTGGCAGCAAGAGCGCCAAACCATCGTCCAGCTGCTCCTTGGTACTCACGCCACGGGCGGCATAGAGCCGCGCCAAGAGCGGGTGCACGCCGGTTTGCTCTAAGGCCCAGGCGGCGCGGGGGGGGACGTCGCGGACGGTGATTTTCATGAATTCAGAACAAATGGAGGTCAAATGGAGATCAAATGAGTTAGTTTAATTTTTACTATCTTTTTTATAGCTGTCTAAGCAATAAATACGCCGGCTTGAGGCCTAAAACACCTCTAAACCCGCCTTTTATTCGTTCAAACACCGTTTTTTGCCGACGTTCATAGCGTAAAGCACTGCGATCGCCGCACAAGGTCAAGGTGACGGGTTCGCCGGCTTGAACGCGCTTGAGCAAATCGGCGCACAGTGTTGTATCCAGCTGCTCCTTGGTACTCACGCCACGGGCGGCATAGAGCCGCGCCAAGAGCGGATGCACGCCAGTTTGCTCAAGCGCCCAGGCGGCGCGGGGGGGAACGTCGCGGACGATGATTTTCATGGGTTCAGAACAAATGGAGATCAAATGAGTTAGTTTAATTTTTACTATGCTTTTTATAGCTGCTTAGGCAATAAATACGCCGGCTTGAGGCCTAAAACGCCTATAAATCTGTTTTTTATTCGTTCAAACACCGTTTTTTGCCGACATTCATAGCGCAAAGCACTGCGATCGCCGCACAAGGTCAAGGTGACGGGTTCGCCGGCTTGAACGCGCTTGAGCAAATCCGCACAAACCGTCGCATCCAATTGCTCCCAAGCTTTCACCCAAGCTAACCAATCCTCTTTCAAAGCGGCATCGGCAAGGTTTCTTGGCATATCGATGTTAGTACTCACTTGCGGTTGAAGCACTGTCAACTCACCAGTTCCATGCAACCAGATCGAATTGATGGCGGCAACTCTAGCGCGGTTTCTGGCATCATTAACTGTATGAGTGTACAGCAACATTTGCATTTCGTTTTGCAGGCGACGCAGTTTTGCGGACTCGCCTTGGGCGGGCTGCCAAGGTACTAAGTCTTGCCCCATCACGCGGTCTAGCGAAGCGGTGCGGACATCGCGCAAAGGCTCGCCACTGCATAGCCAGAGCGTTGGTTCTAGGTAATGCAGCGTCAATCCATCCTCTGCGAAATAGGGCGTCATATCGGCGAGTAGCTGGCGCGATTCCACCTCAGACACTTGCAATTGATCTGGGTCTTCCATGGTCATGCTGCCGATGCCGACCACGCTGTGGCACAGGGTAATGAAGCTCCAAGGCAAGGTTTGCGCGTTTTCTAGCCCCAAAACTGATGCTCTTGAATTGGCCATTTTTGCAGCCCATGGAATGCAGCCATCGGCAACGGGCAAACCTTGCGCCCTGGCTAGAGCGCGCTCGTGCGGGGGAGAAAATGATTCTTCAACGCCAATATCGCTGTCGACCAAGGTCAAGGCGCTTAGGAGTTGCCGCAGGTTCGGCAATTCCAAGCCTTGCAAATACTTAGTAGCAGCTTCTGAACTTACAGAAGCAAAGGGAATCAACAGATGGGTGGCATTTTCAGACATGCCCTATTGTCGCTGTTACCATACCCTCCATCTATGCAATTCCCCTACGAACTCAAACTCGGCTGGCGCTACACCCGCGCGGGCCGTGCCACGCGGCGCAATGGCTTTATCTCGTTCATCTCGGGGGTGTCGATGCTGGGCATCGGTCTGGGCGTGGCGGCGCTGATCATTGTGCTGTCGGTGATGAACGGCTTTCAAAAAGAGGTGCGCGACCGCATGCTGGGCGTGGTCTCGCACGTCGAGATTTTCAGCGCTGGCGGTGCGGCGCTGCCCGATGTGACGCGCACGCTGACTGAGGCGCGGACAAACCCGCAGGTCGTCGGCGCTTCCAGTTTCATCGCAACCCAGGCTTTGTTGGCGCGGGGTGAGGACATGAAAGGCGCTATCGTGCGCGGTATCGACCCCGCCACCGAGCGCGAAGTGACCGACTTAGCCGCCAGCAGCCAGAACCTGGACGCCATCAAAGCGCTGCTGCCGGGCGAGTTTGGCGTGGTGTTGGGCTACGAACTGGCGCGGCAGCTGGGCGTGGGCAAAGGCGACCGGGTGACGCTGATCGCCCCCAGCGGCCAAGTGACACCCGCCGGCGTGGTGCCGCGCATGAAGCAGCTGACGGTGGTGGGCACCTTTGACTCGGGTCATTTTGAGTACGACGCCACGCTGGCGATGATGCACATGGACGACGCGGCCAAGATGTTCCGGCTGGAAGGGCCGACCGGTATCCGTCTGAAACTCAAAGACCTGCACCAGGCCCGTGACGTGGCAAAACAGCTCAGCCTGAGCCTGACCGGCGACCTGATTGTGCGCGACTGGACGCGGCAAAACAAGACCTGGTTTGCCGCCGTGCAGGTTGAAAAACGCATGATGTTCATCATTTTGACGCTGATTGTCGCCGTAGCCGCCTTCAACCTGGTGTCCACGCTGGTGATGACAGTGACCGACAAGCGCGCCGACATCGCCATTTTGCGCACGCTGGGCGCCAGCCCGAAAAGCATCATGGGCATTTTTGTGGTGCAGGGCGCGACGGTGGGGGTGATTGGCACGCTGTCCGGCCTGCTGCTGGGCTTGGGCATCGCCTTCAATATCGACGTGATCGTGCCCTTCATCGAACGGCTGTTCAACGCCAGCTTTTTGCCGAAGGACATCTACCTGCTCAGCGGCATGCCCAGCGAGCCGCAGATGAGCGACATCATGCCGATTGCCATCATTTCCCTCATCATGGCCTTTGCCGCCACGCTGTACCCCAGCTGGCGCGCCAGCCGTATCAACCCGGCCGAGGCTTTGAGATATGAATAATTTAGAAAAAGAAGTAGTGCTGTCAGCCACTGGCTTGGGGAAGCGTTTTCACGAAGGTACGTTGGATGTGACGGTGTTGCACGATGTTGATTTACACGTGCATGCTGGTGAAATCTTAGCCATCGTTGGTGCGTCTGGTTCGGGCAAAAGTACGCTTTTGCATTTACTGGGCGGCTTGGATACGCCAACTACTGGTTCAGTAACGCTAAAGGGACATGCTTTGGCAAAACTCAATGAGGCTGAGATTGGTGATTTACGCAACCAGCATCTGGGTTTTGTCTACCAGTTTCACCACTTGTTAGCCGAATTCACCGCGCAAGACAACGTGGCTATGCCACTGTGGATTCGACGTTTAGAGGTTGAAAAATCAGCACAAATCGCTAGAAAAATACTTGCTGAAGTCGGCTTGAAAGATCGCCATCACCACAGGCCATCCGAACTCTCAGGCGGAGAACGCCAGCGCGTCGCCATCGCCCGTGCCTTGGTCACCCAACCCGCTTGCGTGCTGGCGGATGAACCGACTGGCAATCTGGACAGAAATACCGCCAACGCGGTGTTTGATTTGATGATTAACCTGGCCAAAACACAAGGCACGGCTTTCGTGGTGGTGACGCATGACGAAACGCTGGCAGCGCGGTGTGACCGGCAGTTACGGCTGGTGGGTGGGGTGTTGCAGGAGTAGCAGGAGTAATCGGCGTTCTTAGATGGGTAAGCTCTCTACAAAATCCGGTTGAACCAAAGCATGGACAGCCCCGCTGAGGCAATCGCCAGCGCAGCGGCTACCAAGGCCAAGAGCCCCGATATTTCGGTTTCCTTTTTCTCCACCGTCAGGCGGGAACTCAGGGTTTCGTAGACTTTTTTCAGATCGGCGGCAGTGCCCGCGTAGAAGTAGTCAGCCTGGGTCTTGTTGGCAATGGCTTTGAGGGTTTCTTCGTCGAGCTTGACGCGCATGGACCAGCCTTCAAAGCCTATGGTTTCGCCGTTCACCGTCCCGACGCCAACGGTATAAACACGCACACCCCGCTCTGACGCCATTTTTGCGGCTTCCAGCGAATCAACACCTGTGGTGCGCTGCCCATCGGTCAGCAAAATGATGGCGGCGGAGCTGTAAGAGCCAGGTGCAACCGGCGTGAATTCCTTTTTCTCTTTGGGTTTTTCATCGATGGAGACACCGCGTTGTCGCTGGCCATATTGCAACTGCGCCAGATCAATGCCCGCATCTGGGAACAAGGTTGCCAATGACATCACGATGCCATTGCCAATGGCGGTACCGCGTTGGAGTTGGAAGCGGTCAATCGCGGAGACCAAATCTTCGCGATTCAAGGTTGGGATTTGTGCCACTTGGGCGGATCCCGCAAAAGCCACGATGCCGACTTTGATGTTGCGCGGCAGGTCTGCTAAAAATGCTTTCGCGGCATTTTGTGCCGCAACCATGCGGGTGGGCAACACGTCTGTGGCGCGCATACTGCCAGAAACGTCCATCGCCAGCATGATGGTTTCTTGTTGCATAGGCAGCGTGACGACAGCAAACGGGCGTGATGCGGCGAGCAGCATCGCTGTAATAGCTAATAAAAACAAAAACGGCGGTATGTGGCGGCGAAAACTCGGGCCTGTGTCCATCGCTTCACGGACGATGGACAAACTCGCAAAGCGCACCGAAGCCTTCTTTTTGCGCCGCAATAACCACCAATACACAGCTACCAGCAGCGGCACAGCCAGCAACAGCCAAAGCAGCGTCGGCCACATAAAGGTCATGGGAAAACTTGAGGGAAAAGACTTGGGCCACCAGCTGCCAAACATTTCTGTGAATTTCATAAACAAGACTCCTGTACAGCGCGGTCAGGCAACCAGTTTGAGATGGGTTGGCAACTTGCCGCCAACGCCAATCCGACTGCGGCGTTTGCGCATGTCGCTAAAACGCAAAATCGATGGCACCAAATCATCTTCTGTCGACAACTCCAAAGTGTCCACGCCTGCGCGGGCCAAAGTTTGGCGCAATTCGGTCTCGCGCTGTGCAGCGATTTGCGCAAAACGCTGTCTAAACTTGGCATTCGACGTGTCTACCAACAGTTGCTCGCCACTCTCGGCATCACGCATGGTGATCAGCCCCAGATCGGGCAACTCGGCTTCCAAGGGGTCAAACAGCCGCACCGCCACAACCTCGTGCTTTTGCGCCAGCAAGCCCAACGGTTTTTCCCAGCCCGGCTCGCTGATGAAGTCGGACACCACAAATACGGTAGAGCGGCGGCGCACCATGCTGGCTGCCGACATGAGCAAATCAGCCAAGCGTGTGGTGCTGACCTCGGACGGCTTTGATCGCTGCTGCATGGCATGCATCAACTGCAACACGTGACGCCGACCACTGCCTGCGGGAATCACACGGTCAACACCTGCGCCGTACAAAATAGCACCCACTCGGTTACCATGCCGCGTCAGCAGCCGCGCCAACACAGCGACAAAACCGCTGGAGACGCTGCGTTTGAGTTGGTTGCCGGAACCAAAATCAACCGACGGACTCAGATCGAGCAAAAACCAAGCCGTCATCTCGCGGTCTTCGGTGAACACACGCACATGTGGGACTTGCAAACGTGCGGTGACGTTCCAATCCATATGACGCACATCGTCATGGTGTTGGTACTCGCGCAAATCAGCCAAATCGATGCCAGTCCCCCGCAACAGCGTGCGGTAGTCGCCTTGCAGCAAACCATCAAGGCGGCGAATAACCGTCCACTCCAAGCGACGCAAAATGTGTTCTGCATCGTTGTTTTCTAATGCCGCAGCAGACAAGCTTGCGTTTTCCCCTTTCTCAATGGATTTAGCTGTTTTACGTTTGAAAATTTCAAACATGGTGCTGGTTTCTTTAAATCGTCTGCATGAATATCAAAATTAAGCCGCCAGTTTTTCGTGCTCCAGCGGCTTCGCTGGTGCTGGTACTTTGGCCATGATTTTGGCAATGACGGCATCCGCCGTCAGCCCCTCAGACAAGGCTTCGTACGACAGCACCAAACGGTGGCGCAGCACATCGGGCACCAAGTCAGTCATATCCTCCGGTAGCACGTAAGTGCGGCCACGCAACATGGCTAACGCACGAGCACCTTCCGTCAAATTGATCGTCGCACGTGGGCTGGCTCCGTAGGTGATGAAGCGACTCAGCTCCTTCAAATCATGTTTGTCCGGCGTTCGCGTGGCGGACACCAAGCGCACGGCATACTGGATCAAACTGGGGTCAACATACACTTGGCGGCAGGTGCGTTGCAAGGCGGCGAGTTGTTCAGTCGTTGCCACAGCGGAAAGGGCAACTGCTGGTCCTGTGACCCGTTGCACAATGACGAATTCTTCTTCGTCGGTCGGGTAATCCACCAGCACCTTCATCATAAAACGGTCAACCTGCGCTTCCGGCAACGGGTAAGTACCTTCGGTTTCAATCGGGTTTTGCGTCGCCATCACCAAAAAAGGCTCGGGCACTTTGTGGGTGACACCCGCAATGGTGACTTGACGCTCTTGCATCACTTCCAACAAGGCGCTTTGCACCTTGGCAGGGGCGCGGTTGATTTCATCTGCCAGCAACAAGTTCGTAAAAACAGGGCCGAGCGAGGTCGAAAAATCGCCCGTTTTTTGGTTGTAAATACGCGTACCCACCAGATCAGCAGGCACCAAATCGGGTGTGAATTGAATGCGCTTGAAATCACCGCGAATCGTGTTTGCCAAGGTTTTCACCGTCAACGTTTTCGCCAAACCGGGCACCCCCTCCACCAGCAAATGACCCTGCGCCAGAATGGCGACCATGACGCGCTCTAAAAACTTGTCCTGCCCGACCACGATGCGTTTCACTTCGTAGAGGATTTGTTCCATCAATTGCGCGGTCTCCGCGTTTTGGGCAGTAGCATCAAATGCATCAGACATAGGTCGATTCCTTTTTAAAACGGTGGCATACCGGCGGCCATGGCGGCATTTTCAATGGGGACAGCAAAGCCGATGCCGATAAACGTGCCTTGCTTGGTCGGGTTCAAAATAGCAGTGACGATGCCCACCACTTGCCCATCCATGGTGACCAGTGGACCGCCCGAGTTACCGGGGTTGGCAGCAGCGTCAAACTGGATCAAGTTAGATATTTCCTGCGTGCCCTCGGGTGAGCGAAAAGTGCGCTTGAGACCCGAGACCACGCCCGCAGAAGCGGATGGCCCGATGCCAAACGGAAACCCAACGGCCAACACCTGGTCACCCGGTCGTAAATCCGCCGTCGAACGCATGGTGGCGGCGATCATGTCGTCCGGAATTTTGTGTGCCTGCAGCACCGCCAAGTCATTTTCTGGTTGTGTACCGGTCACGGAGGCTGTCGATTCCATGCCGTCTGAAAAGGTAATCTTGATGCTTTGCGCGCCCTGCACCACATGCAAATTGGTCAAGATGATGCCTTTGTCCACAATCACCACGCCCGTCCCCGAGCCAACTCGCTCATCTTGGGTGCCATCTTTGCTTTTAACGTAACTCACCACATGAACGACTGCAGGCAGAATCGTCTCATAGGCTCGTGCTGCTGGCGATGGTAGATCGGCAGTTTCCAGGGTTTTGAGCACCGC
>JANPIC010000151.1:0-13774 GCA_031424795.1 Polaromonas sp. | reverse complement strand
GGAAACTCGCTGAATTTGCGCATAAAGCGCTGGTCAATCCAGTCTTTCCACTGCCAGACCCAAGCACCAGCAAAGCCCAGCCAGCCGCGAGAAGCTACGGCGTATTTGTCGCCCGTGCTGATCAGCGCGAGCCAACTGGTTTGTGGTCGATACGCTTCCAGTGCCACGCCGCCTACTGCCCGTCGCAGATTTTCAGTGAGCGGTTTGCCTTGACGCACAGCGAACACGCCGGCTTTCTCCAGCTTGAAATTGACCATGCTGGCAATGTCGCCCGCAGCATAAACCAGCGGGTCGTTGATGGTTTGCAACGTGTCTTTGACTTCAATGAAACCTTCCGCATCGAGCTGTAGCCCCGTGTTTTTAAGCCAAGCGGCACCGCCAGCACGCGTCACCCACATGATTTCGTCGGCTTGTAATTCTTGGCCTTTAGAGGTGATCAACACACCTGCTCCCCCTCGCTTATCAACTTGCGTAACTTCCGCATTGCGATGCACCTGCACACCGCGCTGCGCGAGTACGGCATCGAAACGGCTGCGCACGCCTGCGTTGTGCGTGGGCAAGATGGTCTCGCTGTTGGTTAGCAGATGAAAAGTCAATTCATCGGGGTTGCGACCCAGCAGGGTGAGCTCGTTGCGCAAGCGAAACTGCATGGCCAGCAACAGCTCCACGCCGCCTGCGCCTGCGCCCACCACAGCAATGGTGGTTTTGCCGAGATGCGTTTTAACCCGCTCCAGCAATTGGAGCCAGCGGTCGTTGAAATTGCGAATCGGTTTGACGGCCACCACATGTTCGGCGGCACCCGGTACGTCATCTAACTGCGGTGTGGAGCCGATGTTGATGGAGAGCTGGTCGTACGGCACGGCTGGGCGGCTTTTGCAAATGACTTTTTGGCTAGACCGGTCAATACCAATGACTTCATCACGGTACAGCCGCGCCCCGGCAAACGCAGCCAAGCGGGAAAGATCAATATGCACCTCGTCATAGTCATAATGCCCCGCCACATAGCCCGGCAGCATGCCGGAATAGGGCGTGTGCATGTCGGTGCAGATCAACGTGAGGCGCACGCCGGGAATCGGGTTCATGCCAAAGCTCTTGAGAACGCCTACGTGGCTGTGGCCGCCGCCGATCAAAACAATGTCGCGCAAGATGGGCTGGTCTGAGGTTTGCATGGGTGAATTCGAGATTGGGCTTGAGAGATTTAGAGTTTTGACTGGATAGCGTTTTAGCGTATTTCAGCGAAGAGGCGCAGCAGAGCCGTTTGCTCGGCCACCGGCTCAAACAGTTTTTCGCGGAAGCTGCATTGTCGTGCCAATTGAGTAAGTTTGCTCTCTAGATGGTTTTGCTCTTTTTGACCGTTTCGGCAGGCAATCAGCGCGTTGGCCAGCTGATCTGCATCGCCACAGTCAAAATACCCTGCGTAATCAGCCCCCAGCATGCCCACATTGCCGTCGATACGCGACGCCAACACGGGCGTGCCGCTCATCACCGCTTCCATCACCACATGCGCGCCGCCTTCCATGCGGCTGGGGTGCACGAGGACGTGTGCGCGGACTATGCGGGCGCGGGTTTGCTCATGGGTTTGCTCACCTAAATAGCGGTAAGTGGGCACTTCCAAGGCTAATTGACGCGCTTGTTTGCCCAAGTCAGCATCCAAAGGTGCACCAATGTGGTCCAAAACAATGTCGTGCCGGTGCACCAAGGCTCTTGCAGCAGCAAAATAGGTTTCGGGCGACTTTTCAGCGCGCAAATGCCCGACCATCAAAGCCCTTAATTTCTTTGTGGTTTTTTGAACGCTCTGGCGACGCGGTGTTGATTGAAAAATGACTTGGCATTTGCTCTGAAACTCAGCGGGCAAGCTTTTGGGGCCCATGTCTTGCAACACAACCAAGCGATGCGCCAGCTTGAGCGACTGCTGCGCCAAAGGGTCTACCGCAATGTCGCGGTACAAATCAGTCCCCGTCAACGCTAAAACAATCAATTTATCAGGGAACTTAGCCGACCACTGCGCTATTGAATCCGCCGAACGGCGCGCGTGCAAGGCCAGCATCGCGTCGTAAGGCTTACCATCCCATTGCAGCATAATCTCAACGTGATAATCGCTTGATAGCATCTGCTGCCAGCGCTTGGCGGTTTGCCAATTGCCATTGTTGGCAGCGGCAAGCGCGGGACTAATGATACAAATAGATGGTTTCGACAACATATTCCTAAATTATGCACGGTATGCCGACGAGCAATAGCTCTATTGAAAGCGCCATTGATTGGCGAAAAGCCAACGCTGCGCAAATTGCGAACGGCTTGCAAGACTTGCGGGCAAAAACTCTGGCCGTGTTTGATGCCTACGTTGCCGCTGACCGTTTGATGGTGCCCTACGCTGACGAGCTGAATCCGCCCCTTTGGGAGCTGGGGCACGTGGCGTGGTTTCAAGAGTTTTGGATTGGGCGCAACCAGCAGCGCGAATTAGGCATCCATTACGACGCAAACCATACGCGTTTGCCGTCCGTTTTGGTGCAAGCTGACAGCTGGTACAACTCAAGCACCGTAGCGCATGAGGCACGCTGGCATTTGCCACTGCTAGAGCCTATGGCCTGCAAAGATTACCTCGCCAAAACCTTGCAGCAAACCCTAGAAGTGTTAGCTCAAGCAGGTAACAGTGACGACGCGCTGTACTTTTACCGCTTGGTTATGTTCCACGAGGCCATGCATTTAGAAGCGGCCATCTACATGGCGCAAGCTGTGGGTGTCGTTGTAAATATTAGTTTGCATCAAAATATTACCCCCAATTTAATAGCTACTCAGGCAATAAAAACGCCGGCTAAGTGCCAATTTACGCATCAAAAACAAACAGTTTTATTGGGCTACCAAGATTCAGGTTTTGCTTTTGACAATGAGCTGGGAGCACGCCCCGTAGAAGTGGCGGCGTTTGAGATTGACAGCCGATGTGTCAATTGGGGCGAGTATTTGAGTTTTGCGGAAGCGACGACTCGGAGCTTGCCGCGCTATGTGAGGCGTAGCGGTTCTGTCTACGAAAAGCAGGAATTTGGCGTTTGGAAAGCTCTAGATTTGCAAGCTGCCGCTGTGCATGTGAGCCTGAGTGACGCGCAAGATTACTGTGTTTGGGCGGGGCGAAGACTGCCAACGGAAGCGGAGTGGGAGTTAGACGTATCAACGTTAAGCTCAAATAAGTCTTCAAACGAGTTTCGATGGGGTGATGTATGGGAGTGGACAGCCAGCACCTTTGCGCCCTACCCCGGCTTTGTAGCGCATCCTTACTTGGATTACTCTGCGCCTTGGTTTGGCGCTCGCCAAGTGCTGCGCGGTGCTTGCTCGGCAACACAGCCTATGATGAGAAACGTCAAGTACCGCAATTACTTCGCGCCTGAGAGAACTGATATTTATTCGGGATTTCGGACGTGTGGGTTGTGATTTAAGCTTTAGCCCAAAACAAACAAAATTGCTGATTCGCATCTTGCCAAGGTTTTACTGCTTGAAAACCTGCGCTTTTGAGCAATTGCGTGAACGATTCCACCGTGTATTTGTATGAATTTTCAGTGTGAATGCCTTCACCTTTGGCAAACTTGCGTTCACCGCCACCCCAGCGCACCGTCAAGTCCTCCAACGCGTCTAAATGCATTTCAATGCGCGACAGCTCGGTATTGAACAATGCGCGGTGTTGCCACTGGGTGATGTTGAAATCACTCCCCAATAATTGGTTGATGTGCAGCAGCATGTTGCGATTGAAGGCGGCAGTGACGCCCAGAGCATCGTCATAAGCGGCTTGCAATACGGCGTGGTTCTTCACCAAGTCGACGCCTATCAACAAACCGCCCTGCCCCTTGCAGGCGTCATAAATTTGACGCAAAAACGGCAACGCATCTGCCGGCGTAAAGTTGCCAATACTGCTGCCTGGGTAAAAAAACAAGCGACTGCCGTTGCCAACCTCCAAAGGCAATTCCAGACTCGTTGAAAAATCCATACCCAAACCCAGCATGGGTAAATCTGGGTTTTGGCGTTGCAAAGTAGTCAATGCTTGTTTCAAAAAATCAACCGAAATATCGACCGCTACGTATTTAGCCGGGCGAAGCGCATCAAACAGCCGCGCCGCTTTCTCGCAATTGCCTGCGCCCAAATCAATCAAGGTATGCCCCAACCCCGCAGCCGTTGCCATTTCAGACGAAAACTGCTCAAAAATAGACGCTTCTAATCGCGTCGGGTAGTACTCTGGCAGTTCGGTAATCGCCTCGAACAAGCGCGAGCCCAAGGCATCGTACAAATATTTAGGTGACGTCGTCGCTGCCGTGGCTAGCAAGCCTAGTTGCAACTCAGCACGCACTTCGGCTTGGTTTTCAACGTGGCGCTGTATGAATACGGGAAGAATACTAACGTTTTGCGTATTGGGCATGTGCTTAAACAATAAGGTCTGGATATTTTGGATAACTATAGCAGTCGCGCCAAAAACCCTTTGCTTACAATCTTTTTACAGCCATGTCAAAAAGCTTGATCGCCTGCAAGATTGTCTAAATTCGAGTTTAATCTCACCTTGTATTTCATTTTCCAGGAAGATTTTTATGCATTTTGAACTTTCAAACTCAATATCACGTGGTTTACGTTGTGTAGCCCTTGGCTTGGTCGCTGCATTTACAGCGGCATCTTTTGCACAGCCAGTTTTCAAAGTGACCGCTATTCCGGACGAGTCGCCAACAGAATTAGCGCGTAAAGCAGCGCCTTTGGTTAAGTATTTGGAAAAAACATTGGGCATGAAAGTTGAATTCACGCCCGTAACCGATTACGCCGCGTCTGTCGAAGCATTGGCGAACAAACAAGTTGATATGGCATGGTACGGCGGCTTTACGTTTGTGCAAGCCAACATTCGCTCGGGAGGCAAAGCGGTACCATTGGTACAGCGCGAAGAAGATGAGAAATTTCGCTCTGTATTTATCACCAGCGACCCAGATATCAAGACTTTGGCGGATTTGAAGGGCAAAAACGTCAGCTTTGGCTCGGCTTCCAGCACCTCAGGCCATTTGATGCCGCGCAGCTTTTTGATGCAGGCGGGCATTGATGCCGACAAAGACTTCAAGCGCGTGGCTTTCTCTGGCGCACATGATGCGACCATAGCCGCAGTAGCTGCAGGCAAAGTTGAAGCGGGTGCTTTGAATATTTCCGTTTGGGAAAAGTTTGTGGCTGACAAAAAAGTTGACCCGGCTAAAGTGCGTGTGATTTTCACCACCCCACCCTACTATGATTACAACTGGACCGTGCATGCCGACATGCCAGTTGCCACACGTGAAAAAATTACAAAGGCGTTTTTGGCATTAAGCAGCTCAACGGCTGAAGGCAAAGAGATTTTGGATTTGCAACGGGCCACACGCTTTGTAGCGACCAAGCCTGAGAATTACAAAGGCATTGAATCAGCAGCGCGTGCAGCTGGCTTGCTCAAGTAATTCAAACAATTTGCGCTAAAATTTAGCCCTTTCAAGAACCGCATATTACTATATTTTTTATAGCAGCTTAGGCAATAAATACGCCGGTTAATGCCTATTTTATTACCTAAACTTTATGCGAATTGAGCTAACAAACATCTCGGGCAGACATCCAGCTGCTGCGGTGGGTTCGCCCAACGCGGTGCGCGGCGTCAGTTTGACGATGACAAGCGGCGAGCGAGTGGCCATCATCGGGCCATCAGGCGCGGGGAAAACCACTCTATTGCATTTGATAGCTTGCGCCTTAGCACCTTGCGCTGAGCCTGGTCATTCTTCTGTTGGTAGCATGTCGCTTAACGGCACCGACCCGTGGCAATTGCCGCGAGCTGCTCTGCAGCGTTTGCGGGGCGACTTGTTTTTAGCGCCGCAAGTGCCGCCACTGCCCCCCAGACAGCGCGTGATCAATGCTGTTTTGGCGGGTAAATTGCCGCATGAATCGTTTTGGCGCAGCTTGTCGCGTTTGCTGTATCCGCAAGATTTAGAGCCTGCGCATGTTGCGTTACAACAGTTTGACTTGAGCGAAAAGCTTTTCGAACGGGTTGACCGTTTATCGGGTGGGGAGCGTCAACGTGTGGGCTTGGCACGCGCTTTAGCATCAGACGCTAAATTATTTTTGGTTGATGAACCACTCTCAGCACTTGACCCCAGCCGTGCACAGCAAGCCATTGACACACTGACCGCAACAGCCACAGAGCGTAACGCGACACTTGTGACAACTTTGCACCATGTCGAGATGGCGCTGGCCAACTTTCCACGCATCATCGGTTTGCGGGATGGTGTTGTCGCGTTTGATTTACCCGCCAAGCAAGTTACAAAAGAGTTGTTGTATCAGTTGTATGAGCAACATTTGAATGAGCTTGACGGACCGGCGACTGAAGAATTACCAGTGCCTATTGAAACCACGCCTGTGGTGATGTTGTGCCGATAAATAATCCGGTTTTGCATCATCCGGCACTGACCCAACCGGCGTTACGGGACCCCGCATGGTTGGGGCGCATGTTTTGGTGGCTGGCTGCAGCAGTCGTCATGTGGCCATTGTTGGTATTGACCGAATTTAAGCCGTCCTTATTGCTTGAACCCGGTGCACTCAAACCAACTTGGCATTTCTTAGCCGACTTTTTTCCACCGAAACTTGATGCCGAGTTTTTGACCCTTCTGGTGCGTGAAACTTGGCGCACCGTGGCCATAGCGACCGCAGGTTTAACTTTAGCGATGTTACTGGCTATTCCGCTGTGCTTGTTGTCGGTTCGCGTGTTGTCAATTTCAGCCTTGAATGGCCGCATGGCGCTTCTGCCTAGCGTGGTTCGGCAAATCATACGCAGTGTATTAATCGTTTTGCGCAGCGTGCCTGAGCTGGTCTGGGCGCTTTTATTCGTGCGTATCGTGGGGCTTGGCCCTACATCGGGCGTATTGGCGATTGCACTGGCTTACAGCGGCATGCTGGGCAAGGTCTACGCTGATATTTTGGAAAGTGGCGAGCCACATGCCACGCAGAGTTTGCTGCGCAACGGCACTGGCAGGTTGCAAGCGTTTTTTTACGCTCTTTTACCGCAAACCGCTGCTGAGTTGACCAGCTACACCGTTTACCGTTGGGAATGCGCCATTCGCTCGTCCGCCGTGCTGGGTTTTGTTGGTGCGGGTGGTTTGGGTCAACAGATGGACTCGTCTATGAAAATGTTCAATGGCTCAGAAGTATGCAGCATGTTGGTTGTTTTCATGCTGTTGGTCTGGTTGGCAGACAAAATCAGTGCGTGGCTGAGGCAAGGTTTAGCTTGATACCACCATGAAAACAAATTCATCTCAATCAAGTTTCAACACTAATTTCAAGGTTGTTGCACCCAAGCTTTTTGACGCACGCTGCACGGCATGCTGGTTTTTGGCGGCAGTGCTGTGCCTAGTCGTCGCTAGTTTTTGGAGTTTGGATTTGCAATGGACACAGTTTTTGACGTGGTCGGCTTTTCAGAAAATGGGGAAGTTCATTGCCGAGTTGTTTCCACCCAATGTTGAGCCCGCTTTTTTAAAGAAATTATTTGTCGCGTCGCTTGAAACACTGGCGATGTCTGCCTTGGGTACGATTTTGGCGGTGATTTTGGGATTGGCTTTGGCGCTACCTGCCAGCAAATCGCATGCACAAGACCCAGCTCGCTGGCGGAGTGTGACTAGGTTAGTACTGAACGCCTTGCGCAGCATTCCTGAATTGGTGTGGGCGGCGATGCTGCTCATCACTGTTGGTCTGGGGCCTTTTGCCGGCACCTTGGCGCTGGCGTTACATACGGCGGGCGTGTTGGGTCGTTTGTTTGCAGAAGCGATTGAAAATGCGCCTGCCAGCCCTAGCTTCGCTTTGCGTACACGAGGCGTGGGTGTGGGGCGTGTGTTCATATACGCGACGCTGCCGCAAATTTTGCCGCAATTGCTCAGCTACACCTTGTACCGCTGGGAAAACAACATTCGAGCTGCAGCTGTTCTAGGCGTGGTTGGCGCAGGTGGTTTGGGTCAAATGCTGTCATATCACTTGGGGCTGTTTCAAATGCGTGAAACCAGTTCAGTACTAATTGCCATGTTGATTTTGGTGGCTATCGTGGATGCCCTAAGTTATGCCAGTCGAAAGTTTTTAGAGCGTTGATTTAGTGATGCTTTTCACTATTGGTATATCTGTCACTTTATCGACAGTTGCCGCTATTGATTAGCGCACAATACGAGATTGATTCAAATACGATCGAGGAGTTTGCAGCATGGCCTTTATTTATTATGTGACGCATATTCAATTTGAAGCAGGCGCTATCAAATTGCTCAAGCAAGAATGTGAGCGTGTAGGCATCAGCCGTCCGCTGATCATCACGGACCAAGGCGTAAAAGCTGCAGGCATTCTGCAAAAGGCTTTAGACAATTTACCAGGCATGGCCGTGGCCGTTTTTGACCAAACGCCCTCTAACCCAACGGAAGCGGCTGTGCGCGCTGCAGCAGCAAGCTACAAAGCCAACCATTGCGATGGTTTGATCGCAGTCGGTGGTGGCTCATCAATTGATTGCGCCAAGGGCGTGGCAATTGCCGTGACGCATGAAGGCCCGCTCACCACCTATGCGACCATCGAAGGCGGCTCGCTGTTGATTACTGAGCGCGCGGCTCCTTTGATCGCCGTACCCACCACCAGTGGCACAGGCAGCGAAGTGGCGCGAGGCGCTATTTTGATTGTGGATGACCACCGAAAACTCGGCTTTCACTCTTGGTATTTGGTGCCCAAAGCCGCCATTTGCGATCCTGAACTCACACTCGGTTTACCTGCAAAGTTAACCGCGGCGACGGGTATGGATGCGATCGCGCACTGCATGGAAACCTTCATGGCTCCCGCCTTCAACCCGCCAGCTGACGGCATCGGTCTGGATGGTTTAACGCGTGCGTGGGCGAACATTGAACGTGCGACAAACAACGGCAACGACATTGACGCCCGCATGAACATGATGAGCGCGTCCATGCAAGGCGCCATGGCGTTTCAAAAAGGTTTGGGCTGTGTGCACAGTCTGAGCCACAGCCTAGGTGGCATCAACCCTGGGCTGCATCACGGCACATTGAATGCCATGTTTTTGCCGGCTGTGGTTCAATTCAACGCCAGCGCGCCATCCATTCAAAATGAGCACCGCCTGCAACGCATGGCGCATGCGATGGGTTTAGCCTCCGGAACCGATATTCCTGCCGCCATCAAAGACATGAATGCACGTCTCGGTTTGCCTACCGGCTTAGATGCCTTGGGGGTAAAACGCGACTGGTTCGGCAACATCATCAAAGGCGCACTGGCAGACCATTGCCACAAAACCAATCCGCGCATAGCAACAGCGGAAAACTACGAAATGCTGCTCACAGACTCTATGTGATGTTGATACGCATATAGCTCGCGAACAACATCTGCCAGCAAAGGGCGTGCGGACGTTTTCGTTTGTGCGCACCGCTGCTGCAAATCACCAAGTTTTAACTTTACAGCTTGTTTTGCGTGATTGTTTGATTCGAAACAATGCGCCAACAGCTCAGCCAACAAAATACCAAACGCTCGTACCTCGATGCGCTGCAACGCTTGCATCATGCCAGTGTCGTTCACTGGCAAAAATGATGATGCGCCAAAATCACCCAAAAGACCATGCCCCTCTGAGTTATGCAAAATATTGTGCGCATACAAATCGCCATGCAAAATACCACGAGCGTGCAAATGCTCAGTTGCATACGCAATGCCAAGTGCAACACTACAAACCTGCGACAAACTCAAAACAGTCTCAGGTGCATAGACGTCTCTTGTGCATGATTCAAGACTGGGCGGTTGCGCAAGGTTTGCGTAGCCGCTTGCAATCAAGGGCATGACCAGGCCCATCGCCCCATTGGGGTGATGACTAATTTGCCCCAAAACACCCACGAGGTGAAAATGCAAACCCACCGCGATACTGGTTGCCATTTCGCTGAGCGGCATGCCATCGCTTGTCACTGCACTTTTGAATAACTTAACGGCAACTTGTTGGGATGAGCCGTTAGTTTGTCGCAGCTTGGCTTGATAAATCACCCCCGATGCACCTTCACCAAGTTTCACGCCTAGCTCGATATGCTGCCAATCAATGTCAGCTATCCGTGGCGCTTGCCTGGTCGTTTCAAAGCTTTCCGTCAATGGATTACCAGCTAAGGCCAACCAAGCCAGCCGTGGCATGGTCAACAACCAAATTGGCAAAGCTGAAAATCGGTTCGCAGACAAACGTAGCAATTCGAGATTTGTGCATTCTGCTAACTCAGACGGCAAATCACTCAACTGGTTGCCTGCCAACATCAGTTTTTGCATCTGCTTGCACTGGCCAATGCTGCTTGGCAGACTTTGAATGCGATTGTCCGTCAAAATCAACCACCGCAACGTAGGCGCTAATGCCTCATCTGGCACACGGCTGATCTGATTGGCTTTGAAGCCAACCATCGTCAAATTTTTACACTGCCCCAGCACTGCGGGCAATTCGGTAAACAGGTTGTCGGAGCAAAAAATAATGCGCAGCTTGTGCAATCGCGACAAATCATCCGGCAGACTGGTCAAAGCATTGCCTGAAAGATTCAGAATTTCAAGCGAATCCGCCAAATCGAAAATTTCACGCGGAAACTCAGTCAATCCACATGACAAATCCAAACGCTGAATGCCTGCCAACAACCCCGATTTAAGTTGCTCTAACACTTGCTGCGAACTCATCCTACAAACTCATGCCGAGTTCTTGCAGAATGTCTGCTGTATGCTCGCCCAGCTTAGGCGCAGGCCGTGAAATCAGTGTAGGCGTTGCACTCATCCGCACAGGTGGACGCAATTGCCGCAGCTTGCCTTCATGAGGGTGATCCACATCGACCCAGCCACCGGTTGCCGCCAAATGTGGGTCGGTCAATAAATCCGGCAACTTCATCATCGGCATGACAGGTATGTCATTAGCCACCAACACCTTCAACCAATGCTCGCTGGTTTGCAGCAGCAGTTTGGTTTGCACGAACGCATACAGCTCGTCGATGTGCGCAATACGTGCTGATTGTGTGGCGAAGCGCGCATCATGCGTGAAGAGCTCGCCCTCGCCTATCAATTCTAAAAAACAACGCCAATGTGCGTCGTTGTACATCAAGGCGCAAATATAGCCATTGCTGGTTTTATAGGGTTTCCGATTTGGCGCAAGCATGCGGCTGTGGCCCATGCCACCCAGCGGGGGTTGCCAGGTCTCGCCACCCAAATGTTCACCCAGTACAAACTGCAGCAAACACTCAAACATCGGCACCTCAACGCTTTGCCCAAAGCCTGTACCGCCTTTTTTGTCGCGTGCAATGATGGCCGCCATGACCGCATGCACCATGTTCAACGCCGTCACACGGTCGGCAAACGTCGCGGGCACATAGCGCGGTTCGGTGCTGCCGCTTTGCGTCATCAACCAAGGGATACACGCCGCGCCCTGAATCAAATCGTCATAGGCTGGAAAATCAGAATACGGGCCACCTTCTGAGTAACCATAAGCACCGCAATAGATCAACCGTGGGTTGATTTTTTGCAAGGCTTCGTAGCTCAACCCCAGCCGCGCCATAGAACCGGGACGAATATTGAAGGTCAGCACATCGGCTGTTTCACACAGTTTCAGCAAAGCTGCGTGATCGCGTGGTTTTTTCAGATCAAGAACGATAGACCGTTTGTTGCGATTCGCATTGATAAAAATATGCCCCATGCCCGGGTGCTGCATAGGCCCCGCATGGCGCATGATGTCACCACTGGGCGGCTCGACCTTGATGACAT
Organism: Polaromonas sp.; assembly: GCA_031424795.1. GTDB lineage: Bacteria > Pseudomonadota > Gammaproteobacteria > Burkholderiales > Burkholderiaceae_C > Aalborgiella. The sequence continues at coordinate 2,017 of JANPIC010000151.1, read as the reverse complement.
CGGCCCCATAGTCGCCCAAGATCTGCGTGGCGTACGGGCCAAGAACCACGCCTGTGAGGTCTATGATGCGGTAGCCACTCAGTGCGCCCATATCTGCACCCGTATTTGCGCCTTGATCCGCCCCCTCATAAGCACCACGCATACTCGACAATTATTCCGGTGTGATGCCCGCCAATTTCACCCAACCAGACCATTTTTTGATTTCCGCATCAATCGTGCGCGCCAAAGCGGCACTGTCTTGCACATCCAAATCAATGCCGGCATTGGCCAGTTTTTCTTTCACCTCTGGCTTAGCCAAGACTGTGCGCAAGGTATCACCCAACTTTTTGGCATCAGCAGCAGGAATATTCGCAGGCGCCATCAATGCAAACCAAGCGCTCACCTCATAGCCTTTAACCGTGTCACCAATCGGCGCAATATTCGGCGCTTTTCCTGCGCGTTTGGCTGTGGTCACGCCCAAACCTTTTAATCGCCCACCGTTGATTTGCGTCATGGCATTCCCCACGTCGGCAAACGCAAACTGCAACTGTCCACCCATCAAATCGGTCAGCGCGGGCGGAATGCCTTTGTACGGCACGCTCAAAGCCTCAAACCCACCCAGCTGCGCCACCAAGGCCCCAGACACCAAAGAGCCAGACGAACCGTGACCATACGCCAGCTTGTTGGCCTTGGCATAGGCGACAAACTCCTTCATGTCATTTGCGGGAAATTCAGGCTTGACCATCAAAATAAACCCCGTGCTGCCTATCATGCCAATCGGTGTGAAATCTTTGACCGGGTCATACGGCAGTTTTTTGTACAAGCTGACATTGGCTGCTTGTGTGGTGCTGGTTGTTACCAACAGCGTGTACGGGTCACCCACCGCCGTCTTCACCGAATCTGCGCCCGGAATCCCGTTCGCGCCCGCTTTGTTGTCCACCGCAATCGGTTGCCCCAAGGCATCACTCATCGCCTGAGCCACGACGCGTCCTACGGTGTCTGTTGCGCTGCCGGCTGGGAATGGCACGACGAATTTCAGCGGCTTTGACGGAAAGGTTTGTGCATGCGCGTTGACGCCGCCCAAAGCCATCAATCCAGCCATACAGCTGGTTGCAAGTAGTTTGAAAGTGGTTTTCATTGGTGTCTCCATTTGTTGAACTGTTAACTCTTCGTCAGATTATGACTTCATCAATGCTTCAATTTCATCGGGCTTCACCGGCACCCCACGGCTGATCAACTCGCAGCCGTTTTCGTTCACAATCGCGTCGTCCTCAATACGGATGCCGATGTTGTGGAACTGCTCGGGCACACCTGCTGCTGGGCGAACGTAGATGCCGGGTTCTAGGGTTAAAACCATGCCGGGGCGCAGGATGCGGCTGGGGCGATCGAGGATGGTTTCGCCGCTGATGGGGTCTTTGCGGGAAGTTGGCGCAAGTTCGTTGCCCGACGGCTGGTCAGATGTCGGTTCCACATATTTACCGCAATCATGCACATCCATACCCAGCCAGTGGCTGGTGCGGTGCATGTAGAAGGGGAAATAAGCGCGGTTGGCGATCACGTCTTCCAGGCTGCCGACCTTGTTTTTGTCGAGCAGGCCCACATCCAGCATGCCCTGCGCCAAGACCTTGACCGCGGCTTCGTGCGGGTCGATGAAGCGGCAACCCGGCTTGGTGACGGCGACAGCCGCTTCCTGGCTGGCCACCACGATGTCGTACAGTGCACGCTGCGGGCCGGTGAATTTGCCGTTGGCGGGGAAGGTGCGGGTGATGTCACTGGCGTAGCCGTCCAGCTCGCAGCCGGCGTCTATCAACACCAAATCGCCGTTTTTGACCAACGCAGCATCGGCGCGGTAATGCAACACGCAGGCGTTGGCACCAGCAGCGACTATTGAAGAGTAGGCAGAGTATTGCGAGCCTTGCTGGCGGAATTCGTGCAGCAGCTCGGCATCCAGATGGTATTCACGCACGTTTTGACCGTCGCGCAGCATTTGGGCGCTCTTTTGCATGGCGCGGATGTGGCCTGCCGCGCTGATTTGCGC
>JANPIC010000150.1:0-12037 GCA_031424795.1 Polaromonas sp. | reverse complement strand
CGTTATTTTTAATAAAGATGCTTGGTTTGGGAGTGCTTGCTTTCAAAATTTAGTAACTTTTGAAAAAGCCAATTTTTTTAAACGAGTAGGATTTTCTAAAACTCATTTTAATGGCGCAAGCAGTTTTTTCATTTCTAAATTTTGTGATGTAGTAACTTTTGAAAATGCTATATTTGAAAATGTAGGACATTTTGAAGAAGCAAAATTTGAAACAAACACTCCGAGTTTTCGTGGTTGTAAGATTGACAGCACACGACTTGAATTTTCAGATGACAGCTATTTCCCGAAAAGCGAAAAAGGCGAATACACAGTTAAGAACATTAGCTTTTTGAAGCGGTTGGCAGATGAGCATGGACAGACTGACCAAGCACTTAACTTCAATGCAATGGAGTTACGTGCTAAAGCACTATTGCCCAATGCAGGCTTTTGGTTTAGATTGTTTACATCAGCGTATGAAAGAGTATCTGATTTTGGAAGATCATTTACTAAACCATTGAAATGGTACGGAGGAATGCTGTTGATAATATTTCTTCTGGCATTGGGAAATGCAGGTGTCAATTCTCCAATAGATTGCAAAAATGAAAATTTAAGAATATTAAGTGACCTATGGCGTGACGATACACCGTGCAATACCAGTAAGGATAAGCCAGATGACAAAACACGATTAAATGGTTATCGAGCAGCGGCAGAATATACGATTTATAGAGCCGCTGGAATATTAGATTTTTCAGACAATGGTAAAGCAACGGATGCTGTTTCAAGGCGATTATTCGGGCAAAGTTTTGAGCCAGGATGGATGCGATTTGTCGGTCTTGTTAAAGCCATTGCCAGTACCGCGCTGCTATTCCTAGCCGCCCTAGGTCTACGCAACAAATACCGCATAAAATAGGCATAAAAGTGCCTTTAGCCGGCGTATTTATTGACTAAGTAGCTATTAAAAGTATAGTAAATTGAAGAGGTTCAAACGTTTGAGGTCACAATTTGCGACCTCAAACATGGGTGGTTGCAGTGTTTAATGCTGTACAAAAATACAGCAATTGTGTAAAATGATTGCACCATGAACACATCTACCGCTTCCCCCGTAGCTGAGCTGTCACCGCAAGTTTTAGCGGGGCGAATACTGGTTATTCGAGGGCGGCGGGTGGTTTTGGACTCGGATTTGGCGCAGTTGTATGAGGTGGAGACGAAAAGGTTTAATGAGCAAATTCGTCGAAATTTGACCCGATTTCCGTCTGATTTCATGTTTGAGCTGACCAACGAGGAGTTTGAAAGTTTGAGGTCGCAATTTGCGACCTCAAAGCGAGGTGGTCGTCGTTATTTACCGTTGGTCTTCACCGAGCACGGCGCTATCATGGCCGCTAGCGTGTTGAATTCTGAGCGGGCGGTGCAAATGAGTGTCTATGTCGTGCGCGCTTTTGTGCAACTGCGCGAGCTGATGGTCGATCACAAAGTGCTGGCAGACAAGCTAGACGCCCTAGAGCGCCGTGTCTCTCACCATGACCATTCACTGGTAGCGCTGATAGACGCCATTCGCGCTTTGACCGAGCAGCCTAAACCAGTCAAACGCCCGATTGGATTTACGGCAGATGTGCTAAAAAGTAAGTAAATATGACTCTAGCCGGCGTATTTATTTCCTAAGATGCTATGAAAAATATAGCAATTTGAGGACTCTTGAATTCAAACACCAAATACGCGTTGTTGGCGGGAGGTCGGCTTACAAGTGAACACAATATATGTGATCCAGCCAATGTTATTTTTCGGGCGCTTCATCTATAGTTTAGGCGTGGATAGTTGGCAGGCACAGCGGTTTGTGTACCTCGATCGCTGGGTTATTCCGCGGGTCTTTGAGGTATTCGCTGCTTAAGGAGAACACCATGACCAAGCTGGACCACAAGAAAATTGAGGCTTTGCAAGAGCACTTCAAGGGCGAGCTTCTGCAACCCGCCGACCCGGACTACGACGACGCCCGCAAGATCTGGAATGCGACCATCGACAAGCACCCCGCACTCATCGCCCGCTGCTCGTCCACTGCTGATGTCGTTCAGGCGGTGAATTTCGCGAGGGACAATGCTCTCTTGCTCGCCATTCGCGGCGGTGGACACAATATTGCCGGCAATGCCATGTGTGACGACGGCTTGGTTATCGACCTCTCGTTGATGAAGGACGCTTCAGTCGATCTCGGTACGAGCCGTATCAGCATCGAGGGCGGTGCCACGTTGAAGGATTTTGACGCCGCCACCCAAACCCATGGTTTGGCCACGCCAATGGGCATCAACTCCACCACCGGCGTCGCCGGCCTCACACTGGGCGGTGGTTTCGGCTGGCTCAGCCGCAAGTACGGCATGACCATCGACAACCTGGAGTCTGCCGAGGTCGTCACCGCCAACGGTGAGGTGCTGCACGCCAGCGCCACCGAGCACCCCGACCTCTTTTGGGCTCTGCGCGGCGGCGGTGGCAACTTTGGTGTCGTCACCCGCTTTGAGTTTCGGTTGCACCCGGTCGGCCCTGACGTGCTGAGCGGCCTGATTGTCTACCCGTTTGATCAGGCAAAGGCCGTATTGCAGCAGTACCGCGAATTCGCCGCCAAGGCCCCCGACGAGCTGGCCGTGTGGGTCGTCCTGCGGCAAGCGCCGCCGCTGCCCTTCCTGCCCGCCGAGGTCCACGGCAAGGAGGTTGTCGTATTGGCGTTGTGCTACGCGGGAGATGCTAAGCAAGGCGAGCCGCTGATCGCGCCGCTGCGCACCTTCGGCACCCCCTTGGGTGAGCATGTCGGCGTCCAGCCCTACACCGCGTGGCAGCAGGCCTTCGACCCGTTGCTGACCCCTGGCGCCCGCAACTACTGGAAGTCGCACAATTTCACCAAGCTGGACGACGGGCTGTTTGACACCGTCATCGGAGCCATCAAGACACTGCCGTCACCGCAGTGTGAGATCTTCTTCGGTGCCATTGGCGGCGCCACCACCCGGCCAGCGCCCAGCTCCGCCGCCTACGCCCACCGTGACGCCCTGTTTGTGATGAACGTCCATGGCCGCTGGGAGGATGCCGCCGACGACCAGCGCTGCATCACCTGGGCGCGTGACTTTTTCAAGGCCTCGGCCCCCTTTGCCAGTGGCGGCGTCTACGTCAACTTTCTCACCGCCGACGAGGGTGACCGGGTGCGCAGCGCCTATGGCCCGAGCTATGACCGCCTAGCACAGGTGAAGCGCAGATACGACCCGGACAACCTGTTCCGCGTGAACCAGAACATCCTGCCCGCTTGAGGAAGGCGAGAGCGCTGGCGAAACCGCACCAACTCTCTAAAAAACCAATATTCTTTGGGAAGACAAAAGAAAACCCGCTGCAGGCTTGTCGCCTGCGCGGGTTATTTTAAATTTCAAATAAGTTGGTAGTCAATATTTGATAGCCGGGTTATTTTTTACCGCTGCCACCGCCGCCACCGCCGTGGCTGCTACCGCCACCACCGCCACCACCGTGGCTGCCGCCGCCGCCGCCGCCATTACTGCTGCCACTGCCACCACCGCTGCCGCTGGAAGAGCTGCTGCTTTTTGTGCTGCCGGCACTGTGATTTTTAGCGTCATCGGCCTTGGCTAAGGTGTCTTTTTTGTCTTCTTTTTCGGTTTTTTCAACTTTCACAGTTTTCAAAGTGGTCTCTTTTTTACTGTCGTCGTCGGTTTTGGCGAACGTGGCCTTTTTACCGGCTTTGTCGGTTTTGGAGGCGCTGACGACTGCGCCCAGTTTCACACCCATGCTCTTTGCAATTTTGCCCCAGCCCATGCCAGCACTTCGTTGCGTCAGAATACCCGTCATGGTCACCACGGTGCCGTTTGCCAGCGTGATCTTGCCGCCATTCAACGCGGCGGCCAGTTGTTCAGGTGTGGGGTTGGTAATCCCCTGCTTGGCGAGCGTGGTTTTTGCCAGCGCTAGGGTGATATTGATGTTGCCATAGCCCATTTTTTGGGTGGCTGGTGTGAAGCTGATGACGGGCGTGCCTGCAGGGGCTGTGGCGCTGGGTGTTAGGGTCACCAATGTGCCGGTACGCAGTCCGATCACCAAAGATTGTGCATTGGCTGTCGATCCGGCGAGTTTGGAATATTGGGACGCCAGTTCTTCGCTAGCAACCCCTTTGCTGGTCGAAGTCGTAACTGGCGATGTGCTGGTGGTCGCTGTCAGCGCCCAGCTTTGACTTGCGGTTAAAGACGCCAAGCCGGCTGTGGCAAGAGCAATAAAGAGTTTTTTAGCCAACATGAGAGTATTTCCATTTCAATAAAAGTTGTCACTATCATTAGAAAACAATAATTTCATGCTGTTGCGCAGTACTTGCGACGAAATGTAATTTTGTGAAGATGAAGATAATTAAATATTGGCGTAAGAAATGTTATCTAACGGGGCAAAAGAACACCCCTGCAAGGATGTAGCCCGTGTGGGTTGTTACTAATTTGCAGTATCGTTACTATTATGTCCCAGCTTTCTTGGCCGCCACCCAAGCCGCCAGCTCGCTGCCCGAGTTGTTATACGGCGGATTGTGAAAGCTAAGGGTATGGGGGAAAAAAGCTTACGATCTTAGTGATTGAATGAACAATAATGCACTATGAAATTTATATCTGATGCTTGGGCGATCTTTAAAACTGAGTTGACGCTGTTTCAGCGTTTCCCCAAGTTGCGGGTGTCGGCCATTGGGGTTGTTGTTATTCCTGCTATTTATGCGTTGACCTACCTATCCAGCGTGCGCGACCCTGCCGCTCACACGGGGGAGCTGAGGGCTGCTGTGGTCAATTTAGACCAAGGCTTGGTTTACCGTGGGCAGGACGTCAACATTGGCCAAGACGTCGCCAAGTCGATCAAAGAAAAGCGGACGTTCAATTTTGTGGATTTTAAGGATGCCGAGGAAGCGCGGCTGGCAGTACGGCAAGGCAAGCTCAGCTTTGCGCTGATTATTCCCTACGATTTCAGCGCCAACGCTGTGCCAGGTTTGGAGGCGGCGGGTGCCCGGCTGGTGATGTATGCCTCTGAGGGCAACAACTACAACGCGGCGAATTTGGCCAAGCGTTTTGCCTCTGAGCTGGGGCACCAAGTCAACATCAATTTGAATGAAAAACGCTGGTCTTTGGTGCTGACGACGGCGACCGGCTCAGTCGACAAGCTGACGCAGCTGCGCACGGGGGCGTACACGTTGAACGTGGGTGATAAAAAACTAACGGCTGGGGTGGTGAAAGCGGGAACGGGCTCTGAAACCCTGGCTAAAGGGGCTGATGGCTTGAGCGGTGGTGTGCAGCAGCTCACAGACGGCGTGAAACAACTGGGCAGTGGCCTGCGCAGTATGGACGCACAGCGACCCCAGCCACAGGATTTGTTGGCTTTGAAAAGTGGCTCTGCCGAACTGGTGGCCGGGCAAGCTGCGCTAGGACAGGGTTTGCAAGAGCTGCATGTGAACGCTGGGAAGCTGGCAGCAGGCAGTGCCAAGTTGCATGAAGAAACCAAGGGGATACCACTGGTGGGTGGCCGAATTGCTGAAGGCGTTGACCAATTGACAGACGGTGCAAAGCAGCTGGGTGATGGTTTGCAAAGCGCTAAAAATGGCCAGTCTCAGCTGGCCGATGGCACACAAAAGCTGCATGTTGGCGTGGGCAAGCTGGCAGACGGCATGGCCGCGATGGGCGGTGGCGTGCACACAGCTGTGGCCAAACTGCCGCCAGACGCCAAGTTGGATGAGCTGGCCAGCGGTAGCCGCAGCCTAGCTGGCGGCGCGCAAGAGATGAAAAAAGGGCTGGTGCAGCTGCAAACGGGTGTGAAAGAGCTGGCTTCAGGCCTGAATTTGCTCTACACCAGCTTGCCCGCCAGCATTGACACGCCAGACGGTAGTGCGCGTGGTTTGGCTGATTCGGTGGAGCCAGCGCTGGAAATGGTGGCACCCGTGCCCAACAACGGTGCTGGTTTTGCCCCCAACTTTTTAGCTACCTCGCTATGGCTGGGCGCTGTGATGACCGCATTTATCTTCCACCTGCGACGCTTACCGCTGATGGCGGCGCCAGCGTCTAACCCTGCGAAATTCTTGGGCAAGCTGGGTATTTTGGGCGCGATTGTCGTGTCGCAAGCGCTGGTGATTTTGTTGATGTCGCTGTTTTTGCTGGATCTACCAGTAGCAAAGCTTTTGCCTTACATGCTGACTTTGGTGAGCACGTCACTCACGTTTTTGTGCATCATCTTGGCTTTGACCCGTGCTTTTGGCGATACCGGCAAAGCTGCAGCGCTGTTGTTGATGGTGTTGCAGCTATCTTCAGCAGGTGGCGTACTTCCAGTGGAACTCTCTGGCGGCATTTACCAAGCTGTCAGCCCGTATTTGCCATTCACATGGGTCATCAAAACACTGCGCGCTTGTTTGTTTGGTGCTTTTGATGGTGATTGGTTTCACCCCTGGCTCATCATTGCGATGATCGGGTCCATCGCTGGCTTGTTAGCGATGTTTGTGGGCAAGTGGAAATATGTGACGCAAGAGGAACACCGGCCAGCCATGGATATATAGTCAATTTTAGGCTGTAGCCGGCGTATTTATTACCTATACTGCTATTTTATTTATAGCATTTTAGACGTAAATAATATTACTTCCCAGCCTTTTTAGCCGCTACCAAGGCCGCCAACTCACTGCCAGAGTTGTAGTACGGCACTTTGAAGGTGAGGCGTTTTAGGCGTTGGTAGAAGCTGTTGCTGCCTTTGATTTCGGTGTTCCACATTTTGTCGGCTGTGGCATAGTTGTCGTGCAGGTTCAGCTCCCACGCATCTTTGGAGCTTTGGCCGCCGAAAATGTAGAGTTTGCCGTCTTTTAGAGTCCACGTGTCCGCGTCGCCACCCCATGGGATACCGTACAAAATGCCGTCGGCGCAATAGCCGCCGTATTGAGGCAGGTATTTGGTGGGTTCTTTGTCGAACAGGGCTTTGTGCTCTGCGGTGGCGAACTGGAAGGTGATGCCTTCATGCACACTGCGGAATTCGGCTTTGCCCAAGGCATGTTTGTTTTGGGTGAAGTAAGAGACGACGTCGTAACCCTTGAGCATCAGGCGGCTTTGGCCGTCTTGCTCATGCGCGTTGACGGGGGTGTACGCGCCGCCTGGGTTTTGCGCGGTGTTGGCGCTGATGGTGGAGCAGCCAGCCACCAGGACCAGTGCGAGGGTAGCTAGCCATGAGGCTAAGCCTTTGAATAGATTGATGTTTTTAGGTGACATGCGCGATATCATGCAGTTAATCTCCGGTTGGGTAATGTGGTTGTTTCGGTTTGAGTGGGTAGGGCGTGAAAAGTTGCAGTTGGGTAGGTTTCTGCAAGGGGTGCTGGCCAGCCAAGCAGCTCACTTGCTTTTTCTAGGCGTTCAGTCAAGTCTGCCTCGCTTTGCCCACCCAAGTGCAAAATGCCGTAGCGGTAGCTGCCCAGCCATTTGAAATCTCGCGCGGTGGAGCCGCCGGTTTTGGGAAAGCGTAGGAGCAGGTGGTCGGGGACTTGCTGTTTTAAATCAAGCCGTTGTGCGGCTGTCGGCATGGGTGGGATGCTTTGCTGCAAGGCCGGCTGGGCGCTGTCAAATACCCTGTAAACCGAGCTGGTTGCAATTTTTGCGCTCGGCAAATGTCGCGGCAACAACCATGGGTCGCGCCCATACGCCAGCTCCAAGGCCATGGCGTAGAGGTCAATGCCGTCTACCCGCAGGTACAAATCAGCAAACTGCGAGGCCATGCGGGGGTTGAACTCGATGATGGTCAGTTTGTCAGCCACAGCGTCGTAAAAAAACTCCATGTTGAACAGACCGTGGCTGTAGCCAATGGCTGTGAGGAACTTGCTTGCCACGTCGGTGGCACGGGCTTGGATGTTTGGAGATAACTTGCTGGGGTAGTCAAACCGCATAAAAGCCTGTGTGCCGGGGTACATGACGGAATCGACCACGCCCAGGGGTTGGATGTTGCCGTTAAAAGCCACGCCGTCAAGGCTGTATTGCTGCGCGTTGGGCGAATTGGCAGGCGTTTCCAAAATCATGCTGTGTGCCGTGCCGGCTTGGGGCAAAATTTTCTTGGCGATGCTTTCAAAGGGCTCGACCAAGCGCTTGATCACCCACAGCTCGTACGCGCCAAAGCGGGTGAACTGGTGCAGTTCTTCTTGGGAGTGAACGATTTTGGCTAAAACTGAGAAAGCGGCTTTCACGGGTTTGACGAAGGTGGGGTAGCTCAAACCGTCTGGCACGGGCTCGCCATAGGCGGCGGGCATGCGCTGGAAGGGCACCGTTGCTTCGGGGCAAACTTGTTGCAGCACTTGGCGTGCGTAGAGTTTGTGCTGGCAGGCGACGACAGCTGCTGGCGGTGTGCCTGGCCAGCCCATTTTTTCAGCCAGCATGGCGGCAGCGAGTGCACCGAATTGCTCGTTTTGTGATGACACGGCCGTCCAACCCGCGCGTTTGGCTTGGTTTGCGAGCTTGCTGACGAAGCGGTTTAGGTCGAAGAGGACCAAATTAGCGTTGCTGGGGAAAGAAAACAAATCAAAACCGTGGCTGGCAAAGCGCTTTTTCCACGGCTGGTTGCTTTGGGCCGCCAAGCGCTCAAAGCCTTTGGCATCCCAGTCGTAGTTGAACAAAAGCAGTGTTTTCATATGGGGCTATACGCTTGCTGCAGGCGATCAGATTCAAAGTTCAAAGTGATGTTCTCAGGGCTGTAAAACGATGTCAGCCACGTAACCAAGGCTGGTGTCTTGCGTGTTATCTGCATCTGCTCCCACAATGATAGCGGTCACGGCTGGAACAATTTGCGATTCAGCGCCAAACGCTTTCAAAAAATCGTCAGACAGGTTGCGTTTTTGCAGTTTCCATGTTTTCAGGGGTGATGCGGCGGTGTCTAACACCAAGTAGCGCACCCGCGCGGTGGTTGGGCTGTTGTGGATGCTGCCTAGCTCTTCGGCATGAGCCCACACGTAGCACAGCGTAGCCGTCGGCAGCTTTTCGCGACTGAAAAATTGCACAAATTTGAACAATGCGCGTTCGCCCACCGGCATGCGATCTGCAGGCATGTCAAAACTGGCACAAACCTTGAGTGCGGCGTCTTCCGTGTCCTTGGTTTTGAAGCTGGCTTGTGGCAAAGCTTTGTCCAGTCGCCACTGAAATTCAATGGTTTTTGCGGCACTTGCCCAAGGGTGTGCCACAGTTCCCCAAGATTTGTCAGCCCGCAAACGCAGCGTTTTTTTGCCATCCAGTGTGTGAATATCAATCGACGTCAGCGGTTTGGCGTAGCGCTCTGGCAGGGCGATGTACTGCCACGGTGCAGGTGGTGTTGTGTCTGTGGCAGACGAAAATGGGCTTAATTCAGCACTGTAGGCTGCTGAATGCGTCACCAGCATGACCGCGCCAACAGTGAAAAACAGTTGCAAGCTGAGCGAATTTTTAACGGCCTTGGTCATTCAAAGACCAGTCGTAATCCAGAAAACTGATAGAAACTGTTTTGTCACGAAGTTGTCCTTGAATGGCTGAATCATTGCTTAAATTATCGGCGTATTTGGCAAAAACGTCTTCGACCTTGCTAAATCCTTTGTAGCCTTTTTCGAAGTCGTCCTTGAACCACTTGAAGATGCTGGAGACTTGCAGCTTGCCGCCCTCATAGCGGTTGCGGGTTTTGTCTTGTACAAAGCGTGCCATGCCAGCTTCCAGTTGTGCATCTAGCTTGGCGGCAGTGAAAGCTTCAGGCGGCAGGGCGGGGCAGCCAATGCTGGCGCAAACGATGGCGACGTGGATGCGTGGGTCTTGGTAGCCACCGTTGATGATGTTTTTACCCGTAGGGCGCAGCTTGTCATGTTCAATCCAGTCCAAATTGCGCTCTTCGCCCAAGAGTTTGAAAAAAGTTTTTTTCCATGGGCTAGAAAAGGTGCTGCCCAGGTCTTTGATCGATTTGACATCGGGGTATTTGGTCAAAATCAGTTCAAGGGTGAAAGCGTTGTAAGCGTTGATTAAAAACGCCATTTGCTGCTCTTTGGTGAAAGCGGCGAACTGGGCGGGTGTAACGGCGCTGAAGGCGTCTAGCGTTTTGGTCAATTCCGCACGCTCAGCCGCCAAGCCTTTGTAGTTGACACGGCTTTGTTTGCCATCGGGCAGGTATTTGACGTGTTTTTTGAGCTGCGCATCGTAGGTGGCGTAATTATGGTCAAAAGACTGTGCAAATACGACACTAGCCGGCGTAAATATTGCCGATATAGCTATTAAAAGTGTAGCAAAATATTTCATCAAAATCCTTGGTTTAAATTTTTCTTTAAGCCCTGCGCCAATCGTGGTATTTCTTCACCCATTCCAGCAGTTTGACTGGCTGGTGCGCGCGTTTCCACTCACCCGCCACATATTTGTTGCTCTCAGCTAGAGTCGGGTAGCTGTGGATAGTTCCCAGTATTTTGTTGAGCCCCAAGCCGTGCTTCATGGCCAACACGTACTCGGCCAGCAAGTCACCCGCATGCACGCCGACGATGGTGACGCCTAGGATTTTGTCTTTTCCCGGCACCGTCAGCACCTTGATGAAGCCGTGCGCTTCACTGTCGGCAATGGCGCGGTCTAGGTCGTCAATGCCGTATTTGGTCACTTCGTAGGCGACGTTTTGTGCTTTGGCTTCCAGCTCGTTCAAGCCAACGCGTGCCACTTCGGGGTCAATAAACGTGGCGGCAGGGATGATGCGGTAGTCGGCTTTGAATTTTTTGAACGTGCCAAACAGCGCATTCACCGCCGCATACCACGCTTGGTGCGCGGCAGTGTGGGTGAATTGGTAGGGGCCAGCCACATCGCCAGCGGCGTAAATATTGGGGTAAATGGTTTCTAAATACTCATTCGTATCGACCGTGCGCTGGGTGGGAATGCCCAAGTCTTCCAAGCCGTAGCCTTTCAGCCGTGCGATGCGGCCAACGGCGCAAATGATCTCGTCGTAGTCAATGCGTTTCTCTGCACCGTTATTGTCGACGACCAAGGTTTTCACGCCATTGGCATTTTCAAACCGCAGCGCTTTGTGCGAAGTCAGGACTTGCACGCCATCTGAAGAGAGTGATTTTTGCGCGAAGCTGGACACTTCCTCGTCTTCCCGAATCAAAATGCGCGGTGCCATTTCGACTTGCGATACCACAGAGCCAAGTCGTGCAAAGCTCTGTGCCAGCTCGCAACCAATCGGCCCGCCGCCTAGGACGACCAAGCGCTTGGGCAGGGCGTCTAGCTTGGCAAAGGCGTCCCACAGCGTATCGCTAGTCACATAGCCAGATTGCTCAATCCCCGGCAGCGGTGGCACAACGGGACTGGCTCCGGCGGCGATGACGATGCTGCGGGTGGTCAGTGTTTTTTTGCTGCCGTCTTTTAGAGCGATTTCAACCGTCCAAGGGTTGATGATTTTGGCGTAACCTTGCACCACATCTACACCCAAGCCCGTGAATCGCTCCACACTGTCATGCGGGGCGATTTCAGCAATGATGTCGTGCACGCGCTGCATCACGGCTTTGAAGTCGAAGGCGGGGAAGGCTTTTTGCAAACCGTACTTGTCAGCATGGCGCATTTGGTGCGCTAATTTGGCGGATTTGATGATGGCTTTGCTGGGCACGCAGCCAAAGTTCAAACAATCACCACCCATTTTGTGGGCTTCAACCAAAGTCACTTTGGCTTTGACGGCAGCGCCAATCAACGCGGTGACCAAGCCGCCTGCGCCCGCACCAATGACGATGAGGTTGCGGTCAAAGGTTTTGGGTTTAACGCTGTTCCAGCGGGCATAGACTTTGCGCTTTTTGAAGAAATCTAAGACCTTTTTCATCAAGAGCGGAAACAAGCCGAGCAAGACGAACGAGCCGATCAAACCGGGCGACAAAATGGAACGCAAAGAGTCGATTTTGGCGATTTCAGTACCCGCGTTGACATAAGCAACCGTGCCCGCCAGCATGCCCAACTGGCTGACCCAAAAGAAGGTCAGCGTTTTCATTTTGGTGAGCCCCATCAGCACGTTCAGCATGAAGAAGGGAATCAAGGGAATCAAGCGCAGGGTGAATAAGTAAAACGCACCTTCT
>JANPIC010000149.1:0-13619 GCA_031424795.1 Polaromonas sp. | reverse complement strand
CACCGCCTTGGTGCTGTTACTGGCACTTTTACGCATTGTGAACTCGCCTTTCGGCCGGGTGCTGCAGGCTATTCGCGAGAACGAATTCCGCGCCGAAGCCATTGGCTACCGCGTGGTGGTGTATCGCACCACATCCAGCATTCTGTCCGCCCTGTTTGCGTGCATGGCTGGGGCGATGCTGGCTATCTGGCTGCGCTACAACGGGCCGGACACCTCGTTGTCATTCGAAATCATGATGGATGTGCTTTTGATTGTCGTCATTGGCGGCATGGGCACGATTTATGGCTCGGCCATTGGCGCTGCGCTGTTTTTGGTCGCGCAAAGCTACCTGCAAGACCTACTTCGCTTAGGCAGCGAAGCCGCAGCACCGCTACCGTGGCTGGCCGCCCTGCTATCACCAGACCGCTGGCTGCTCTGGCTGGGCGTGCTGTTTGTACTCTCGGTGTATTACTTTCCCACGGGGGTTGTCGGAAAATTGCGTGCGAATGCTGTACGCCAATCAATCTGAGTCAAACCATCAAATTTAGCATTAAAATGTGACTCTAGCCGGCGTATTTATTGCCTAATATGCTATTTTATTTATAGCAATTCAGAGTACTTGGGTGGCTGACAACCTGCACGGGTGCAGTTGATGGCGGCGGCTTGCATGGCTTGGTTGAGGGTGGTTTGGACGCGGCTGGCAGCGTCTTGCAGATTTAGCACCCAGTCGCCTAGGCAATTGCCCCAAAACGTGTCGCCAGCGCCTACAGTGTCTACCACGGTGACTTTGGGCACGTCTTGCTCGGCGGATTTGCCATCGACTTGTAGCCAAGCGCCATCGCCACCAAACGTGAGCGCAACCCGGCTGATGCCTTGCGCGGTGAAGTGTTTGGCAATCTCCGCGCCTTGGCTGCGTTTTGGCGCTGCAATGCCGAGTAACTCCAAGTCTTCATCACTGGCTTTGAGCCAATCTGCCAAGGGCACGGCCGCTTGCACGGCTGCGACGTATTGGGCCAGGTTTGCGGCCAGCTTGGGGCGCAAATTAACGTCAATACTGATGGTCCAGCCCATTTTTTTTGCGCCTTTGAGGACGGCAATTACTTTTTCGTGCTCTGGTGGGACGAGCAGCAGCGAGCCGGTATGCAAAACACCTGGTGTTGTACCTTCCAGCGTCGTCAAAATTTGATCAACGGTGTAATCGCGGTCGGCAATACCTTCGCGGTAAAAACCATAGCTGGGCTGGCCATTTTTGATTTGCACCACCGCCAAAGACGTGGGCAAGCGCGTGGCTGGCAGCAAAGGTTTGACGCCGTCCGTCGTCAGCTGGGCGCGCATTTGGTCGCCAAAATTGTCGGTGGACAGCGGGTTCACAAAGCTGACATCCGCCCCGCGCAACGCGGCTGCACGCGCCAAGTTGTACGGACTGCCGCCTATCAGTGGTTTTAAAGTGCCGTCTGGCTGCGCGATGCAGTCCATCAGTGCTTCGCCGAGCACCCAAATTGATTTATTCATCACTAAATTATTGCTGTTCTTGCGTCTAAGTTTTGACGTTTAAGCCACTAAATTCAATATTTTTCGTATCAAACTCAATACTATTTATTGAACTTAGATGATTTGCTTTCACTTACTTTATGGTTTACTTTTTAAGCAAACGCTGACGGCGAATCACGTCAATCCACACGGCGATGATGACAACGGCGCCAATCGCCATCATTTGGCGGAACTGGGAGATTTCCATCAAGTTCATGCCGTTACGAATCATCGTGATGAGCACCGCACCGAGCAAACTACCCCAAATGCTGCCGCGTCCGCCAAACAGCGATGTGCCGCCCAAAATCACGGCTGCAATCGCGTCCAACTCAAAATTTTGCGCCATTTTACCGCTGGATGAATCCATACGACCCATCAAAACGATAGCACCTAAAGCACAAGACAAGCCACTTACGACGTAAACACTGAGCTTGTACCAACGAATATTGATACCCACTTGGCGCGCGCCCATCTCGTTAGAGCCCATGGCATAGACATAACGGCCAAGCTTGGTACTGGACAAAATAAACGCCATAGCAATGAAAAAGATGCCAGCAATCCAAATCGGCATGGAAATGCCTAAAAAATCACCATAACCAAAAAATCGAATCAACGCTGGCATGCCAGAGTTGTCAAAGCCGCCGGTCGCATCAAACGCCAGACCGCGCCACAGCGTCAAGCCGCCTAGCGTTACGATAAAGGATGGAATACCGACAAAGGCGACCAAGTAACCGTTGAACAAACCAACTGCCGCGCCAATGGCCAATGCCGCTAGGATGGCCGCATAGGGGTTGATGCCGAGTTTGATCATCATGTGCCCGGCAATTGCGCCAGCTAGTGCGGTGATGGCGCCTACGGCCAAATCAACACCGCCCGTCAAAATAACAAAGGTTTGGCCACCGGCAAGCAGCGCTACCACAGAAGCTTGCACCAAAATGTTGGACAAATTGCCTGTGGTCAAAAAATAGGGAGACGCAACTGTCAAAAACAGACCCAACACCAGCACTGCAACAAAAGCGCCATACCATTCTTGGCGGGTGATTAGCTTCAGGGAATTCATATGGCAGTCCTCATCAATACTAAAAAATCTAAAAACTCGCAATAAAAAAGGGCGACCGCCTTGCAACGGTCGCCTTTAAGTCTCTCTTACTTAACTTCTCTCACTTAACTTACTTACTTTCTCTCGACTCAATCATTTCACTTTCATGAACTGGGCGACGCCAGAATCTTTAGCGAATTGGTCAACGTTGGCTGGCAACACGAGGAATGAACCTGTGTCGATACGCTTTTCGATTTTCTTGCCTTGAGCGGCAGCGATAGCTGACTCAACACCCACTTTGCCGATTTTGGCAAGCATTTGTGCTGAGTTGGCTTGTTGCCAGCCTTCTTTCATCATGTCCAAACCGCCTGGTGAGCCGTCAAAACCAGCGATTTTCACGTCGCCTGGCTTCTTGCCAGCGGCCAATAAAGCGGCTTTAGCACCCAAAGCGCCGCCGTCCCATGCGCAGGCAATGACCTTAGCACCTGGGTTAGCTTTCAAAGCAGCTTCTACGCCGTTTTGTGCCATGGTTTGGTCCCAAGTTGTAGGAACTTCAACCACTTTAACGTTAGGCTTTTTAGCTTTCAAACCAGCCAAGAAACCTTCTTTGCGCTCACGGCCTGTTGATTGACCTTGGTCACCCGTCACGTAAATGACGGTGTCTGTGTCAGCCACTTGGTCAGCAGCCCAGTCACCTTGTGACTTAGCAGCTGGTACGTTGTCAGTTGCCACGTAAGAAGTGATTTCAGCGCCAGTGATGGCCGTGTCCACAGCAATAACAGCAATACCAGCAGCAAGCGCTTTGTTGATCGCTGGTGCAATACCTGCGCTGTCAACTGGGGCGATAGCGATTGCGTTCACTTTGCGGGTAATCATGTCTTCAACGATAGCCAATTGCTTGGACAACTCGCCCTTTTCAGCAGCCAGCTCGATGAATTTCACGCCAGCAGTACCACCAGCAGCTTTTGCGCCACCGTTGATGAGCGTCCAGCCTTCATTGGTGTTGCCGTTGGTGATGTACGCAACCGTCACCTCTTTCGCAGCAGGCGCTGCGGCAGCTGCGGGTGCTGCTTCTTCTTTTTTGCCACAGGCAGTCAAAACTGCAGCAGCTACGACAGCCAAAGCCAATTGGCCTAATAAACGCTTTTGAATCATGGGTTATCTCCTCGTTTGGTTAAAAGTAGCAGCGTCTTATAAAGTGTGCAACACATGCTGGTACAGATTAAACCAGATAAACTGACTAAATAAACCTAGTAGTTTTACTAATACAATTCTTTTATATTTATGGCATGCTAACGACCTAGTTCTTGTTCACAAACACATTACCAAAGCTCAAAATGACAACCCACTCTGCCCAACCCGTGCTCGAAATCAGCAATTTAACCAAGCATTACGGTGGTGTTAAAGCATTGACCGATGCCAATTTCCGCCTCCTGCCCGGCGAGCATGTCGCCATCGTGGGCGACAACGGCGCGGGTAAAA
Organism: Polaromonas sp.; assembly: GCA_031424795.1. Classification (GTDB taxonomy): domain Bacteria; phylum Pseudomonadota; class Gammaproteobacteria; order Burkholderiales; family Burkholderiaceae_C; genus Aalborgiella. The sequence continues at coordinate 9,589 of JANPIC010000149.1, read as the reverse complement.
GCACCTTTGTACGCTTGATCACAGGCGCTGAGCAACCTAACAGCGGCGATCTATTGCTTGATGGCAAAAAAGTCAGCTTCAAATCGCCACTCGATGCGCGTGACCAAGGCATGGAAACGGTGTACCAAACCCTGGCACTGGCCGAAGACTTGGACGTTCCAGCCAATATTTTCTTGGGTCGTGAGATCACACGCGTTAATTTAGGACCTTTGTCTATCTTGAACCATAAAGCCATGCGTGAGCAATCGACGTCTATGCTCTCCACCACCGGTGTGAAGATTCAAGACATGTCGGAAAGCTTGCGTGGCATGTCTGGCGGTCAGCGCCAGTGCGTCGCGATTGCGCGTGCCGCTGGTTTTGCAAAGAAATTGATCATTTTGGACGAGCCCACGGCAGCACTGGGCGTGGCTGAAACAGCCCGTGTGGAGCAAATCATCACTGGCCTCAAAGCGCGTGGCATTCCGCTCATCATCATCAGCCACAACTTGCGCCAAGTGTTTGATTTGGCAGACCGCATTTATGTGTTCCGCCAAGGCCGCATCATCTGCAACCGCTTGACCAGCCAGACCAACCCGCAAGAAATTGTCGGCTTGATCACAGGCGCGATTGACCCTGCCAGCTTGGCTCCTGAACTTGCAACCCAAACCTCTAAAGAAGTTGAGACCGTCTAAATGTTAAAAGGAATTGATCCCCTCCTCTCGCCTGAGCTGTTGATGCACCTGTCTGCCATGGGGCACGGCGAATGGGTAGCTGTGGTTGACGCCAACTTCACCGCCAACTACTTAGCGCAGGGCAAACCACTGGTTCGCTTGCCTGGCATCACACTAGAGCGCACCAGCCAAGCCGTTTTGTCGGTTTTTCCGCTAGATTCAGCCGTTGTCCAGCCCGCCGCCTACATGAAAGTGTGCGACATGCCTGACAGCCACAGAACAGCCGCGCAGGACGCCGTAGTAAAACTACTTGCCAAAGAAGGTGTTAAGCTTGAGCAAATTGAGCCAGTTGAGCGATTTGCTTTTTACGACAAAGTCAAAACCGCCAGCTTGATTGTTCAATGCGGCGAAGGCACCGCCTATGGAAATGCCATGTTTTGCAAAGGTGTGATTTTGGTTTGAGCACTTCTATAGCTTCTGACTCTTCTAAGTTATCCGATATCGCTGACATCGTTACGACATCCCCGACCATTTATCGCGATGCGCGCATGATGCGCGGCTCTAACCACAGTGGCATGCGCCAGTTTAACGAGCGCATTGTGCTGCAGACCATTCGCCACCACGGTGCGATTGCCAAAGCGGACATTGCACGCTTGACGCAACTTTCGACCCAAACCGTTTCCATCATTGTCAACCGCTTAGAGGGTGACGGTTTATTGATCAAGCAAGAGCGTGTACGCGGCAAAATCGGCCAGCCCTCTGTGCCACTGTCGCTCAATCCCAATGGGGCGTTTAGCCTTGGCTTGCAAGTCGGGCGGCGCAGCTTGGAAGTGGTTGTCACTGATTTTTTGGGTAACACGCGTCACCAACTGCAGTTTAGCTATCCTTACCCCGACCCCAAAGTCGTGCTGCCCAACATCGAGCTGGCGCTGACTCAAATCCAGCAGACCATGGGCGATGATTGGGTGCGCACCGTCGGCATTGGCCTGACAGCGCCCTTGTCCATGCACAAATGGTCAAACCTGCTAGGCGATTCTTCCGTCAAAAGCGCTCAAGCCTTAGAAAGCTGGGAGCACTTTGATTTGCTCAATGCCGTGCAAGCCATGACGAACTTGCCTGTCGAGTTTGCCAAAGACACCACAAGTGCCTGTATGGCCGAAATGCTGCAAGGCCACGGCATCAGCGTGAACAACTTTTTGTATGTTTTTGTGGGTACTTTTGTGGGTGGTGGACTCGTCATTGCAGGCCACATCATGGCGGGGCAAAACGGCAATGCGGGCGCGATCGGCTCGCTGCCCATGGGTTTGGCATCTGACACAGACAAAAACGGCCAACCGGCCCAGTTATTGCAACTTGCCTCAGGCTGGCAATTGGAGCAAGCGCTGGAAAAAGCCGGTTTTGACCCGCTCTTGGTGCACCAAGACAGCATCATGGATGCGCAATACGCAGGCATCACCGCCCCGTGGTTGGCACAAGCCAGCATGGCGTTGGCGATGACTATCACCAGTGCCACCGCTTTGTTAGACCTTGACGCAGCGGTGATAGACGGCTCCTTAGGCCCGTCGCTGATTACCGCCTTGATCAAAGCCACCCGTGACAAACTCAAACTCTACAACCTTGAAGGCTTGCAGCCCCCAGTCGTGATGTCAGGTGTCGTCGGCAGCCATGCACGGGCGATTGGCGGAGCGCTGCTCCCGCTGCACACCCAGTTTTTCCCGCTGAAAGACATTTTCCTGAAGCAAGATTTGGTTTAGACAACAAACGTCAATTCTGAGAAAATAATTGTTGTTCCCGCGAAGGCGGGAATCCACAGCGCAAAGACCATTCCAATGAAAATTTACCTAGATTCTGCTCAAATTGACTCTTGGAAACTCCCCGCCGGCTGCCCCGCCATCCAAGGCGTCACCACCAACCCCAGCTTGGTCTTCCAGGCCGGCTTGCCAGTCAATTTAGCCACCTATTTGCAGCTTATCCAAGCCGCAGCCGACCACGGTTTTGCAGAGCTGATGCTGCAACTTCCCACCAACGACGCCACTTTAGCCCTGCAATGGCTGGACCAACTGCGTGGCGCCGCTGAAAGTGCCAACGTGCGCTTAACCATCAAACTCCCCTGCCACCCAGACTGGCTGCCCACCATCACGGCAGTGCAAGCCAAAGGGCAGGCGATTTTGCTAACGGGTTTGTCCAACCCCGTACAGCTTCTCTGGGCAAAATCCCTCAAAGCCGCCTTCGTCGCGCCCTACGTAGGCAGACTGGTAGCCGATGGCCGCGATGTTTGGCCCTTCATGCAAGCCTGCGTGGCGGTGCAAAACGAACTCATTGGTGACAAAAAAGGCCCCGCTTTGCTGGCGGCCAGCATCAAATCGCCCGATGTGTTGACCCGTTTGATAGCCACAGGCGCAGCTGCGGTCACTTTGCCGCCTGCCAGCTTGGTCGCTTGGTCAGGCGATGCGTTGACTGAGGCTGCGATGGATCAATTTGAGCTGGACACGTCAAAAAGCCTGCGCATTGAATAACTTCAAAATACGCTAGGTCGTGCCGCATAAATAGCAATATTTGCTGCGTCCGTTTCAGAAATAACGCCTTTAAGTTTCCCCATCCCGCCCTTGTTTTCATCAATGGCGTTCAAAATACGCGCGGCGGTGCGTACCTCATGAGTATCTGCACCATGGCAACTGAAGCAGTTGGTTGTCCACAATGCTTTACCTAGCTTGCCAGCGGCCAATTCAGCAACCGTGGGTGGTGTAGATGGTGTTGTGGTGCAATTTTTATCGTCATCGTCATCTTCAACTTCAACTTCGTTTTTATCGTCATCATCGATGTCAGATTTTTTGCTCGTCGCAGCAACTGTGGTCGTTGTTGTTTTGCAATCATCGTCGTCCTTATTAACTGTTCCTGTTCCTGCTCCAGTTGTACTGGCGGCATTAGTTGCGCTATTGGTCGAATTTGCTGAATCTGAGCCTACGGCGCTGCCACTGCCACCGCAAGCAACCACAAATAACGCCGTCGTCAACGCCATTAGCAAAGCACTGAGCTTGGGTGTCACTTTACTTTTTACTTTCTGGCTTTTGGTTTGCATGTTGTTCTTCCTTTAAAAGCAGGCGCCTGCTAACAGATATCAAACTAGTACGCCCGAAAAAATTTTAAGACTCACATGCTATTTAATGCATATTCAATACTGCGCAAATTGTGTGATCTGGTGACTGGTGTTACATCATTGAAAACCTTCGATTTTTCAATGCCCCCCGTCTGCTTGGCAATGGTTTCGTCTGTTTAGCAAGCATGCCAGCACAAGCGCTGCAGACTAGCTTTTGCCACACTTGCAAACAATATTCAATATATTGTTTTACGGGTTCATAACTTTCTTTACATTTAGGAGACTTTCATACTCTCAACACGTATCAAGTTTTTGACTTCAATATCAGAGTACTCTTCGCACAATTTTTTGAATAAATTGAACAGTTACAGGTAAAAAATACACCTCTAGCCGGCGTATTTATTGCTTAAATAACTATTAAATTTATAGCAAATTTAATTCTCAAAAACTACTTTTTTGGACGAATTCAGTCTTGGATGCGTCTCCTCCCCCCAAACCAGCAGCACCGCACCAGACACCAGCATCGCCACGGCCACAAACCAAAAGGCGCTTTCTATGTGCCCGCCCCACGCTGCCGCCGCGCCCAAACCCAGCGCACCAATGCCATAGCCCACATCGCGCCAAAAGCGGTAGATACCAATGGCCGATGCGCGCCAGCTGGGATGCGCTATGTCTGCTACAGCGGCGCTCAGATTGGGGTACAGCATCGCCATGCCCAGACCGGTGATGGCGGCAGAAGTGCTCCACCACGCTGCGCCAGCGCCCAAGGGCATCAGCCCCACACCCGCACCGCACACCCACATGCCCAGGTAGTTGAGGCGGTGCCGCCCTACGCGGTCTGACAATTTGCCGGTGAACAGCTGCGCCCCACCCCAAGTTAAACCGTAAACACCCACAATCCAGGCCATGTTTTGCAAACTGACCCCCTGTTGCTGTAGGTAAATCGGCCAAAACACCCACACCAAGGCGTCGACAAACTTCTCTACCAAGCCGGCTTGGCACAAGGCGGCCATGCGTTTGTCGCGCCAGGACATGAGGGCAAACATCTCGCCCGTTGATATCTGAGGTCGTGGCTGCGCGCCTACGTTTGAGGTGGATTTCCCTTCACATTGCGCCCACGGCAAGGTTTCAACCACCGCCAGCCACGTCAACAAAGTAGCCAGCACGACCACCACGCCGCCAAACCACAGCAAACCCGCTCGCGCGCCCAGCAAAGAGGCAATATAGGCCGTGGCAATGCCGGCAAGCGCAACACCGATGTAGCCTGAAAACTCGTTCAGTCCAATCACCAGCCCGCGTTGGTCAGCGCGGGTGATGTCCAGCTTCGCCGTTTGCGTCATCGACCAGGTCAGCCCCTGGTTCACCCCCAGCAGCACGGTTGCAAACACAATCCAGCCCCAAGAATTAGCCAAGTAAATGATGACGGGAATCGGCAAGGCCACCAGCCAGCCCAGCAGCAAGACCTTTTTACGCCCCAAACGCTCGGCCAGACGACCAGCGACAAAGTTCATCGCGCCCTTCACAAAGCCAAACGCCACGACAAAAGCCACCAAAAGCATGAAAGAGCCGCGCGGCAGACCAAATTCCGTCTCTGCCAGCGCCGGCACCACCGTGCGCATCATGCCCAGCGTCATGCCCACCAGCAGCACTTGCAGCAGGTGCAGCACAACTTGGCGCAGGTTGACGCGAATGCCGTATTTCATGGTTTGAACAGCGCTATTCATCACACCTCTACCGGCAAACCCTGAGCCCGCCATTCGGCCACGCCATCCGTCAAATGGTGGGCGCTGTAGCCGTGCTGCCGCAGCAAATCAACAGCATCCTTCGCCATCAGGCAAAACGGGCCACGGCAATAGGCAACCACGGGCGTGCCTTGCGGCAGCTCGGCCAATCGCTTCAACAGTTCGTCCACCGGCAGTGAGCGGGCATGCGGCAAATGGGCGCTGGCGTACTCTGCTTGCGGACGCACGTCCAGCATCAAAATCTCACCCGATTTGGCTTTTTGCAACATGGTGGCGCGGTCTATGCCCTGCAAGGCGTCGCCATGCGACACGATGCCAGCAAGTGCGACTTGCAGCTCAACCAGCCGCTCCTCCGCCTCGGTGCGCATCGCCACCCACAGGTCGGCCACGCTGGTGTTCGCCAGCCGATACGTCACATATTTACCGTCTTTGCGCGTATCCACCAGCCGCGCCTGCCGCAGCGCTTTGAGGTGTGCACTGGCCAGTTTGACGCTGATGTCAGCCTGCTGGGCCAACAGCTCCACCGTCTTTTCACCTTGGCATAACAGCTCCACCAACTCCAACCGCTTCGGGCTGGCCATGGCTTTGCCGATGCGGGCAACTTGTTCGTACAAATGGTTTTTGATGTCTCTCATACGTTCATTCTAACGAATATTAGAATGATTACAAGTCTTTTAGCCACAAAACATCCAGAAATCAATAAAACCCAGAATTTTTATATAAATACGCCATTAGCCGGCGTATTTATTGCCTAAGACGCTATTTAAACTATAGCAAATAGACTTCGTCTATAATCCAAGTTGACGGGCCTTCCCACATGGGGAAGCGGCCAACCGGGTCAGGTGGGGAACCAAGCAGCCCTAACTGTGGAGCCAGTGCTGGGGTCAAGGCTCGTCAACCTCTTTTTTTCCTCAATTTACTTCCCACCCCGAATTTTCGCCATCAGCTGTTCGTTGCCAATTTTGGCTTCGGCAACCACTTTTGCGACGGCTGGGCGCTCGCGCATGGCTTTGAGGTAGTCGCGAACGGGCAAATCGGCAAACACGTCTTCTTGCAGCACCAACTTGCCCACACCGGCAATGGCGGGGAAATGCATGATCGCGGCGCAATCGGCCAGCGTGAACGTGTCACCTGCGATGTACGGGCCAAATTTGGCCAATTTTGCAAAGCCGGCGATGCCTTTTTTCAGCGTTTTACGCACTTGCTCGACCTTTTCTGGCGCGGCTGGCGGTGCGCCGAAATAGGCGGAGCCAAACAGCTCGCGGGCGACCAGCTCCATGTGCAGCTCTAAATAAACCACCAGTTCGCGCACCTTGGCTGCGGCAAACGGGTCTTTAGGAATCAGCGGGTTTTGCGGATAAACGGACTCAATGTATTCGCTGCCCACGCTGGATTCCACGATCACGCCCTGCTCGGTCTGCAAAAACGGCACTTTGCCCAAGGGCGAGCGGGTGGACAGCGCTGGGTTGTCTCTTAAACCTGTCCAAACCAATTCTTCCTCAAATGCCACGCCTTTTTCTAAGAGCTGAAGTTTGACCTTGTTGTAGTAATTACTGCCCGCAAAGCCGCAGAGAGTGAGTGCCATGGATTCTCCAAAAAATGATGTAAATACTGAAAAAATGAAATCACAACTTTATTTTGGTTCAAAAAAGAAGCCAGCTAAGTCATGCAAGAGACTATCATGCAAATTAAAGCGCCGATCAACCCTCAACACCGCCTAAAATTGACAATGCTTCATTACAAATCTGCACTATACTGCATACCATGACACAACATTCCACTCCCGTTTTCTCGACCGTCGGCATCGTCGGCACTGGCGCTATGGGGCGCGGCATTGCGCAAATTGCAGCCCAAGCTGGCAGCCGCGTGGTGCTGTTTGACGCTGCGCCAGACGCCGCCAACAAAGCGCGTACCGCCATCGCTCAGCAATGGACCAGGCTGGTTGAAAAAGGCCGTGTGACGGAGTTTGAAGCTGCCAGCCGCAGCGCTCGCTTGCACGTTGCCCACGCAGTGCATGATTTAGCGCACTGCGACTTGGTGGTGGAAGCCATTGTTGAAAAGCTCAGCGTCAAACAAACCGTGTTGAGCGAGATTGAAGCCATCGTCGCGGTTGACGCCGTTTTGGTCAGCAACACATCGTCGCTGTCCGTCACCGCTATCGCCGCTGGGCTGAAGCGCCCTGCGCAGTTTGCGGGCTACCACTTTTTCAACCCTGTGCCGCTGATGAAGGTGGTCGAGGTGATTGCCGGTCTGAAAACCGACCCCACCGTTTGCGCCAAACTCGCCGTTTACGCCCAACAAATGGGGCACAAAGCGGTGCAGGCGGCCGACACACCGGGCTTCATCGTCAACCACGCGGGCCGCGGTTTTGGCACTGAGGCATTGCGCATTGTGTCTGAAGGTGTGGCCGATTTTGTGACGATTGACCGGATTTTGCGCGACCAGGCTGGCTTCAAGCTTGGCCCCTTCGAGTTGATGGATTTGACAGCGCTAGACGTGTCGCACCCCGTCATGGAGTCGATTTACCACCAGTATTTTGAAGAGCCGCGCTACCGGCCTAGCGTGATTACCGCACAGCGTTTGGCGGGCGGTGTGCTGGGGCGCAAAACCAACGCAGGCTTTTACGACTACCAAGACGGCGCAGCGGTGATTCCGCCCGAACCCGCCGTGCCCGTCGTCACCAACATGCCGCCTGTGTGGGTATCGCCACGCGCCTCGCGCCGTTCGGAGTTGCTGCAGTTGCTCAAAGACTTGGGCGCGACGATTGAAACCGGCGCTTCGCCGTCCATGAACGCACTCACCATCGTTGCGCCGCTGGGTTTTGACATCACCACCGTCGCCGTGGTGGAGCGCTTAGACCCAAGCCGAACCGTGGGCATTGACATGATGATCGACGATGCTGCGACCAAACGCCGCGTGCTGGCCACCAACCCCGCCACCCGTGCCGACATGCGCGATGCGGCCCATGCGCTATTTGCCCGCGATGGCAAAGCCGTCAGCGTGATTCGCGACAGCGGCGGTTTTGTGACGCAACGGGTGGTTTCAACCATCGTCAACATCGCCGCCGACATTTGCCAACAATCCGTTTGCTCCCCGCAAGATTTAGAAACCGCTGTGACGCTGGGCCTAGGCTACCCGCAAGGGCCGCTGGCGATGGGCAATATGTATGGCCCGACCAACGTGCTGGAAGTGTTGTTCAACATGCAAACCGTCTACGGCGACCCGCGCTACCGCCCCAGCCCGTGGCTGCGCCGCCGTGGGGCGATTGGGTTATCGTTGTTGCATACTGAAGAATAAAGGACGATTTCATGCCCGCAGAACTCAAAAGTACCAGCCAAGGATTGACGATGGTGCTGACCATCAGCAACCCCGACAACCGCAACGCGCTGGGGCCTGAAATCTACGCCGCTGGCATTGAGGCCTTAAACGTGGCCGAATCCAGCCCCGAGGTGCGCAGCGTCATCATCACCGGTGCCAACACACCGTCTGGTCCCGCCTTTTGTGCAGGCGGCGATTTGCGCCGTATGCAAAACAACCGCCAAGCACCGCCAGAAGTGCAAAAGGCCAGCATTGAGGCGCTGCACAGCTGGATAGAGGCGATCCGCGCCTTCCCCAAGCCCGTTATCGCGGCGGTTGAGGGGGCAGCAGCGGGCGCAGGCTTTTCGCTCGCCTTGGCGTGTGATTTCATCGTTTCTGCGCAAAACGCGGTGTTTGTGATGGCGTACAGCAACATTGCCCTGTCGCCCGACGGCGGCGGCAGCTGGTCGCTCAGCCGCGCCCTGCCGCGCCAGTTGGTGACGGAATTGTTGATGTGTGGCAACAAGTTAGACGCAACGCGTCTGCACACCTTGGGGTTAATTAACCGACTGGTAAATCAAGGTACAGCATTGACGGAAGCTTTGGCTTTGGCCGACACGCTGAACGCCAGAGCCCCCAACTCACTGGCCAGCTGCAAAGAACTGGTCAACGAAGCGGCGGCCAACAGCTTGCATGAACACTTGAAACTAGAGCGCGACAATTTTGTAGCCAACTTGCGGCACCCGAATGCGGGCATTGGGATTGAGGCGTTTTTGAATAAAATGACGCCTAAGTACGAGTGA
>JANPIC010000148.1:0-4978 GCA_031424795.1 Polaromonas sp. | reverse complement strand
ATCAAAGGCATTGGTGGTGCGCCGCTCTATTTGATTGACCGTTATGAAGATGGCAAATCGATTTATGACATTGATTTTGACTTCATTGACGGTGTGGACAAACACCCGCTCGGGCACGGCCTGAAGCTGATCGACCATTTGACGCACAACGTCTACCGTGGTCGGATGGCATTTTGGGCGGATTTCTATACCAAGTTGTTCAACTTCCGCGAGATTCGTTTTTTCGACATCAAAGGCGAATACACGGGTTTAACGTCAAAAGCGCTGACCGCGCCAGACGGCAAAATTCGCATTCCGCTGAACGAAGAATCGCGCCAAGGCGGTGGTCAAATTGAAGAGTATTTGATGAAATTCAACGGTGAAGGCATTCAGCACATTGCGATGATTTGCGATGACCTGCTGGCCACTGTCGACAGCTTGGCTCTTGCAGGCGTGCCGCTGATGACCGCGCCCAGCGACAGCTACTACGAGATGCTGGATGGCCGCTTGCCCGGGCATGGTCAACCGGTTGCAGAGTTGCAAACGCGCGGGATTTTGATGGACGGCACGACGGAGGGCGGCGTGCCTAGACTGCTGTTGCAAATCTTTTCACAAACCCAGCTTGGCCCGGTATTTTTTGAATTCATCCAACGCAAAGGCGACGAAGGCTTTGGCGAAGGTAATTTCAAAGCGCTGTTTGAGTCGCTTGAGCGCGATCAAATCAAGCGCGGTGCGCTTGATTTGGACACAGTTGGTTTAAAATAATGCTATATATTTAATAGCTATAAAAGCAATAAATACGCTGGTTACAGGCATATTTACGCCATTTTTTAGATCAGCTTCACGCCCGTTTTAGATTGCAGCTCTTCCAGCGTCACGCCCTCAGCCAGCTCAACCACTTTCAAACCAGCATCGGTCACATCCATCACCGCCAAGTCGGTGATGATGCGGTCAACCACGCCCAAACCTGTGAGTGGCAAAGTGCAGCTTGGCAGGATCTTCAAATCAATGGTGCCGTCTTTCTTTTTGGCAACGTGTTCCATCAGCACAATCACGCGCTTGACGCCAGCGACCAAGTCCATCGCGCCGCCCATGCCTTTGATCATCTTTCCGGGAATCATCCAGTTCGCCAAATCGCCCTTCTCGCTGACCTGCATCGCGCCCAAAATGCTGAGGTTGATTTTGCCGCCGCGAATCATGGCAAAGCTTTCGTGGCTGCCGAAAATGGACGAGCCTTTGATGGTGGTCACCGTTTGTTTGCCGGCGTTGATCAAGTCTGCATCAACCTGGTCTTCTGTCGGAAACGCGCCAATGCCCATCATGCCGTTTTCTGACTGCAGCCACACTTCAATGTCTTTCGGGACGAAGTTTGCGACCAGCGTCGGAATGCCAATACCCAAATTGACATAAAAACCGTCTTGCAACTCTTGCGCTGCACGTGCAGCCATTTGATCTTGTGTCCAAGCCATGATTACGCTCCTGCTTTCTCTGTCTTAGTTTCAGTGATGGTTCGTTTTTCAATGCGCTTTTCAGGCGTCGCATTCAACACAATGCGGTGCACGTAGATGCCTGGCAAATGGATGTCATCCGGTGCGAGCTCACCTGTTTCAACGATTTTTTCGACTTCAACGATGCAAATCTTGCCCGCCATCGCGGCGGCAGGGTTGAAATTACGCGCGGTCAAGTTGAAGCGCAAATTGCCCGCTTTGTCAGCCACATGCGCTTTCACCAAAGCCACGTCCGGAAATAAAGCCTTCTCCATCACGAAGGTTTCTTTGACGCCATCGACTTCAAATTCGCGCAGCTCTTTGCCCTCTGCCACCAGCGTACCCACACCGGTTTTGGTGAAAAAAGCGGGAATACCAGCCCCACCCGCGCGCAGTTTTTCAGCCAACGTGCCTTGTGGGGTGAATTCCAAAGCCAGTTCGCCCGCCAAATATTGGCGCTCAAACTCTTTGTTTTCGCCCACGTAGCTGGAAATCATTTTTTTGATTTGGCGGGTTTCTAGCAGTTTGCCTAAGCCGAAACCATCAACGCCGGCATTGTTAGAAATGGCCGTGAGATTTTGCGCGCCGCTTGCAACCACAGCGTCTATCAACGCTTCTGGGATGCCGCATAGGCCAAAACCACCTACAGCTAATAATTGGTTGTCTTTGATGACGCCTTGAAGCGCAGCAGCTGCGCTTGGGTAAATCTTGTTCACTGGTGCTTTCTCCTTATGAAATGAATACACGTACGATACTACTTATTCGACTACGTAGTTTTCCGTACAATTAAACCCTAGGTCTCAACCCTGAAAAAACCATGGATATTGATTATCGGCTCGCATTTGACATGGCTCCCGTGGGCTTGATACTTTCACGCAACCGCACCATGGTGGACTGTAACCAACATGCCTGCGAGATGTTTGGCACGGCTCGTGAACGCTTGGTGGGAGAATCTTTTCAACTTTTATATCCCAGTGCGGATGAATTCGAACGCACCGGCAAACGCATCACCCCTATTTTGAATCGCAACGGCACCTACGCGGACAACCGCATCATGAAGCGCGTGGATGGTCGCTTCAAAGGTGAAACCTTTTGGTGCCATGTGACTGGCCGAGCGCTAAACCGCGATGCACCGCATGAAACAGGCATATGGACGTTTGAAGATTTGAGCTCTGAGCGACCAGTCAAATCTGAACTCACCGCCCGAGAACGAGAAGTTGCCGCTTACTTGCTGGACGGCATGACCAGCAAAGAAATTGGCAAAGTGCTTGCTATCAGCCCACGCACGGTAGAAATTTACCGTGCGCGTCTGATGCGCAAATACATGGCATCAACAACAGCCGACCTGGTACAAAAACTCTTACGCGGATGATTTATGCCTTGGCAGTTTGAGGTGTTAACGACTTGGCAAATACTTAGCCGGATCAACCGGTTTGCCGTTGCGACGTACTTCAAAGTGCAGCATCACCTTGTCCGCGTCGCTGTTGCCCATATCAGCAATGCGCTGACCTTTACGGACGGTTTGGTCTTCTTTGACCAGTAAAGTTTGGTTGTGTGCGTAAGCAGTCAGGTAGGTTTCGTTGTGCTTCAAAATCACCAAATTGCCATAGCCGCGCAAACCAGAGCCTGCGTAAACCACACGGCCATCTGCGGATGCATAGACCGGATCACCCAATTTACCCGCAATTTTCAAGCCCTTGCTTTTCACTTCGTCATACCCAGAAATCAGTGCGCCTGTACTGGGCCACATCCAAGGAATATCGTCTTCAGGGGCAGCGGATGCTGCAGGTGGCAACGGCGACAATGGCGGCGTTGCAGCTGACGCAGGTGCGGCGGGCGCAGCAACCACAGGCGGCTTTGTGGCAACACCATTGCTGTCCAGCGGAACAACCCTCAGCACTTGACCCACTTCAATTTGATTGGCACTTTCTAAATTGTTCCACTTCACAATGTCGCGCCAATTTTGGTTGGTGTTGCGACCAATTTGCATCACGGTGTCACCCGGCTTGACGGTGTAATAACCCGGCTTACCAGCATGCTGAGAATTCATCAAATTCGGTAAAGGCTTGCTATCAATCGGCGCAAACGCTGGCGCATCAACGCTTGGTTTGTTGACGTTATTCACATTGCCCGTGCTGCGGTCGACAACTGGCGCACGTGTAGGCATGGGCGTTGAGCAGCCCGCCAACTGCAAAGCTACGGCAGAAAGCAAAGCCATTGCACCGACTTGCACAAAACTTTGAATCTTTGATATCTTTTGAATCATCTGAATCATCTTTTTTACCTAACTAAATTTTTCTGCTGTAATGACTCGTTTGGTTCAGAAACGAGTCATAAAGTTCAAGCCAAGCTTAAATAACACCCGATTTTAAGGGTACAAACTGCACCAGTTCCAACACTGTACGCTTCAATCCAGCCTCAGTTTTATCAATGACGACCAAAGATTGCTCTCCAGCCACCTTATTTGTAACAGGCGCAACAATCCGCCCGCCCATCGCCAGTTGGTCGACCCAAGCCTGTGGAATGGCATCGCCCCCAGCCGCAGCGATGATGCCAGTGTAGGGCGCACCTTTGGGGAAACCCAGCATGCCGTCACCAAACAGCAAATGCGTGTTTTTGATACGAAAGGGCCTGAAATTCTCACGTGCTTTTTCGTACAAACCCGCCACACGCTCAATACTGTAGACCTCTTGCGCGATATGGCTGAGCACGGCGGCTTGGTAGCCGCAACCTGTGCCAATTTCTAAAATTCGTCCCAAGGGACCCGTTTTACCCTCAAACAAAAGCTCAATCATGCGTGCCACCACATTGGGCTTTGATATCGTTTGCCCCCAACCTATCGGCAAACTGGTGTCCTCATAGGCTTGGTTGGCCAATGCGGTGTCTACAAAACTGTGCCTGTGCGTGGTCTGCATGGCGTTCAAAACACGTGGGTCGGTAATGCCGTGGCTGGCTAATTTGCTCACCATGCGTGCGCGAAAAGTACTGGAATCCATACCCAGACCCTGATGCATAGCTGGCGCAATTTGTACGGGCTTGCCAACCGTGCTGGGCTTAACGACCTGAAGTCTTTGCGCCACGGGTCCGGACACATGCGTTTTCACGCCTTGACCTACCGACAAATCCATTTTTGCCGGAAAGCTGGGCTTTACGAGTGGTTTTGAAATGGGCTTGCCGTTCATGGCTTCACAAATTGGACTGTCTGCTGTGCCCAAGCAGCCAAAGCTTCGTGGTTGGTTAAATCCGTTTTCAGCGGCGTCAACGCCACATGCCCGAGAATAGTGGCGTGGAAATCCGTCCCTTCAGAATCATCCTTCGCAGGGCCCGCCCCACCTATCCAATACATGGTGCGGCCATGTGGCGTTGTTTGTGTAATCACTTTTTCAGCCGCATGTCGAGCACCCAAGCGGCATACTTTGGTCGCTTTGAGCTGGTCAAATGGCATATTGGGCACATTCACGTTGAGCAGCCAAGGTGCTGCGTTGAGATTTGCCTCTCTCAGTTTAATCAAA
>JANPIC010000147.1:0-2097 GCA_031424795.1 Polaromonas sp. | reverse complement strand
TGGGCAGCACATCGGAGGCCAAGTTCGCCAAAGAACTCAAGCACGCCGTTCTGACCCGTGCGCCGTCGATTGCAGCCGGGGTGACCATGCTTGCCTCTGGACAGATCGACGTCTTCGCAACAAACAAGGGGAACCTCTTCGACATGTCCGACAAATTGCCGGGATCCCGTGTTCTTGACGGTCGGTATGGCGTTGAGCAAGTTTCAATTGCCATCCCCAAAGGTAGAGAGCTGGGCATGCCGTTCCTACGCCAATTTGTCGAAGAATCGAGGTCAACCGGCCTTGTCGCGGCCGCCGCTCAGCACGCGGGTCTGCGCGGCTTGGCAATGGATACAAAGTGATGCCCTGTATCCACAGTGCCGCTAAGACATGTCATTTAAGCACCTAGCCGGCGTATTTATTGCCTAATCAGCTATATTATTTATAGCAAAAAGACTTCGACAAAGCCTATCCTGAGCCCGTCGAAGGGCTCAGTCCGAACGGGTAGATAAACTCAATCCGAACGGACTGGGTTACGCAAACAAACCCTTATATTGCTCCCGCAGCAGGTTCTTCTGCACTTTCCCCATCGTATTTCGCGGCAGCTCTTGCAGCACAAAGCAGCGTTTTGGGATTTTGAAGTTGGCTAATTTTGCCTTCAAATCCGCCAAAACAGCCTCAGCGGTCAAACTCGCACCGGGTTTCAAAATCAACGCAACGACCCCTACTTCGCCAAAATCTGGGTGCGGCACGCCGATGACGGCGCTCTCGGCTACGCCGGGCATGTCGTTGATGTAGCCTTCAATCTCTGCGGGGTAGACGTTGTAGCCGCCGCTGATGATGAGGTCTTTGCTGCGGCCGACGATGGTGACGTAGCCACGCTCGTCGATTTTGCCGACGTCGCCGGTTTTGAAATAGCCGTCTGAGGTGAACTCTTCAGCCGTTTTTTCAGGCATGCGCCAGTAGCCTTTGAAGATGTTGGGGCCTTTGACTTGGATGCCGCCTATCTCGCCCACTGGCAGGGTTGCACCTTCGTCATCTTGCACACGCAGGTTCACGCCGGGGAGCGGAAAGCCGACCGTTCCGCCTCTACGTTCGCCGTCCTTGGGTGAATACGGGTTGGAGGTGAGCATCGCCGTCTCGCTCATGCCGTAGCGCTCCAAGATGGTGTGGCCGGTACGCTCTTGCCACACATTGAAGGTTTCCAGCAGCAGCGGCGCGGAGCCGGCGACAAAGAGGCGCATGTTGCGCACCGCATTTTTTGTAAGGCCAGCCTCAGCCAACAATCTCACGTACAGCGTGGGCACGCCCATGAAAACCGTGGCTTCGGGCAGTTTTTGCACCACGATTTTGGGGTCGAATTTGGACAGCCAGATCATCTTGCTGCCGTTGAGCAACGCGCCATGCAGCGCCACAAACAGGCCGTGGACGTGGAAGATCGGCAAGGCGTGGATAAGCACGTCATTTGGCTGCCAACCCCAGTAGTCCTTCAAAACCTGCGCATTGGACAGCAGGTTGTTATGCGACAGCATCGCGCCCTTGCTGCGGCCGGTGGTGCCGCTGGTGTACAAAATGGCGGCCAAATCGTCAGGTTTGCAAACGGCTGGCGTGTGCTGGTCGCTGCAATGGGCGGCGCGGTCTAACAGCGAGCCAGTGCGGTCATCCCCCAGCGTGAACACATTTTGCGTCCCCGCTTTGAAGGCGATTTTGCTGACCCAGCCGAAGTTGGCGGGGCTGCAGACGACGACGGACGGCTCGGCGTTGCCGATGAAGTATTCAATCTCGGCGCTTTGGTAGGCGGTGTTGAGCGGCAGGAAAACATGGCCGGCGCGCAGCGTGGCCAGGTACAGCATCATCGCTTCGACCGACTTTTCAACCTGCACGGCAACCCGCGCGCCGGCGGGAAGATTAAGCGATGCGAGCAGGTTCGCCAGCATCGCGGTGGCGCGGTCCAGATCGCGCCAGGAGTAATTCAGGTCCTTGTCGGTTTCGACCGCCACGGTGTCAAGGTCGGCGGGGAAAGCTGCGCGCAAGGCCGCAAAAAGATTGTTATTTTTCATCGCAATCAAAATATGAAGACGCTATTAAATAAATAGCTGCTTACGCACGTAATACGGG
>JANPIC010000146.1:0-2496 GCA_031424795.1 Polaromonas sp. | reverse complement strand
TTGTTATACCTTGCAAACTCATGATTAGCTGAACTTTTGAGCCTAGAGACATTCTAAGTGAATTCATTCAAAAGGATACGATATGTTACTTAAAGTAAGGGTTGGCGCGTCATTTTTGCATCTTTTTGGTACTTTAGTTTGTGCTATCGGCATGTTTTTGAGCCTTTCTGCGCAGGCTCAAATCGCTCCCAGTGCCACTGAAATTGCCAATTACACTGGCTTGCATGCTGCTGCCCAACGAGGCGATGTGGCTCAGATCCAGCGTTTGGGTATAACGGCTGCTACCGTCAACGCCACCGACAGCTACGGTCGCACGCCTTTGCATGTGGCTGCGTTTGCGAAACAGCGCGAGGCTATTCGCGCCTTGGTCAAAGCCGGTGCAGATTTGAGCAAGTTGGAAAACGACCGTTACGACGCCGTCACCATCGCCTCGGTCGCAGATGATGAAGAAACCTTGCGTGTCCTGCTGCAGCTGGGTGCCAGCGCCAAGCTAACCACCAGCCGCTGGGACGGCACAGCCTTGATAGCCGCTGCGCACTTGGGGCACGACGGCGTGGTGCGCCAACTCATCCAGGCCGGTGCGCCGCTAGACCATGTCAACAACCTGCACTGGACGGCAGCCATAGAATCCGTCGTTCTGGGCAATGGCGGCGCTCGCCACCAAGCCACGCTGAAAGCCCTGATAGACGCAGGAGCCAACCTCAAACTCACAGACCGAAGCGGACAAACCCCGCTGCAACTTGCCAAAACACGCGGATTCAGCGAGATGGTGGCCCTGCTTGAAAAGGCGGAGAAAAAATAAATTTATAGGTGTAAATAGGCATCTAGACAGCGTATTTATTGCCTAAGTAGCTATTAAATTTATAGTATTATTTGCTTTTATTGATTTTCCGATATTTATCCAATGCAGCCGTAAACCACGGCGCGCTGGCTTGCACCACGTTGTCCGCACACTTGATTTGGTAAGCCCTGCTGCTAAAACTGCTCTCAGTCGCCGCTCGCTCAATGAACTTTTCAGTGGATGGAATCAGGTTCAAATTCTGCAAATATTTGTACTTCGTGCTCAGATGCGCCGCTGCTTCTTTGGCGTCATGCCACGAGCCATTGCGGTTGAACTGGCAGTTGGAAGCCTCAAGCGTGGTGAAAAGGTGGGCGATTTCTTGCTTGGTGACAGCAGGCTCGGCAGCTTGGGCAGCGCTGAAAAAACCAGAAAACAGAAATAGGAGGGAAAGTGCGGTTCGTGTCATGGCGTATTTAGGATTGAACTCTATCTACAACGTTTGAGCAAGCGTGTTGGTTGCTGTATGTATCAACAGTTTGAGCGTTAAACTTGAAATCCAAACGCCAACCCTGATCTAAAGTTATGACTGAATCACGCCACATCGTATGCCCTCACTGCCACACCACCAACCGCGTCCGCACCGACCAATTAGGCAGCGCGCCAACCTGCGGTCAATGCAAGCACCCGCTGTTTGACGGCCATCCCGCCAACTTGGACGAAGCCGCGTTTGACAAACACATCAGCCGCAACCAGATTCCCGTGTTGGTCGATTTTTGGGCCCCGTGGTGTGGCCCCTGCCGACAAATGGCACCTGCTTACGAGCAGGCCACGGTGCAGTTAGAGCCCAATATCCGCCTCGTCAAAGTAGACACCGAAGCCGTGCCCAACCTAGGCGCACGCTTCAACATTCGAAGCATTCCCACGCTAGCATTGTTCGTCAACGGCCGCGAAGTTGCTCGGCAGGCTGGGGCGATGGGAGCGGCTGATATTGTGCGGTGGGTTAAGAGTCACTTATGAAGTGGTAGCCGGCTTTGACATGGCTTTCGATTTGTCATACAATGAATGCGTAAATTGTCATACAAATTTGAGATTAAAAATGTTATCTGTCCGCCTGACAGCACCGCTTGAAAAGCAGCTTGCCGTTTTCTGCGAGACGCAGCACGTTAGCAAATCTTCCGTCGTGCAGCTTGCTCTAGAAAAACACCTCAGCTTGGTAGCCAAACCTGCACGTGCAACTAAATCTGCCAATCCGTTTGCGGCATTGCGCGGCACGGGAAACCGCAAACTCAGCACCGAGCAAATCATGCAGATGACGCGTGGGGATGATTGGAACCAGCCATGACCCTGGTTGACACCAACGTCCTCATCGACTTGGTGCAAGATGACGCGACTTGGGGGCAGTGGTCAGAAGAGCAGTTGTTTGCAGCGCTTCAACAAGGCAATTTGTACATCAACGCGGTTGGCTATGCCGAACTCGTTCCCGCTTTTGACGACATGCCCGCGCTGGACGCCTTTCTCAAACTAGCCAAAATCACCCTCAAAGACATCTCCCGCCCAGCCGCTTATTTGGCGGGCGAGGCTTTTTTGCGATACCGCAAAAGCAAAGGCACAAAAACGGGAGTTTTGGCAGACTTCTTCATAGGTGCCCAAGCCCAAGCAGAAGGCTGGACGATATTGACGCGCGACGCAGCGCGCTACAAAACCTACTTTTCAGG
>JANPIC010000145.1:0-6120 GCA_031424795.1 Polaromonas sp. | reverse complement strand
CTGTTCCATAAAATCAACCAAACCGTTCGGGCTGAGCTTGTCGAAGCCTTTAGACTTGATTCGGCATGGGTTGCCCTTATATTTACCACTATGACCAATCCACTCCTCCAAAATGACGATGCAGCGACTTCATTGGCGCTGTTTGACCAAATCAAGCCCGAGCACGTCGCACCTGCGATCAACGCGCTCTTGGCAGACGCTCAAAAGGCGCTAGATACCGTCACAGCAGACGGTTTTCCTGCTAACTGGCTTGAAATCTCCAAGGTTTTGGACGTGGCGACCGAGAAACTAGGCCGTGCTTGGGGTGCAGTAAGCCACTTGAACAGCGTGGCGGACAACCCAGAGTTGCGCGCTGCGTACAACGAGTCACTCCCCGTCATCACCGAGTTTTACGCCGCACTGGGCGCAAATGAGCAGCTTTACGCCAAATACAAAGCGATTGACGTCAAAACGCTGAACGCCGAGCAACTGCAAGCGCATAAATACGCGGTGCGCAACTTTGTGTTGAGCGGCGCTGAACTGGAAGGCGCAGCCAAAGAACGTTTTGCAGAGATTCAAGCGATTCAGGCCGAGTTGAGCCAGAAGTTCAGCGAAAACGCCTTGGATGCGACCGAAGCTTTTGCTTATTACGCCAACCTTGACGAATTAGACGGTGTGCCAGAAGACGTGTTGCATACAGCCAAGGCCGCCGCAGCTAAGGATGGCAAGGAAAACCAGTACAAACTCACCCTGAAAATGCCTTGCTACCTGCCGGTGATGCAATTCGCCACCAGCAGCGCCCTGCGTGAGGTTTTGTACAAAGCCAATTCAACCAAAGCGTCTGACCAAGCGACTTTTCCTACAGTGGAAGAAGCCAAGAAATTCGACAACTCCGCCAACATCGCCCAAATCTTGGCATTGCGCCACGAAGAAGCGGTGCTGTTAGGCTTCAACAACTACGCCGAAGCGTCCATCGCCACCAAAATGGCGAAATCGCCCGCTGAAGTCATCACCTTCTTGCGTGACTTAGGCCAGCGCGCCCGCCCGTTTGCTGAAAAAGACCTGGCCGACATGCGCGCTTTCGCCGCTGAACACCTGAATCTGACGAGTCCACAGCCGTGGGATTGGCCATACATTGGTGAAAAGCTCAAAGAAGCGCGTTATTCGTTCAGCGAACAAGAGGTGAAACAGTATTTCACCGCGCCCAAGGTATTGGCGGGTTTGTTCAAAATCGTCGAAACCCTGTTTGACGTGGCGATTCGGGAAGACAAAGCACCCGTTTGGAACGACAGCGTCAAGTTTTACCGCATTGAACGTGCTTCAAAGCTCATTGGCCAGTTTTACCTCGACCCCAATGCCCGCACCGGCAAACGCGGTGGCGCGTGGATGGACGACGTGCGTGCCCGTTGGTTGCGACCTGACACGGATGTGCTGCAAACGCCAGTGGCGCACTTGGTTTGTAACTTTGCCGATGGTGTAGACGGCAAACCGGCTTTGCTGACGCACGACGACGTGACCACCCTCTTCCACGAATGCGGCCATGGCCTGCAGCACATGCTGACCACCGTGAACGAACGCGATGTCTCAGGCATCAGCGGTGTGGAGTGGGATGCTGTCGAGCTACCCAGCCAGTTCATGGAAAACTTCTGTTGGGAGTGGGATGTGCTGAAACACATGACCGCCCACGTCGATACCGGCGAGCCTTTGCCGAAAGCGCTGTTCGACAAAATGACCGCCGCCAAAAACTTCCAAAGCGGCTTGCAAACCCTGCGTCAAATCGAGTTTTCATTGTTCGATATGTTGCTTCATACCGAAAACAAACCTGATTTCATGGTGCTGCAGGCGCAAGTCCGCCAAGAAGTCGCCTTGATCCAACCACCCGCCTACAGCCGCACCGCCCACACCTTCAGCCACATCTTTGCAGGCGGCTACGCGGCAGGCTATTACAGTTACAAATGGGCAGAAGTGCTGAGCGCCGATGCCTACGCCGCTTTTGAAGAAGCACGTTTGACTGGTGACGCCGATGGTACCAAAACCGGCCGCAAATACCGTGAAGCCATTTTGGAATCGGGTGGTAGCCGCTCAGCCATGGACTCGTTCAAAGCCTTCCGTGGCAGAGAACCCACACTGGACGCCTTGCTACGCCACCAAGGCATGGCATAAAATCGGTTCATGAACCAGATGTCTTCACCCCGTCAATTACAAAATCGCTTTTCGCCACTGCAAAACGCTATAAAATTAATAGCTGTACTGACAATAATGACGCCGGCTATCGGCCAATTATATGCCCAGCAAGTGTATAAAAGCGTCGATAAAAACGGACGAGTGACTTACTCTGAAGTTCCGCCATTGCCAGGCTCTGGCGACAAGTTGACGGGTGACTCTGCTTCTGGCGCGTCCCTTCCTTACGCTTTGCAACAAGTGGTGAGCCGTTATCCCGTCACGATATACACCACCGCTGACTGTGGCCCCTGCATCAACGCAAGGTTGATGCTGACACAGCGCGGCGTGCCCTTCACAGAGCGCACGGTCAGCAGCAATGAAGATATTGAAGCTTACAAAAAACTCAATGGTGACACCAGCATGCCACTGGCCACCATTGCTTCACAGCAACTCAAAGGCTACGAAGAAACCGAGTGGACCAAGTACCTAGACGCAGCAGGCTACCCCAAATCATCAACTTTGCCGCGTAATTTCCGCAATACAGAGGCGACGTCGTTGACGTTTAAAAAAGCTGCAGAGAAAGAAGCTGCCGAAAAACCAGCTGTCAAGCCAGCACGTCCAGCAGCGGCAACCGCACCACAAGAGCCAAATAACAATCCGGCGGGGATCAGATTTTAAAATTCTCAAGTACTTTGACCTGCGCTTGGTAGCTCGTATAGCCAGCTGCATTGAAAGGACGAATGAAGAATTTATTTAAGCGCATTTTGCACTTCATCGTCGTCGATTGGGCGGCATGTTTATTGCTGGTTTTGGTCCTAGCTGCGGGCATTGCTATTGCGATGTTTTTGCAACCTGTCGTGCTGGTCATCGCCGCTGGGCAGGCGGATCAAGATGAACAAAAAGTGGTGCAACTCCTAGTCGATACATTGGCGAAAGAGCGCTCTGGCGTTCGACTCGTGCCGTTATGGACCAATAACGCTACAGAAAGTGCTGCCGCCTTGACCAGTGGGAAGGCGGATTTGGCCCTCATCCGTTCCGACGTCGTCGTCGGTCGTGGCGCCAGCAGCTTGGTGAGTTTGCGCAAGTTCAACCCTGTGCTGTTTACAAAAAAGAGCGCAAAAATCACCAAGTTAAGCGACCTGCGTGGGAAGCGGATTGGCATCGGTGGGCAGGGCGACATGAATCAGCTTCTGTTTCGGCAAATTCTGTCCCAAAGGGGTTTGCAGGAGCAAGATTACACGCTGGTACCGCTCAAGCGTGGTGAACAAGCCGACTACGCCAATCAGGGCAAGATAGACGCCTTTTTCTCGGTTTCCGCTGGGCGCACCCGATCTAACGATACTTTTAACGACAATCTCCGTAAATCCTGGGGTGAAAAATTGGTGGTCATTACTTTTGACGATGCTGCAGCGTTGGCTTTGCGGATTCGAGGTGTGGAAACTGGGGAAATTGTGAAGGGTTTTTTTGGTGGCGATCCACCGAAACCCGAAGAAGATACGACTACCATTATTCTGTCAAATCGCCTTGTTGCGAGTGAAAAGGTTAGCCCGAATTCTGCGGTAATTCTGACGCGAACCCTGTTTGCCATGCGCGACCAACGGCAATCCGAAGTGCCAGAGCTTCTAACCATCGCCGCGCCTGCGCGGGATGTTCCGACACTGCCTGTTCACCTAGGTACGATTCAATTACTTGACGGTGTGTATCAAGATTTTCTGGATCGCTATACCAACCATATCTTCATCGCCGTTGCTTTCTTGGGTGCTCTGGGTTCGGGCGTTCCAGCCATCAATGCGCGGCGGCGGCGCGTGCAACGCGAAAAATCAGTTGAAGATTTGAACCATCTTTTTGGACTCAGCGACCGTATCGCCAAAGAAAGCGATCCGCTTCAGGTAGACCAACATCTGAAAGAAGTAGACACGATTTTTCAGCGCAGCCTAGTCGCCTGCGCTGAAGGCAATGCCAGCTCAGGCACGCTGGTCGCGATTCAGGCCGCCGTCAACCGCTGCCATCGGTCGGCGGAGTTGAATGTTGCGCTTTGATGGCGATGGTTAAGCCACCACATGGCTGGAAGGGCTTGTCACCGAAAGACCTTCTCAAGCGTCTTTCCCTTGGCGAGCTCATCTATGAGTTTGTCTAAATATCGAACTTTCTGCACTAGTGGATCTGCGATTTCTTCGACACGTACACCGCAGATAACGCCCTTAATCAGCGAGCTATTTGGGTGAATGGCGGGTGCTTCAGCAAAAAACGCTTCGAAATCACTTTCTTTGCTTATCTGCTCCTGTAACCCTGTCTTGCTATAACCAGTCAACCAGCAGATAACTTTGTCAACTTCTTCTTTGGTGCGATTCTTTCGTTCCGCTTTTGCGACATAAAGCGGGTACACCTTAGAAAATTTCATCGCAGCGAAGCGATAGTCGTTCTTCACAGTCAAAACCTCAACGTCTTCACACCCGTTGAAGTCCCCAACAAACAAACCGTCGCCTTCTGATGCGCAAACACACCCACCGTCACCACGCCCGGCCACTGGTTCACGATGGACTCAAACGCCAGCGGGTCGGAAATCTTCAAATTCAACACATCAATAATGTGCTGGCCGTTGTCGGTCACCAAGGGCTGACCGTCTTTTTGACGGATGCTGCACACGCCGCCCATCGCGGCAAACTGCTGCATGACGCGCTTGGTCGCCATCGGTATCACTTCCACGGGCAGCGGGAACGCACCCAGCGTGTTGACCAGTTTGCTTTCATCGGCAATGCAGACGAACTGCTTGGACAGGGCAGCCACAATCTTCTCGCGCGTCAACGCTGCGCCGCCGCCTTTGACCATGTAACCCGCGTGGTCGATTTCGTCTGCGCCGTCGATGTAAACGGCCAGTTCGGTGACGTCATTCGCATCAAACACCGGAATGCCCAGCGCTTTGAGCCGCTCGGTACTCGCCACCGAGCTGGACACTGCACCCTTGATGGTGTCTTTGATCGTTGCCAGCGCGTCGATGAACTTGTTCACCGTCGACCCCGTGCCCACGCCCACAATCTCCCCTGCCACCACGTATTGCAAAGCGGCTTGGCCGACCAGTGTTTTGAGTTCGTCTTGTGTCATGGGCTGATACTTTCGATAAGTTTCTGAGAAAATGGATAGATTCAATCCGTCTATTATCCAATACGAATATTTCATGTCCTTACTCCCCTACGCCCTCGCCCGCCCCTTTTTATTTGGCCTAGATGCCGAAACCGCCCACGAAGTGACCATGGCAGGCTTGACCGCCACACAGGGCACGCCGCTGACTTGGGCGTATTGCAATGGTCGAATCGATGACCCGATCACCCTCGCCGGCCTGAAATTCCCCAACCGCATCGGCATGGCTGCCGGTTTGGACAAAAACGCCCGAGCCATTGACGGCTTGGGTGCGATGGGTTTTGGGTTTGTCGAAGTCGGCACCGTTACTCCGCTGGCGCAACCCGGCAACCCCAAACCCCGCATGTTCCGCCTGCCAGCGGCCAATGCGCTGATCAACCGCCTCGGGTTCAACAACGAAGGTTTGGACGCCTTCCTCGCCAACGTCCAAAAAGCCAAATTCCGTAGCGTCAACTCAGCAAATCCCATGCTTTTGGGCCTTAACATCGGTAAAAACGCCGCCACGCCGATTGAAAACGCGACCGACGATTACCTGATTTGCCTGCGCGGCGTCTACCCGCATGCCGATTACGTGACCGTCAACATCTCCAGCCCAAACACCAAAAACCTGCGTGCCCTGCAAAGCGATGAGGCTTTGGACGCACTTTTGGGTGCGATTGCTGCCGAGCGCGCTGTTTTGAAGAAAAAACACGGCAAATCCGTCCCCATCTTCGTCA
This sequence comes from Polaromonas sp., assembly GCA_031424795.1. GTDB lineage: Bacteria > Pseudomonadota > Gammaproteobacteria > Burkholderiales > Burkholderiaceae_C > Aalborgiella. The sequence continues at coordinate 124 of JANPIC010000145.1, read as the reverse complement.
AAATCGCCCCTGATCTGGACGCCGCACAAATCGACGTCATCGCCGCCACCTTGCTCCGCCACAACATGGATGGCGTGGTCGCCACCAACACCACCCTCAGCCGCGAAGCCGTCAAAGGCCTCCC
>JANPIC010000144.1:0-15684 GCA_031424795.1 Polaromonas sp. | reverse complement strand
TTTAATTTCCCCACTAACCGCCGTATTGATATTGCTTGTTTAGGCAGACTTGCCGTAGACCTGTATGCGCAGCAGTTTGGCAGTCGCCTTGAAGACGCGCGTAGCATGTCTATGTACCTAGGCGGTAGCTCGGCAAATCTTGCTTTTGGTGTAGCACGCTTGGGGCTGAAAAGTGCCATGATTTCGCGTGTGGGCAACGAGCAAATGGGTCGATTTTTGACGGAGTCATTGCAGCAAGAAGGTTGTGACACGAGTCAATTGCAGGTTGACCCCGAGCGTTTGACGGGGTTGGTCTTGCTGGGTTTGAAGGATAGGGACACCTTTCCTTTGCTCTTCATGCGTGAAAATTGTGCAGACATGGCGGTTGACGCGAGCTTGATTGACGAGAGTTTCATTGCATCGTGCCGCTCTTTAGCCATCACAGGTACGCATCTGTCTACGCCAGTGACGCGCAAGGCTTCCATGACGGCTTTAGCGTATGCAAAACGCCATAACGTTGTTCGTGTGCTTGATATTGATTATCGACCTGTGCTGTGGGGCTTAACCTCACGCGGCGCTGGTGAAAACCGCTATGTGGCAGATGCCCATGTCACGAAGCAGCTGCAAGAAGTGTTGCCGGAGTTTGATTTGCTGGTGGGAACGGATGAAGAGTTCTTCATTGCAGGCGGTATTGCTGATGATTTGATTGCCAGTTTGCGCGTTGTGCGTGGGTTGAGCAAAGCGACATTGGTGGTCAAGCGCGGCTCGCTGGGTTGCTGTGTGATTGAGGGCGATATTCCCGCCAATATCAACGATGCGCCTACTTTCAAAGGTGAAAATGTTGAGGTTCTCAACGTGCTTGGTGCTGGCGATGCGTTTCTATCTGGCTTGATGGCCAGTTTGTTGCAGGGTAAAACCTGGGCTGAATCAACGCAAGTCGCCAATGCCTGTGGTGCCATTGTGGTGTCGCGCCACGCGTGCTCGGCAGCCATGCCCACGCCGGCTGAGTTAGGGCATTGGTTTGGTGGCTCACGTAATCCCAAAGTAGATGCGGACCAGCAATTGGCGCACCTGCATCGTGTTACAGCGGCAAGGCCTGATTGGAACGAATTGTGCGTGATGGCATTTGACCATCGAAGCCAGTTTTTTGACATAGCACGCGAGGCGGGTGCGAACGAGTCGCGTATTCCTGCGTTGAAGAAATTGTTGGTCAAGGCTGCTGAGCAAGTTGAGCTCAGCCATCAGATGCAAGGACATACCGGTGTTTTGATCGATGGCGGGGCTTATGGTGCAGATGCGTTGGCCAGTGCCACCGGTCGTGGTTGGTGGGTGGGGCGGCCTGTTGAGTTGCCGGGTTCGCGCCCTTTGCGGTTTGATGGCACACGTTCCATCGGTAGCGCCTTGATTCACTGGCCAACTGAACAAGTGGTGAAGTGTTTGGTTCACTACCACCCGGACGATGCGTTTGAGTTGCGCTTGGAGCAAGAGCAAAAAGTGCTGGAGCTGTGGGAGGCTACGCGTGAGAGCGGCAACGAATTGCTGCTAGAAATCATCTGCCCTACAGCTCTGACGCCTGCTGGAACGCAAGATGCGGCGGTGTTGCGATCTATCAAACGTTTTTACAACCTAGGCGTCAAACCAGAGTGGTGGAAGATTGCACCCATGCAGGCGCAAGGTTGGGCGGATCTGGCAGCCTTGGTGGCGGAGCGTGACCCGCATTGTAGGGGTGCCGTTATTTTGGGTTTGAACCAGCCGTTGCAGGTTTTGGCCGATAGTTTTGCACGGGCAACAAACCCAATCGTGAAGGGTTTTATGGTTGGGCGTACCCTGTGGGTTACAGCATCCTTAAGCTGGTTGAAAAATGAGATCAGTGATGACGAGTTTGTCAAACAGGTCGCTCACAATTTTGCAACTTTGGTTGACGCTTGGCGCAAACGGAATCAAGCTGTTTAATCGCTTGTATAGTCACCCAAAACAGCATGTTCGCCATCAAAAAAATAAGCTATGAAAACTGTACGACTTACCATGACCCAGGCGCTTGTGCGCCATCTCGCAGCACTGCGTGTTGAATTGAATAATGGCGCCATAGAGCCTTATTGCGGTGGTGTATTCGCCATCTTTGGGCACGGCAATGTGGCGGGTTTGGGCGAAGCACTTTGGCAAAATCGTGCGGAGTTGCCTACTTACCGCGCACATAACGAGCAAGGCATGGCTTTGGCAGCGATTGCGTACAGCAAGGCGCAGTTTCGCCAACGCATCATGGCTGTCAGCACCAGCATTGGCCCTGGTGCAACGAATCTGGTTACCGCCGCAGCCGTGGCACATGTGAATCGTTTGCCCGTTCTGCTATTGCCAGGCGATACTTTTGCTTCGCGTGCGCCTGACCCGGTGTTGCAGCAGATTGAGAGTTTTCAAAATGGTGATTGGAGTGCGAACGACACGTTCCGACCTGTGACCCGTTATTTTGACCGCATCACGCGCGCTGAACAAATTCTGACAGCATTGCCCAGAGCCATTGCCATCATGACCGACCCCGCTAATTGTGGCCCCGTATGTTTAGCGTTGCCGCAAGATGTACAAACGCATGCGTTTGACTGCCCCGTTGATTTTTTACAACCAGAAGTAATTCGTTTTCGCCGGCCACCTGCAGATGAAAGAGAGTTAGACCAAGCAGCCCATCTGCTTAAATCTTCAAAAAAACCACTCATTGTGGCAGGTGGTGGCGTCCTTTACAGCCAAGCTTGGGAAGCATTGCGCGCTTTTGCCGAGGCGCACGGCATCCCCGTCGTTGAGACGCATGGTGGCAAGAGTAGCCTGCCTTGGGATCATCCTTTGAATGTAGGCGGCATCGGTGTCGATGGCGGCCCCGCAGCCAATGCGTTGGCTGCAGAGGCGGATGTTGTGTTGGCAATCGGCACCCGCCTGCAAGACTTCACAACGGGTTCGCACGCTTTGTTTGCCAAAGCCAAGTTGTTGAGTTTGAACGTGCAGAGCTTTGATGCGGCCAAATGGCATAGCACGTCGCTGGTAGCTGACGCGAAGGTGGGTTTGGGACAGCTTCATGCGGCGATGCGTGATTGGAAGGCTGATGCGCAGTGGACGCAGCATGCCAAAACATTGGCGGCAGCGTGGGTAAGTCGTGTGACTGAGCTCACCACAGCCGTACCTAAAGATGTGTTGCCATACGATGCCGAGGTGATTGGCGCGGTGCGTGATTCTCTGAACGACAATCATGGCGACAGCGGTAAAAAAGATGTCGTGGTTTGCGCCGCCGGCACCTTGCCTGCTGAATTGCACAAACTGTGGCGTGCCAGCTCACCCGGAAACTACCATGTCGAATATGGCTTTTCCTGCATGGGCTATGAGATAGCGGGTGCCTTGGGCGCCAAGATGGCGCGACCCGACCAAGAGGTCATCGTCATGGTGGGTGATGGCTCATACATGATGATGAATTCTGAAATTGCGACTTCAGTGCTGCTGGGTAAAAAACTCATCATCGTGGTGCTTGATAACCGGGGCTATGGCTGCATCAACCGACTGCAAAACGCCTCAGGCACGCCGAGCTTTAACAACATGCTGGACGATTGCGTGCCAGAGGGCGGTAGCGCAAGTCAAATCGACTTTGCCATGCACGCCCGAAGCATGGGAGCACACGCAGTTCATGTTAAAAATATTACGGAACTGAAAGCCGCGATGGTCAAAGCGCGCAAAGCGACAACGACGCAGGCGATTGTGATTGACACCACGCACGCGCGCGTCACGGCCGATGGTGGCTGCTGGTGGGAGGTGGCTATACCTGAAGTTTCCGAGCGGACACAGGTGCTAGACGCTCGCAAAAACTACGAAAAGGCTAAGAAAAGCCAGCGTCTATAAAATATTTATTTTCAACCTTTAATTCAACCTGTATTCGAAAGAATTTTTATCATGACTTGGAACGTACGCATCGGCATCAACCCGATCAGCTGGATGAATGATGACCTGCCCGCTTTGGGCGGCGAGACTTTGCTGGAAACAGCCTTGAAAGAAGGCAAAGAAATCGGCTATGTTGGCTTTGAGCTTGGTAACAAGTTTCCCAAAGACGGCCCAAGCTTGAAAGCTAAATTGGATGAATTTGGTTTGTCGTGCGTTTCTGGCTGGTACTCCGGCTTCTTGGCTGAAGTGCCTGCTGGACAAACTGAGGCTGAGAGCGTTGCGGCAGAAATTGAGCGTTGCAAGTCACATATGAGTAAACTGCAGTACAACGGTGTGAAAGTCGTTGTGTATGGTGAATGTGCGGGCACGATTCAAGGGCAGATTGATACACCGGTGTCCAAGCGCCCCCGCTTTGCGAACGAAGCATTGTGGGTCGCCTATGGCAAACGCTTGAACGCATTTGGTGCACATTTGAAATCCACCTACGGCATCACCTTGGCTTACCACCACCATATGGGTGCTTACGTAGAGTCGCCGGAGGATGTGGATCACTTGATGGCGGTGACAGATGCGCAATCTGTTGGCTTGTTGTACGATACCGGTCATGCTTATTTCGGCGGTGCGGTGGATCCACTCTTGCCACTTAAAAAGCACATCAAACGCATCGTTCACGTGCATTGCAAAGACGTGCGTCCTAAAGTCATTGCGCAGTCGCGCAACGACAGCTGGAGCTTTTTGACGGGCGTTATCAATGGTACATTCACCGTGCCTGGTGATGGCGTGATTGACTATGACGCCATCTTGTCAACGCTGAAAAATGCGGGCTACGAAGGCTGGTTGGTTGTTGAAGCCGAACAAGACCCTGCAGTTGCGCCTAGTTATCAGTACGCTAAAAAAGGTTTTGACACCTTGCAGGCGATTGTCCACCGTTTGAATCAGGAGGCTTGATATGGTCAGCCCACTGCTTGCCAAAGCTGCCCCGCAAGGGCGTGAAATTGTCAATGTGACGCCTGAGCGTGCAGGGTGGACGCATGTTGGCTTTCGTGCGGTTCGTTTGCTTTCGGATGAAACTGAAACTGTGCTGACGGACAGCCGCGAGCTGTGCTTGGTGGTGTTGGCGGGCACGGTTGAGGTGACGGTTGATGCGCAGACCTACAGCCATCTGGGGACACGGAACAGCGTTTTTGACGATATGTCACCGGCAGCCGTGTATGTGCCTGCAGGCAAAACCGTCACTATTCGGGCTGAGCGTGACTCGGAAATTGCGCTTTGCACTGCCCCTGCGGGCAAAAATGACAACGAAGGACACAGCAAGGTTCGTGTGATCGACCCTGCCAGCATGCGTCGCAGTGTGCGTGGCAAAGGCACCAACACCCGCTACATTTGCGACATTTTGCCGCATGACGACCCAACGGCTGACCATCTGCTGGTTGTCGAGGTGGTGACACCTGCGAGCCACTCGTCCAGCTACCCCCCGCACAAACATGATGTCGAGCAGCCACCGGTGGAAACCTTGTTGGAAGAAACCTACTACCATCGCCTTAACCCGCCGCAAGGCTTTGCTTTCCAAAGGGTATACACTGACGACAGAAGCATTGATGAAGCCTGCGCTGTTGAAGACCATGACGTCGTGATGGTGCCACGCGGCTACCACCCCGTCACCGCGCCGCATGGTTATGACTTGTACTATCTCAATGTGATGGCAGGGCCAAATCGATTTTGGGTATTCAAGAACGATCCAGCACACGAGTGGATGCTGAAGTAACACCGCAACCCATGTGTTTCTGCTATATATTTAATAGCTATTTAGGAAATAAATACGCCGGTTAGATGCTTGTTTAAGCTCTATATTTTGTAATTTTTGATATTTCGAGGTTTTTTATGAGTTCATCCACAATCACTAATATCGGTCACTACATTTCAGGCCAGCCAGTCGCAGGTCAACACCGCAGTCAAGACGTTTTCAACCCCGCTACGGGAGCAGTAACTGGTCACGTTGCTTTGGCGGACAGCGCCGCTGTCGATGCCGCAGTCGCAGCCGCTCAAGCCGCTTTCCCGGCTTGGTCAGACACACCGCCGTTGCGCCGTGCCCGGGTGATGTTCAAGTTTTTAGAGCTGCTAAACGCGAACAAAGACAAACTAGCGCATTTGATTACCGCTGAGCACGGCAAGGTCTTTACTGACGCGCAAGGCGAAGTCGCTCGCGGCATCGACATTGTCGAATTTGCCTGCGGTATGCCGCAATTGCTGAAAGGCGACTTCACCGACCAGGTCTCCACCGGCATGGACAACTGGACGCTGCGCCAGCCGCTAGGCGTGTGCGCAGGCATCACGCCGTTCAATTTTCCGGTGATGGTGCCGATGTGGATGTTCCCGGTGGCGATTGCTGCGGGCAACACCTTTGTCCTCAAACCAAGCCCGATTGACCCGTCCGCCTCGCTGTTGATGGCTGACCTATTCAAGCAAGCAGGCTTGCCTGATGGTGTTTTCAACGTCGTGCAGGGCGACAAAGAGGCGGTGGATGCACTCTTGGTGCACCCAGATGTCAAAGCCGTCAGTTTTGTCGGTTCCACGCCGATTGCCAACTATATTTACGAAACCGGCGCGCACCACGGTAAGCGCGTGCAAGCTTTGGGCGGTGCAAAAAACCACATGGTGGTGATGCCGGATGCGGATTTGGAGCAATCGGTAGACGCGTTGATAGGCGCAGCCTACGGTTCAGCTGGCGAGCGCTGCATGGCGATTTCTGTCGCCGTGCTGGTGGGCGATGTGGCAGACAAAATCATCCCCATGATTGCCGCTCGTGCCAAAACCCTGAAAATCAAAAACGGCATCCACTTGGACGCTGAAATGGGCCCTATCGTGACCAAAGCGGCTTATGAGCGCATCACGGGCTACATCTCCGCAGGTGAAATGCAGGGCGCTGATTTGCTGGTCGATGGCCGCAAATTCACGGGTAAAGATGCGGGCGCAGGTTCGGAAAACGGTTATTGGATGGGTGGCACGCTGTTTGACAACGTCACGCCAGACATGCGCATCTATAAAGAAGAAATTTTCGGCCCTGTGCTCAGCTGCGTGCGCGTGCCGGACTTTGCCAGCGCGGTCGATTTGATCAACGCGCACGAGTTTGGCAATGGCGTCAGCTGCTACACCAGCGACGGCAATGTGGCACGCGAGTTCAGCCGCCGCATCCAAGTCGGCATGGTCGGCATCAACGTGCCGATTCCTGTGCCCATGGCTTGGCACGGTTTTGGTGGTTGGAAACGCAGCTTGTTTGGTGATATGCACGCTTATGGTGAAGAAGGTGTGCGTTTCTACACCAAGCAAAAATCCATCATGCAGCGTTGGCCGGCAAGCATTGCCAAAGGCGCTGAGTTTGTGATGCCTACGTCCAAATAAGCGATTTAATTGTCGTTTATAAAGTAGCGTCAGTTAGCTGTTATCACTTTCGGGTGTAATACAGTTTATGTCTGAACCTATTTTCGATTACATCATCATCGGCGCTGGTACGGCTGGCTGCCTGCTGGCTAACCGTCTGAGTGCCAATGCCTCCAAGCGCGTTTTGCTGATAGAAGCCGGTCGCAAAGACGATTACCACTGGATTCACATCCCGGTGGGCTACCTCTATTGCATAGGCAACCCGCGCACGGATTGGCTTTACAAGACCGAGCCAGACGCTGGTTTGAACGGTCGTGAACTGCGCTATCCGCGCGGCAAGGTGTTGGGCGGTAGCAGCAGCATCAACGGCATGATTTATATGCGCGGCCAAGCGCGTGACTATGACCAATGGGCGAAATTGACCGGTGATGACGCCTGGAGCTGGAAAAACACGCTACCCTACTTCAAACTGCACGAAGACCACTACAAAGGCGGTGATGCTCTGCATGGAGCGCGTGGTGTGGCATCAGAGTTGCTCCCGCCAAACGGTACAGAGTACCAAAAAATCCTAAGACATCGCCAAGCGGGTGGCGAATGGCGTATTGAGAAGCAGCGTCTGCGCTGGGACATTTTGGATGCCTTCTCGGAAGCCGCGCAGCAAGCGGGCATTCCCGCTACGGACGATTTCAACCGTGGCAACAACGAAGGTGTGGGCTACTTTGAAGTGAATCAAAGAAATGGCTGGCGCTGGAACACGGCCAAAGCGTTTCTACGCCCCACGTGTTATGCACGTCCGAATTTTGAGATGTGGACAGGAACGCAAGTTGCCAAGCTGGTGGTTGAAACACAAGCAGGTGTTGATGGCACGCAGCAGCGCTGTACGGGTGTGCAGGTATGGAGTGGCACTGAGTTGGTGACGGCGCAATGCAGCGGCGAGGTGATTTTGTGCGCCGGCAGCATTGGCTCACCACAGATTTTGCAGCTGTCAGGCATTGGGCCTGGTGCTGTGTTGCGTGACAAAGGGGTTGATGTTGTGCATGATTTGCCGGGCGTGGGTGAAAACCTGCAAGACCATTTGCAAATCCGCAGCGTCTACAAAGTGAAATCGCCAAACGGTAAAGACATTAGCCTCAACACGCAGGCAAACAGCTTGTTAGGCAAAGCCAAGATTGGGTTGGAATATTTATTGAAGCAAACGGGCCCCATGAGCATGGCACCATCACAGCTTGGCGCTTTTACCCGAAGCTCACCAGATCAAGCGTATCCAAACATCGAATACCATGTGCAACCGCTGAGTTTGGACGCTTTTGGCGAGCCGCTGCACAACTTTGCAGCCTTCACCGCCAGCGTATGCAATTTGAACCCCACCAGCCGTGGCAGTGTGCATATCAAGAGCAATAAGTTCACCGATGCACCGGCCATTGCCCCAAATTACCTCAGTACGGATGAGGATAGACAAGTCGCGGCCGATTCGTTGCGGGTCACCCGCAAGATCGTGTCGCAAAGCGCGCTCGCAAAGTACCAGCCGGAAGAGTTCAAGCCGGGTGTGCAATATCAAACGGATGAAGATTTGGCAAAATTGGCCGGCGATATCGCCACAACCATTTTCCACCCCGTTGGCACAGCCAAAATGGGCTTAAAGCAGGACGCTATGGCTGTTGTTGATTCACGCCTAAAAGTGCATGGCATCGCTGGCTTACGTGTTGTTGATGCCAGTGTGATGCCACGCATTACCAGCGGCAATACCAATTCTCCAACCTTGATGATGGCTGAAAAAGCAGCGCAATGGATAGCCGAAGACGCGAAAGCCAAACAATTGGCTTGATGAAGGTGGACCAAAAGGCTGATTAGCGCAAAAAATCGATGAAAACGCGGGAAACTCCTAATACGAGCAGCTTGCCGGAGCGGTTAAATTATTGCCATCGTTAGTGGGTAAGTGCCAACACAATTGGTCTACTTGCAGCCACTACCACGAGGAGGGAAGGGGACAGTTTAAAAAGCACCTGAATACTAAAATTTTAGAAGTTCTAGGGCATCAAAAAGCACTGGCAGCGCCGGTGCTTTTTTTTGCCTGCACAATACTGAGTATGGACATATTTATCGTAACGCTAGCCTCGCTGATGGCAGGCTTTGTAGATGCTGTTGTGGGAGGTGGGGGTTTGATTTTGGTGCCTGCTTTGTTTGCCGTTTACCCTACGGCAATGCCTGCAACTTTACTAGGAACGAACAAGGGCGCTTCCGTCTGGGGATCAGCGTTTGCCGCCTGGCAGTACAGCAGCCGGGTAGACATTCGCTGGCGTGTCGTGCTGCCAGGCATCGCGTTGGCGTTTTTAGGTTCGTTTTTAGGAGCTTGGCTCGTCACCGTCGTGTCGCCAGACTTTTTGCGCAAAAGCTTGCCCGCTATCTTGTTGGGCATACTGCTGTACACCTTGGCTAAAAAAGATTTAGGCCACCGACATGAGCCGCGTTTTACCGGCACTTTAGAAATGTGGGCCACCGCTTTGGTGGGCTTGGTGATTGGTTTTTATGACGGATTTTTTGGCCCAGGGACGGGTAGCTTTTTGGTGTTTATCTTTGTGCGTTGGCTGGGGTATGACTTTTTGAATGCCTCAGTCTCCGCCAAGTTGATCAACACCACGTCAAACTTGGCGGCTTTGCTGTTGTTTGTATCCAAAGGCTTTGTCTGGTGGCATTTGGCATTACCCATGGCGATCGCCAACGTGATTGGCAGCGTATGGGGCGCTCGCTTGGCGATGAAGCATGGCGCAGGTTTTGTACGGGTGATGTTTATAGTGGTCGTCAGCGCCCTGATTTGTAAGACCAGTTACGATGCATACTTTAAAAATATGCTATAAAATAAATAGCTGTTTGGGTAATAAATATACCGGCTAGAGTTATTTTTAAATCAATTTTTTTTGATTTCTAAGGGCTTTGAAATTAATTTCAACTTGCTCGTATTGGCGACAACAGAGTTCGTAGTGGGCGCTTCTGCAGGGGCATCCATGACGGTTTGCGCGGTTGGCACCAAAGGCACTTCTGCCGCCATTCTAGGTTTGCCAATCGGTGCGCCGCCTTTGCCGCTCTGCAACGATGCCATATCTTCCAAGCTGGGGTATTGGTTCAGCAACCAATAGTCAAAAATACGTCGCGTTATGGGGGCTGCACTGTCCGAGCCAAAACCAGCGTTTTCAACCACGATGGCTAAAGCAATCTTGGGATCATCTGCCGGTGCAAAAGCAATGTACAAAGCATGGTCACGCTGGTGTTCGTCAATACGACGCGCATCATACTTTTCGTTTTTACCTATGCCCACAGCCTGCGCCGTACCGGTTTTGCCGGCGCTGACGTAGCCAGCACCTGTGAATGAGCGCACGGATGTGCCTTCTTTTGTCACGCCGACCATGGCATTGCGAACAATAGCAACGTTTTCAGGTAAAAAACCAAGGTTTTCAGGCGCTACAGATGGCACGGCCTGCTTGGTACGTGTGACCGCATCTTGAGTCGCTATGACGAGCTTTGGCTTGTATTTGTAGCCGCCATTGGCCAAGGTGGATGTCGCTTGCGCAAGTTGCAGCATCGTAAAGTTGTTATACCCTTGGCCGATGCCCAATGATATGGTTTCGCCAGCGTACCATTTTTTCTGTTCTGTCCGTTTGTAGGCATTACGCTTCCAGTCAGTACTGGGTAGCACGCCACGCACTTCGCCATTCACATCAATGCCAGTAAGTTGTCCGAAGCCTAAGGGTTTCATGAAGTCATGCATGGCATCGACACCCAGCTCATTGGCTAAGGAGTAGTAGTACACATTGCTTGATTTGACGATGCTACGGTACATGTCCACAGCGCCCAAGCCACCGTCGCCATGGCTTCGAAATGTGTGACCACCAAAGGTCCATGAGCCTGCATCGTTGATGACGGTGCTAGCTGAGCGCTTGCCACTTTGCAATGCCGCCATCGCCATGAAAGGCTTGTAGGTGGAGCCTGGCGGATACGTGCCGCGTAAAGCGCGATTTAACAACGGTTTGTCTATTGATTCACTGAGTTCTTTCCAGCTCTCAGAATCAATGCCTTCAACAAACAAATTCGGGTCAAACGTGGGTTTGCTGACAAAGGCTAAAACTTCACCTGATTTGGGGTCTAGCGCCACAACTGCACCGCGTCTGTCGCCAAACATGTCTTCAATCATTTTTTGCAGCTTCATGTCGATCGACAACATGATGGTGTCACCTGGTGTTGCAGGGCTGCTCGCCAGTTTGCGTACAGCGCGTCCACCCGCTGACGTTTCTAAATCCTCAACCCCTGTGATCCCATGCAGTTTCTTCTCGAAACTTTGCTCAACGCCGAGTTTGCCCATGTAATCCGTGCCACGGTAATTGCCGTCGTCTTCGGATTCTTCCAGCTTTTCTTTGTCGGTCTGGTTGATGCGACCAATGTAGCCAATCACATGGCTCGCTGTTTCGCCGTAGGGGTAGTTACGATACAAACGCGCTTTGACTTCTACGCCAGGAAAGCGAAAACGTTGAGCAGAAAATTTTGCAACTTCTTCATCTGTCAAACGTGTACGAAGCGGCAAAGACTCTAAGCCTTTGGACTCTTCCAGCAGTTTTTTAAGCCGTTTTTTATCGCGCGGATGAACCTCAATCAAACGCGATAAATCTTCTATGACCTGATCCAAATTGGCCACCTTAGACGGCGTGATTTCTAGCGTGTAGGCAGAGTAGTTGGTCGCAACAACAACGCCATTTCTATCCAAAATCAATCCACGGTTCGGCACCACTGGTACAGCAGTAATTCGGTTGTTGTCAGCTTGCTCAAGTAAGTCGTCATGCCTGAATATTTGCAAATAAACAAGTCTAGAGGCTAGTAAAATAAACGCGAAACAAACCAACAAGCCCGCCACCAGCACGCGGCTGCGAAAGCGCGATAAATCAGCTTGAACGTTTCTTAATTCAGACATGGCTTGGTTTATGTCCTTGTTTTGCACACATTCGACAGATGCTAAAGTGGCCGGTGCGCATCACGGTCAGGTGCACGCCTCTGCGGCGCAAACAAGACAACACTGGCAAGAGGCCACAGCATGGCTTCAAGCAGGGGTGCAAACGCCAACGAATACCCAGGAAACACGCCGCCAGCAATGAGCCTCACAATCAATTCAATAGCGTGCGACAGCGCAAACAATGGCAGAATTTGGATCGCCTGTGAAAAAACGGTATACCAAACCAAGCGGCGGTGAATTGTGAGAGCTAAAAAACTCAGAACGGTGTAGGCTAAAGCATGCTGCCCCAACATGGATGATTGATGCACATCGACGAGTAAACCCATGAAAAAAGCTGAAAGCATGCCAATTCGGTGTGGCTGGTGGATGCTCCAAAACACCAGTACCAAAGCTATGACATCAGGCATCCAAGGCGTACGACCGAACGGCAGCATGGTGAACAGCAGAGCCGCAAGCAAACTGCCCCACATGAAGAAAGCGTTGACGGGCAGAAGCAACTGCTGGCCGCGTGGCATGATCATTTTTTAGCTCCCCGTTTGCTGGGTACAGCAGGGATGTTTTCAGCGGGTCTTGGTGTGTCGACAGTGCTCAGCGGATTCAAAATCATCACATGCTTTGCACCCAACACATTGGCTTTTGGTGTGCAAATGATTTTTGCAAAACCAGAATCGGCGCGGCGTTCCACTTTTTCAATTTTTGCAACCAGCAGTCCTGCCGGGTAAACGCCATCCACACCGCTGGTGGTCAACACATCACCCGCTAAAACATCTGCATTACCCGATATAAATCGTAGCTCCAGCACATCGCCGTTCGCTGAAGGGTTGCCATACGCCACACTACGCACACCTGTGCGGGTGTTGAGTACGGGCGTTGTCTGTTCGCGGTCAATGATCAAGGCCACTTCACTGGTCAGTGGAAATACCCGTACAACCTGTCCTAAAACGCCTAGCTCATCAATCACGGGTGAGCCAAGTTGCACTGCATGCACACTGCCCCTGTTGACGATGATTTTGCGCGAATACGGGTCCATGGCATCGTACAAAACTTCAGCAGCTTGCGCAGGTGTGGACAGGGTTTCTTTCAAACTTAGCAGTTGGCGCAAACGTGAGTTTTCCAATGCCAGTGTTTCCACTTGGTTGGCACGCTGGGACAACAGCAAAAGTTTTTTATGGGCTTCTTGCTCAGACAATTTAACGCTGTTGAGCGTATCAAGATATTCAAAACTATCCTGCACGCCTGCCACCGGCCGGAGGACGACGTTCGCAACAGGGTTAAGCACGGTTGCCAAACTGATGCGAACAATTTTGCCAACTTCAAACCGCTTGTCGGCCACCATCAAAAAAAGCGCCAGCGCACCTAGTAAGAGTAGTTTCGAGAGCGATGTAGGCCCTTGTTTGAAAAAGGGCGGTGGTGTTCTGTCTAGCGAACCGTATGGCATAAGGCTAGCCTACGCATGCATTTAGGTAAGCACCAATCTTAAGCATCACTCCGAAGTGAAGATGCTTCCTAAGCGATCCATGCGATCCAAAGCAATGCCGCAGCCGCGCACCACGCAGGTCAACGGGTCTTCGGCGACGAAAACTGGCAAGCCGGTTTCTTCAGACAGCAAACGGTTCAAGTCGCGCAACAACGCGCCGCCACCGGTCAGCATCATGCCGCGCTCGGCAATATCGGCACCTAATTCAGGCGGAGTTTGCTCCAACGCATTTTTCACTGCTGAGACGATGTTGTTCAGCGGGTCGGTCAGCGCTTCCAGCACTTCGTTGCTGGAAATGGTGAAGCTGCGTGGCACGCCTTCGGCCAAGTTGCGACCACGGACTTCCATTTCGCGCACTTCGCTGCCCGGGAAGGCCGAGCCTATGGTTTTTTTGATATTTTCAGCCGTAGGTTCACCAATCAACATGCCGTAGTTGCGGCGGATGTAGTTGATGATGGCTTCGTCAAACTTGTCGCCACCCACGCGCACACTGCCTTTGTAGACCATGCCGCCGAGCGAAATCACGCCAACTTCGGTCGTGCCGCCGCCAATGTCCACCACCATGGAGCCGCTGGCTTCAGAGACGGGCAAACCGGCACCAATCGCCGCAGCCATCGGTTCTTCAATCAAATAAACCGTCGATGCGCCAGCCGCTTCAGCCGCGTCTTTGATCGCACGGCGCTCGACCTGGGTTGAACCGCAGGGCACGCAGATGATGATGCGCGGGCTGGGGGTGAAAAAGCTGCGCGGGTGCACCATTTTGATGAACTGCTTGATCATCTGCTCGGTGATCACAAAGTCGGCAATCACGCCGTCTTTCATCGGGCGAATGGCTTCGATATTGCCAGGGACTTTGCCCAACATGGCCTTGGCTTCACGGCCAACCGCTTGAATCACCTTTTTGCCGTGGGGGCCACCTTCGTGGCGAATGGCAACAACAGAAGGTTCGTCGAGGACGATACCCTTGTCGCGCGCAACAATGAGTGTATTGGCTGTACCTAAATCGATAGCCAAGTCAGTCGCAAAATAGCGACGAAAAGATCCGAACATAATTAAAAATTCCTCAGAAGCACGTGCCAGCCGCAAGGCAGCACCGCTTATATATCCGACTGTCAAAATGGGGCAATAGCATCAAAATCGTGCAAATCTGCACAATCCAGCCGCTAAACACAGGATAATACCGTATCCGCAGTGAAAACTCCCGATTTCACGCTCTAATTTGTATAATTTTGTTCTGGGCTGCTAGCCCACTTCACTCGCCCTCACTATGTCCTTAAACTCCCAAGATATTGCCCGAATCGCCAATTTGGCTCGCCTTGAGCTCAGCCCCGATGAAAGCGCACGTTTGCTCGTTCAAACCAACGATTTCTTCAACATTGTGGAAAAAATGCGCGCCGTGGACACCACCGGCATAGAACCTTTGGCGCATCCGCTGGACACCATCCAAACCATGTCCCTGCGTCTGCGCGACGACATTGCCAGCGAACCCAACAACCGAGAAGCCAACCAGCGAACAGCCCCGGCGGTTGAAAATGGCCTGTTTCTCGTGCCAAAAGTCATCGAATAAAAATAAATCAGCGATTGAAGTCCGACTATGTCCCCAATTTCCTCACATCTTCATGATTTAACCGTCGCGCAACTGGCTGCCAGTTTGCGTGCCAAAGACGTTTCTTCCGTCGAAGTCACCCAGCATTTTTTAGACCGCTCCCACGCAGCAGACAACTTGGGTGCTTATTTGGCGTTCAATGACGAATTCAGCTTGAGTCAAGCCAAAGCTGCAGATGCTCGGATTGCTGCAGGTGATGTGTCAGCGCTCACCGGTGTGCCCATCGCCCACAAAGACATTTTTGTCACCAAAGACTTCCCCAGCACCGCTGGCTCGAAAATGCTGGGTGGTTATCGCTCATCTTTTGATAGCACAGTTGTCAATAAATTCGTCGGC
>JANPIC010000143.1:0-22164 GCA_031424795.1 Polaromonas sp. | reverse complement strand
CGCCAGTTTGGACGATGTGCTGGCGCTGTGGAGCGGCCTAGGCTACTACAGCCGCGCCCGCAATATGCACCGCTGCGCGCAAGACGTGGTGGCGTTGCACGGCGGCGAATTCCCCCAAGCCGCAGAAGTGCTGCAAACCCTGCCTGGCATTGGTCCGTCCACTGCGGCAGCCGTCGCCTCGCTGTGCTTCAGCGAGCGGGTGGCTATTTTGGATGGCAACGTCAAACGGGTGTTGACGCGTTTGCTGGGTTTTGAAGCTGATTTGGCCAAATCTGCCAATGAAAAAGCCTTGTGGCAGCTCGCAACCCAAGTTTTACCCCATGATGATTTGTGGACAGCCATGCCGCACTACACCCAAGGCGTCATGGACTTAGGCGCAACCCTGTGCACCACCCGCAGCCCGAATTGCTTGCTGTGCCCCGTCGAAAAGCTGTGTGCGGCTAAAAAAGGGGGCAACCCTGAAGCTTTCCCCGTTAAAACTAAAACTTTGAA
Organism: Polaromonas sp.; assembly: GCA_031424795.1. Taxonomy (GTDB): domain Bacteria; phylum Pseudomonadota; class Gammaproteobacteria; order Burkholderiales; family Burkholderiaceae_C; genus Aalborgiella. Next base: position 21,672 of record JANPIC010000143.1, on the reverse strand, counting down.
GCGCTCCAGCCAATCGCTCTGGTTGTTGTGGGCGACTCAGACGGACGACTCAGTTTATTTAGAGCAACGTCCCACGCCAGGTGTTTGGGCGGGTTTGTATTGTTTGCCCGTCTTTGAGAGTTTTGAAGCGTTAACCGCTGCGGTTCCTGCTAGTGCAGTTGCAGAATTGGTTGACGACGACGTGTTTAAGCATGTGTTGACGCACAAAGATTTGCATATTCATCCGATTCGCTTGCAGGCGGCTGAAAAAACAAAGCCTATAGAGCTGAATATTCAAGGAAGATGGGTTGCGGCAAATGAATGGTCAAAGCTGGGTTTGCCTGCCCCCATTCGCAAATTGCTAAATCGGTAACTCTCTATGCCGTTTTAAGGTGACAAATTTACCTGTATTTTCGCTGGCAAAAGCCGTCGCCAACTGCTCCACCAAATAAACCGATCTATGCTGTCCGCCTGTGCAACCAATGGCGATGGTCACGTAACTGCGGTGGTCGCGCGCCAGAGCAGCCAGCCATTTGCCTACAAATTTTGAAATATCGGCTTGCATGTCCGTCACTTCTGGCAAGTTTTCCAGGAAATCGACTACGGCAGCGTCTCGCCCTGTCAAGTTTCGCAAAGCGGGTTCGTAGTGCGGGTTGGGCAGCATACGGACGTCGAAGACGTAGTCTGCGTCCATGGGGATGCCGCGTTTGAAGGCGAATGACTCGAAAACCAAGGTTATGCCGCTGGCGGGGGCTGAAATCATGTCTTTGACATAAGCCAAGAGCTGCGCGGGGCGGATCATGCTGGTGTCGATGATGTGCGCACCTTCGCGCAAATCAGCAAGCATGTCGCGCTCTAGCTCGATGGCTTCTATCAGCACGTGTTGCATACTCGGCTGGTTGTCTGTGCTAGAAGCCGTTTGGGTGGCTTGGCTAGATAAGGGATGTTTTCTGCGCGTTTCTGAGAAGCGCCGCACCAAGGTGTCTGTGGTCGCATCTAAAAACAGAGACTTCAAGCTGACGTTGCGATTCTTCAATGCTGACAATAGCTTGGGCACCATGGGCAGCGAGATTGAGCTGCGAATATCCATCGCAATCGCCACCTTTTTCACGCCGTGTTGCTGTTCTAAGTCGATAAAAGGCAGCAGCAGTTCAGGCGGTAAATTGTCGACGCAGTAAAACCCAGCGTCTTCTAAAGCATGCAAGGCCACCGACTTGCCAGAGCCCGACATGCCTGTGATTAAAACCAATTCTAAATTCACGCTGAGACTTTCGATTTTTTCGTTATTTCAGGTAAAAATATGGCATTAGCCGACGTATTTGTTGTCTGAATTGCTATCATTTCAGTAGCGTGCATAATCGTTGCATCCGTCACCTGAGCCCCGCCCAGCATGCGGGCGATTTCGTTGACACGGTCTGCCTTCATCACTTCAGTCACACTGCTTTCGGTATTTTGACCCTGCAAGCGTTTGGCGACGACCAGGTGCTGGTCTGCGCACGCCGCCACTTGCGGTAAATGCGTCACGGCCAAAACTTGCCTGTCCATGCCCAGTTGCTTCATCAACCTGCCCACGGTTTCCGCCACAGCGCCGCCCACGCCCGCGTCTACCTCGTCAAAAATCAAGGTTTGCGCCGTGCCCAGCTGACTGGTGACGACCGAAATTGCCAGTGCAATGCGAGACAATTCGCCACCCGAAGCCACTTTGCCCACAGGTCGCGGCGTGCTGCCAGCGTGGCCGGCGACCAAAAAGCCCACCTCTTCTAGCCCTGCTTCTGCCGGGGCATCCAGCGCGGTCAAAGCCACCTCAAACGCACCGCCTTGCATGCCTAAACCTTGCATCGCAGTGGTGATGGCGGCGGCTAATTTTGGCGCAGCTGCACGGCGCTTTTTAGAAATGGCGCTTGCCTCGGCTTGGTAGGCTTTGGCGGCTTTTTGTTCTGCTGCTTCCAATGCAGCTAAATCTGTCGAAGCGTCTAAGCGCGTTAACTCTTCTTTCCACGAAGCCAGCAAGGCTGGCAGCTCTTCAGGCGTGCGTTTGTAGCGGCGCGACAGTGATAGCCACAGCGCCATGCGTTCGTCCAACTCTGCCAAGCGCTGCGGCTCCAGCTCGGTTTTGCGCAAATAGCTGTTCAAGCTGTGCGCGGCGTCTTCAAGTTGCGCCAAAGTTGACGCTAAAACGTCTGCCAAGGCTTTGAATTCAGGTTCAATGTGTGAACGGCCTTCTAAGGCACTGAGGGCTTTGACCAGACCGCTGATCACGTCTGCGTTGGAACCGGATTCATCGTCTTGCAGCGCCGTAAACGCCGTTTGCGCCGCTTCCAAGAGCGACTGGGCGTTGGACAGCTTGCTGTGTTGTGCGTTCAGTTCATCCCATTCATCTGCACCGGGTGCTAGTTTGCCGACTTCTGCAATCTGCCAAAGCACGCGCTCGCGTTCGTTTTGCAGGTTATGCATGGCTGCGTTGGCTGTTTCCAGCGCTTTGACGGCAGTGCGCCATTGCGTCCAAAACATGCTTAATAGTTGGCAATGGTTGCCCGCATAAGCGTCCAGCAGGCCACGGACGGCATCGGCACGGCTTAGCGTCGCCCATGCGTGTTGACCGTGAATATCGACCAGTTCGTCACCCAGTTCTTTGAGTTGTGTGGCCGTGGCGTTGCTGCCGTTGACCCAGGCGCGGCTTTTACCGGCGGTGTCTACTGTGCGACGCAATAACAAGGTGTCTTCAACATCAAAGCCAGCTTCGCTTAGCCAATAGTTCAACCAATCTTTGCGTGCGCTAGGGATGTCAAATTCAGCACTCACTTCCGCGCGGCTTGCGCCTTCGCGCACCCAAGAAGAATCTGCACGCGCGCCCAGAGCGAGCTGCAGTGCATCAATCAAAATGGATTTTCCTGCGCCTGTTTCACCAGTGAGAACCGTAAAGCCGCTGCTTAAATCAAGCTCCAGCTCGCGCACGATGACGAAATCACGCAGAGCTATCCTTTTCAAAGCCATGTGCATTCCCTAGACATAATTACGATCCCCCCTCGTTCCAGTGCAGTTTTTTGCGCAGCGTATCAAAATAGCTCCAACCTTTGGGGTGCAAAAAGCGGACTGAATATTGTGATTTTGTAACCTTGATGCAATCACCAATCTGCATTTCAGTGATAGATTGCATGTCGAAATTGGCACTTGCATCGCGGCCAGAGACGACTTCTACGGTGATTTCGACCGCGTTGGCCAGCACGATGGGGCGGTTTGACAGGTTGTGCGGCGCAATCGGCGCCAGCACCCAGCCTGGAATGGACGGGTGCAGCAGCGGCCCACCAGCAGACAGCGCGTAAGCGGTCGAGCCGGTCGGTGTCGCAATGATCAAGCCGTCAGCCCGCTGGTTGGCCACAAAATGGCCATCAACGTCAACGCGTAGTTCCACCATGCCAGACGTGCCGCCTCGGTTAATCACCACGTCGTTCATCGCCAGCGCGTCAAACACGCATTTCCCCTGCCGCATGACCTTGCCTTGAATCAAGCTGCGGTGGTCTTCCACAAACTCGCCCATCAGCATGGGTTTGAGCACGCTTTGGTAATCTTCCAACGCAATGTCGGTGATAAATCCCAATCGCCCTTGGTTGATGCCAATCAGCGGCACGCCATAGGGCGCAAGCTGGCGGCCAATACCCAGCATCGTGCCGTCACCGCCCACAACCAAGCCTAAATCGCACTGTTCGCCGATGCCTTGCACGTCCAGGGTCGGGTATTCGGTGATACCTGAAAGCTGCGCGGTGGTCTGCTCCAGCACCACTTTGCAGCCTAAATCGGTTAAAAACTGGGCAATATCTTCCAGCACGCCCGCGCTCGCGGCCAAGCCCGGCGCATGAAATTTGCCAATCAGGGCGACTTTTGAAAAGCGTGATTGCGAGATGGGGGGGGAATGTGGCATCAATTTAGTGGTGTTGGCTAAACGACATCATACTAAAATGCCACCATGCTAGACGACAGAGCCAAGTTATTGTTAAAAGCGTTGGTTGAACGCTATATTGCCGATGGGCAGCCCATTGGTTCGCGTACGCTGTCACGTGCATCTGGTCTTGAATTGTCACCCGCCACCATTCGCAATGTGATGTCAGACCTAGAAGAGCTGGGGCTGATTGCCAGCCCACACACCTCTGCAGGCCGCATTCCGACCACACGCGGCTACAGGTTATTCGTGGACACCATGCTGACTGCGCAGCGCGAAACCTTTGCGCCGCAAATCTTGGCGGCAGAGCAGCCCAAGAAGGTGATTACCAATGCAGCGCATTTGCTCTCCAGCCTGTCACAGTTCGTTGGTGTGGTGATTGCACCTAGGCGCACGTCGGTGTTCAGACACATCGAATTTTTGAAATTGTCTGAAAAACGCTACTTGGTCATCATCGTCGCACCTGATGGCGATGTACAAAATCGGGTGATTTTCACTGAAGCGGACTTTTCGCAGTCGCAATTGCTAGAAGCGTCCAACTTCCTCAATGCCAATTACGCTGGCATGGCCATAGAGCAAGTGCGCGAGCGCCTCAAACTTGAAGTTGATCAATTGCGCAGCGAAATCGCCCATTTGATGAATGCCGCCGTACAAGTCGGCTCTGAAGTGTTGATGCAAGAGCAAGACGAGGTGGTCATTGCCGGCGAGCGAAATTTGCTTTCTGTGAGTGATTTTTCTACCGATATGGGTCAACTTCGACGCGCTTTTGACCTGTTTGAACAAAAAACGCAGCTCATGCGATTGCTAGACACTTCCAGCCAAGCCGAGGGCGTGCGCATCTACATTGGTGGTGAAAGCCATGTTGTGCCGATTGAGGATTTATCTGTCGTCAGCGCGCCTTACGAGGTGGACGGGCAAGTGGTCGGCACCTTGGCCGTCATCGGTCCCACCCGTATGCATTACGACCGCATGATCCAAATCGTCGATATCACCTCAAAATTGGTCAGCAATGCACTGAGCCATCAGAAATGAGAGAGAAATTCAGAAGCGAGTGCATCTACAATACTAAGTTGGTTTGATACTTCATTAATCCAAATTCGGGCCCCTAGCTCATGCTTGGTTAGAGCAGCGGACTCATAATCCGTTGGTGCCGTGTTCGACTCACGGGGGGCCCACCAATTATTCACAAATGAGCAAAGCCTTTACCAAAGAAACCGATTCTGAGGATGACGATGATATTGGTTTGCCTGCTTTGCCGGTGGGTGGAAAAAACTACATCACGCCTGCTGGTTATGCTCGGATCCGCGCTGAATTACTGGATTTAATTGACAACGAGCGCCCCAAAGTGGTGGAGGTGGTGCATTGGGCAGCGAGCAATGGTGACCGCTCTGAAAATGGCGACTATATTTATGGCAAACGGCGTTTGCGAGAGATTGATAGACGAATTCGATTTTTGACCAAACGCCTGGAAATCGCCGAGATTAGCGAACCCAGTGTGCATTTTGGCAGTGATCAGGTTTTCTTTGGCGCGACGGTGACGTATGAGGAAGAAAGTGGGTTGCAGCGTACGGTGACTATTCTTGGCATCGACGAAGCGGATAATTTGCGTCAACAGGTGACTTGGGTTTCGCCAATTGCGCGGGCTTTGCTAAGAGCGCAAGTGGGTGATATCGTTCGACTGACTTCGCCCAGCGGAAACCAAGATATTGAAATTATTCGCGTGGATTACCCGAAAGCTGAGTTGTCCCGCTAGGCAGCATTCGCTCTGCAGTTAAGACTGACGCTGTGCGGCGCAAGTTTTTGAGCACCAGATCTAAATGTGTGCGGTCTCGCACGGAGATGACAAAACGTAAATCCGTAGCGTCTTGCGCATATTCTGAACCCATATCAACATGCGAAATATCTGACTCTGAATTCGCCAAGGTCACAGCAACTTTAGCCAAAACGCCTTTACCGTTTGCTACTGTTGCGATAACGCCCACTTCAAAACTTCGCACAGGTTCGTCGGACCACTCAACCACAATAAACCGCTCAGCATCTTTGTTTTGCAAGCGTTTTACAACTGGGCATTGGGTGATGTGAATGGTCAGGCCTTCGCCACGACCCAAGTAGCCCAAAATAGCATCGCCCGGAATGGGGCGGCAACAGGTTGCAAATTTAACGGATGCGTTTTCGCTGCCATCCAAGGTAATTGCGCCTTGAGATAGCGGCTCAGACGAGAAGAAACGCTCCTTAGTGATCAGTAGCGCGTCAATCTTTTCACCACTGTCCGTCATCAATTGCGTCAAGCGTTTTGCAACGATGCTGGCAACGCGTTTGCCCAGTGCCACATCAGACATCAGCTCGGCCTTGTCACGGTTACCTGTGAAGCGCAATAGCTTCTCCCAAATGGCCGTGTCGCTTTGTGAATCTGTGGGAAGTTGTTGAAAACCTTCTGCGCGCACGGCTTGTGTCAACAATTTTTCACCCAAATCAATCGATTCGGTCTGTGCCATGGTTTTGAGGTAGTGACGAATCTTCGAGCGTGCTCTGCCCGTTTTTACAAAACCCAGCCAGCCAGGGTTGGGGTTCGAATTCTCAGAGGCGATGACTTCGATGATGTCGCCATTTTTCAATTCGGTACGCAGCGGTACTTGGTTGCCGTTGACTTTCGCACCAATCGCGTGGTCGCCCACATTGCTGTGAATGGCATAGGCAAAGTCCACCATCGTGGCACCTCTTGGCATGGACATGATTTTGTTTTTAGGCGTAAACACGTAAACAGCATCGGGGAAAAGGTCAATTTTGACGTGATCCCAAAACTCAGCAGCATCACGGGTTTCATCATGAATATCCAGCAGCGATTGCAGCCATTTGGAACCCATGCGGTCAGCTGTTTGTGCGTCTTGCACGTTTGTTTTGTACAGCCAATGCGCAGCCACGCCAGATTCAGCAACCACGTCCATCGCCTGCGTTCTGATTTGAAACTCAACATTCACGCCAGCAGGCCCCACAAGCGTTGAATGCAAAGACTGGTAGCCGTTGATTTTAGGAATGGCGATGTAATCTTTGAACTTGCCAGGAACTGGTTTGTACAGCTGATGCATCAAACCTAGCGCGGTGTAGCAATCAAGGGCAGATGGTACGACAACGCGAAAACCATAAATATCCGTCACCTGAGCAAAACTGAGGTGTTTTTCGTCCATTTTCCGGTAAATGGAGTAGAGCGTTTTCTCGCGACCAAAGATTTGCGTGTCCATGTTGATCGTTGCAAACGAAGTCTCAACAGATGCTTGTACCGCTTCAATCAGGTCACGCCTGCGATTCCGTGCTTTGGCGATGGCTTTAGAAAGCACCTCGTAGCGCCAAGGCTGCAAATGCCGAAAGGCTAAATCTTGCAGTTCACGATAGGTTTGATTTAAACCCAAGCGATGCGCGATGGGTGCATAAATGTCTAGGGTTTCAGAAGAAATACGCCCCCATTTGCTGCGCGGCATATCGCTCAAAGTGCGCATATTGTGGCTGCGATCAGCCAATTTGATCAAAATAACACGCACATCTCTGGCCATGGCCAGCAGCATTTTTCGGAACGATTCGGCTTGGTTTTCTTCCCTTGTATCGAATTGCAGCTTTTCAAGTTTGGTCAGACCATCCACCAGCTCCGCAACGGGTGAGCCGAAGCGTTCAATCAACTCCGCCTTGGTAACGCCGCAGTCTTCAATAGCGTCATGCAGCAGCGCTGCCATCAGTGCTTGCGCATCCAGCTTCCAAGTCGCGCATTGTGCTGCAACAGCAATTGGGTGCGTGATGTAGGGTTCGCCATTTTGCCGAAGTTGGCCTAAATGCGATTCGTCGGCAAAGCGGTAGGCTTGACGGACGGATTCAATGTCCGTTTTGTCTAAATAATCTAATTTTTCGGTCAAGGCAGCAAAACTGGCAGCAGCCGCGTTTGCCATCGCTTTTGCCGTCGTTTTAGCTGGGGGTTTTTGTACCGTTTTTGAAGACGACTTTGCTCCTGGCGCCGGCTTGTCATGCGGTTTTTTTAGAGGTGGCGTGCTCGTTTCTAAGCTCATGCCTACACTTTAGCGGTTTGCGCTGTGGTTTGCGTTGCTCTTATTAAAAAAGGGGCATAAAAAAGCACCAAATGATGGTGCTTTTTTATAGCTTGAGTTGTTAACTCAGTCGGGATGGGTTTAAAGTGGCACTTTGCGTAGCATTTCAATGCCGACTTTGCCTTCAGCTATTTCGCGCAATGCAGTCACGCAAGGCTTATTTTTTGACTCAATTTTGGGCGCATGACCTTGGCTGAGCATGCGTGCACGATAAGTGGCCGCCAACACCAATTGAAAGCGATTTGGAATTTGCACTAAGCAATCTTCGACAGTAATACGTGCCATGTGTAGCTCCGAAATGTAAATATAAAAGACGAATGGGTCGATACGTCAATATCGTTAAAACTAGGAAATATGCAGCGCTTCAAACACCGGCGCTCTGGCGCGAAGTTGGGCTGCAAATTTAAGGCGTTGCGCATGAACAATGGCTTTCAGGTCAAAAAGCGCACGGTCAAACAGTTCGTTGATTATAACGAAATCGAATTCTTTGGCCTGCGCCACCTCTAAAGCCGCATTTTTTAGGCGTAGATCGATGATTTCTGGTGTATCTTCGCCGCGACGCTCTAAGCGTGAGCGCAACTCCTCCCAGCTCGGTGGAAGAATGAAAATAAGCACCGCATTGGTGAAGAGTTTTCTGATTTGCAAGGCACCTTGAAAATCAATCTCCAAAATAACGTCACCACCCTTGGAAATGCGGTCTTCAATGATGTTTTTCGATGTGCCATACTTCCTGCCGTGGACGCTGGCCCACTCGACAAATGCGTCGGTTTTGACCATGTCGTCAAACTCATCGGTAGAAATGAAATAGTACTCACGCCCGTGCTTTTCTTGGCCGCGCGGGGCGCGCGTGGTGTGTGAGATAGAGGGGTGAACGTGCGAATCAAGCTCCAGCAGGGCTTTGACTAGACTTGATTTTCCAGCACCACTAGGGGCGGCGATGACATAAAGTTGACCAGGGTAATCCATAGCTAATTTTACAGAAGTATTGTGGAATTTATTTCCAAGCACTTTTGCAACGCTTAATTATTCTCAATTTATTCAATGCTTATTCAATATTTTGCACCTGCTCGCGCATTTGTTCGATAAGCACTTTCATCTCAACAGAAATCCGCGTGAGCTCCAAAACCGATGACTTTGAACCCAAGGTGTTGGCTTCGCGGTGTAATTCTTGAATCAAAAAGTCTAGCTTTTTCCCCATTTCGCCACCTTTTTGCAGGATTCGTTCAATTTCGTCTAAATGCGAAGCTAAGCGTGTTAATTCCTCGGCAACATCGATGCGAATCGCAAAAGCGGTAGCCTCGTTTAACGCTCTATCCATAGCCATTTGATGCGTTTCGGCTCTGATTTCTGCGGTTTCTGTACCGCCTAGAGACAAGGCTTCCTTCCAACGATCCATAAACTTGCTGCGTTGTTGCGCCACCAGCATCGGAATAAGTGGTCCAGCTTGCGCCGCGAGGGTGCGTAATTGCCCTAAATGCGACTGCAACATCAGCGTTAGCCGTGCGCCCTCGCGTTCGCGTGAGGCAAGCAAATCATGCACAGTAGTTTGCGTCAAATTCTGCAGGGTTTGTGCGGTCTCTGCGTTGTTTTTGAACGCATTGCCAGCTGAGCCAGACAAGCGCAGCACATCAGCAACGCTAAGACTACGCGCACCTGTCAGGGTCGCTTGAATGTCTTTTTCAATCGTTTGAAGCTGCTCTAAAATCGCTACAGAGGGCTTTGTTGGTAAATTCTGCAGAGAGTTTTCTAGCGCAGCACGTACTTCCACCTTGCCGCGCTTGATGTTCGCAGTGATCAAGGTTCTGAGCGCGGGCTCGTTTTGTCGCAATTCATCGGGCAATCTGAATGAAACGTCTAGAAAGCGGCTGTTGACAGATCGAATCTCTACCGAAAGTTGTATTTCGCCCAAAGTGCCACTTGCCAAAGCTGTTGCTGTGCTTGCATAGCCAGTCATGCTGTAAACTGCCATTATTAAAATTCCCTTTATGACGAAAGCTAAACTTGCCCCACTTCCTGCCAATACGGTGCTGAATGGGTACACCATTGTCCGTCAAGTTTCAGAAGGTGGCTTTAGTTTGGTTTATTTGGCCGTTGATCCCAATAAACAGATGGTGGCGATCAAGGAATATTTGCCAGCATCGCTTGCGTCGCGTGTTGAAGGCGAGTTAGCACCGCAAGTTTTACCCGATAAGTTGTCACTTTATCGCTTAGGTTTAAAGAGTTTCTTTGAAGAAGGCCGCTCGTTGGCGCAAATATCGCACCCGGCCGTGGTGAGCGTGCTCAATTTCTTCCGGCAAAACGAAACCGTTTATTTGGTGATGAACTATTTGCAGGGTGCCACGCTGCAAGACTTCATCATGGCGGGTCGGCAAATCAAAGCGGGCAAAGCTTTCAGCGAGTCCACGATTCGAAGCGTTTTTGACGAGGTTTTGCAAGGTTTGCGCGTAGTACATCAAAACAAGATGCTGCATTTGGACATCAAACCAGCCAATTTGTTTATCACAGACGATGATTCGGCGGTTTTGATCGATTTTGGCGCAGCCCGCGAGGTGTTGAACAAAGACGGCAACTTCACGCAACCCATGTACACCCCAGGTTTTGCCGCCCCAGAAATGTACAGGCGTGAAACGCAACTAGGCCCGTGGACAGACATTTATGCGATTGGCGCTTGCATTTATTCCATGATGATCGGTTACCCGCCGCCAGAAGTGGTGAAACGGCGTACCAACGACCCTGTGCCGGGCATGCTCGTGCGCAAGGGCTCAAATTATTCTGACAAATTGATTGAGGTCGTCGAATGGTGCATGTCGCTAGACCCCTTGGCTAGACCACAATCGGTGTTTGAATTGCAATCCGCATTGGCGAATTACCAAACCAACGCATAAAAAACCAGTGTAGTTCGCGCGTATTCAGCAAGGGGTAGGATAATCACGCCTACTTTTCAGTGTTTCAGGCCACCTCATTTCTAAATTTCCCGAAAGTCAAACATGACCGTTTTTGTTAGAAGCAGCAACCGCCAAGCCAGCGAATTGCGTCCAGTCCGCATCACCCGCAATTACACCAACTACGCCGAAGGCTCAGTATTGATCGAGTTTGGCAATACCAAAGTGCTGTGCAACGCTTCTGTAGAAGAAAAAGTGCCACCGCACAAGCGCGGTAGTGGTGAAGGTTGGGTCACCGCCGAATACGGCATGCTGCCCCGCGCCACCCACACTCGCAGCGACCGCGAAGCCGCGCGCGGCAAACAAAGTGGCAGAACGCAAGAGATTCAGCGTCTCATCGGGCGCTCTTTGCGCGCCGTGTTTGACCTGAAAAAGCTGGGCGAACGCACGATTCACCTCGATTGCGACGTGATTCAGGCCGACGGCGGCACCCGCACCGCCAGCATCACCGGCGCATTTGTGGCGGCACAAGACGCGGTGAATGGCTTGATCGCCTCTGGCAAACTCACCGAATCACCGATTCACCAAGCCGTTGCCGCCATTTCCGTGGGCATCGTGCAGGGCACGCCTTTGCTGGATTTGGAATACACCGAAGATTCGGCTTGCGACACAGACATGAACGTGGTGATGACCAGTGCCGGCCATTTCATCGAGGTACAAGGCACGGCTGAAGGTGCTGCTTTTTCCCGCAAAGAGATGGATGCGCTGCTGCAACTGGCGGAAAACGGCATCGTTGATTTGATAAAAATGCAACAAAATGCATTCAAATAAAACATCAAATTCACTATAAAAATAATAGCTGCTTAGGCAATAAATACGCCGGCTAGATGCCAATTTTGACCCTTAAATTTAATGTTATTAAATAACGATATCGTGATGCCATGATGCAACTCGTCTTAGCCTCCAACAACCGTGGCAAATTGGCTGAGATGCAAGCCTTGTTTGCGGGTTTACCAGTGACCTTGATTCCACAATCTAGCCTGGGCGTCACCGAGGCGGAAGAGCCATTTCGCACGTTTGTAGAAAATGCCTTGGCCAAAGCACGCCACGCCAGCGCTGCGACAGGTTTGCCCGCTATTGCCGACGATGCAGGGTTGTGCGTTGATGCTTTTGGTGGTCTACCCGGCGTAGATACGGCCTTCTATGCTACACAATTTGGGTATGCCAAAGGCGACGATAACAATGTCAAAGCGCTGCTGGAGCAACTCAAAGGCCGGCCAAATCGCCGCGCCGCCTTGGTCAGCACCTTGGTCGCCGTGCGCTCAAAAGACGACCCTGAACCGCTGATTGCGGTTGGTCGCGCTGTCGGTGAAATTACTGAAAAACCTATAGGAATCAACGGCTTTGGCTTCGATCCGGTCATGTATATCCCGCATTTGGGTAAAACTTTTGCTGAATTGAGCGATACCGACAAAAACGCCAACAGCCATCGTGGCAAAGCCGCCAAGCGTATGTTGGCGTTGATGCAAGAGAGCTGGCTTTGAGCAAAATTATTCCTGTGGTTTTGGCGACAGAGGATGCTCCTGTCATAAAACCAAGCAAAGATATCACCCATTACATGCGCGCTGGCTTGTTACAACTCGCCGCGTTGCCACCGCTGTCGTTGTACATTCACCTGCCGTGGTGTTTGAAAAAATGCCCGTATTGCGACTTCAATTCGCATGAAGTTCAATCTGGAGGTGTGCTGTCTGCAGAGCTTGAGCAGCGCTACATCGACGCCGTAGTTGCGGATTTAGATGCTTCTTTGCCCTTGATTTGGGGTCGCCCCGTCCACAGCATCTTTATTGGCGGCGGCACACCCAGTTTGTTTTCGCCAGTATCCATTGACCGATTGCTGGGTGACATACGGGCAAGGGTGAAACTTGATCCAGATTGTGAAATCACCCTAGAAGCCAACCCTGGCACGTTTGAAAAAGACCGCTTTAAAGCGTTCAGAGCCGCGGGCGTGACGCGTTTGTCCATAGGCGTGCAAAGTTTCAACGATGCACATTTGAAGGCTTTAGGCCGCGTGCATGACAGTGCGCAAGCCTTTGCAGCCGTCGAAGAAGCAGCTCAGTCTTTTGATACCTTCAATTTAGACCTGATGTATGCGCTGCCGAGTCAAACCATCGCAGATTTAGAACGCGATGTGCAAACCGCGTTGTCGCTAGCGCCACCGCACATCTCGATTTACCACCTTACCATTGAGCCGAACACCTACTTTGCCAAGTTTCCCCCCGTCGTTCCTGAAGAGGACACCGCGTATGCCATGCTCGATAAGTTGACCGAGTTGTTAGGTGTGGCGGGGCTGGATCGCTACGAAGTCTCCGCTTACGCCAAACCCGGCCACCGATGCTGGCATAACCTCAACTATTGGCAGTTTGGCGATTATTTGGGTTTAGGTGCGGGGGCACACAGCAAACTCAGCTTTGCGCACCGCGTTGTACGGCAGGTTCGTTACCGCGAGCCTAAGTTGTATATGCAAAATGCCTTGCTCGGCAATGCGGTCACGCAAGACGACGACATCAAACACAAAGAGCTAGCGTTTGAGTTCATGCTCAATGCGTTGCGTTTGAAAGAGGGTTTTGATCCGATGATGTTTTTTGAGCGCACCGGCTTGGCTTTGTCCGCATTACAGCCGGGTTTGCAGCAAGCGATTGAGAAAAACCTGTTAATTCAAACCCCCAAAAGCATCAAACCCACTGAGCCTGGGTTTGATTTTTTGAGTGATTTGCAGGAATTGTTTTTGAATTAATACGGATTGGCCGCAGTACGACAAACTCTACCTGGTTCACCATAGTTGAAAGGATAGTTATACATATCCCATTCGCAAGCCATTGGCAAGTCTGACTTCAGCACTGGGGTTATTACGCTAGTCACACCGCTACTGCTACTCAGAATAACCTGCCCGCTGAAATAGAAAGTTTGGTACTCGGCTGGTTTAGCTGGCGTTGTTGTGGTCGCATCTACGGCTTCTTTCACAAGAAAGCTTCCAGAGCGACAGCGTTCATAAGTAAAAGTTGTCGTAGTACCTGTTGTTGCAATCGTACCGGGTGTACCGAGTCTAGCTTGCACTTGTGCCGATGACATACCCACACCCACACTTAGCCAATTGTTTAGACTTGTGCAAACTGCTTTGGAAACAGGTGTTGCGTTATCGCTAGTAATATCACTTCCTGTTTCGCCATTACAAGCCACCAACACAGTGGCAGCTATCAAAGTCGTTGCGATTGAAACTAAGATTTTTTTCATGCAAATGGCGTCCAAAAAATATGGCGGAAGCGGTGGCTTCCGAACTTTTTAATATTCAGCAAGTTTAACACCGCCTAGAGCGGTTTTTTTACGTCAAACTGCTTGATGTTGGTTTGTTGACACGGTAAATTGCACGTTTGGCAGTGCTTGGATGACAGCCGAAGTATTGTGCGATGCCGTCAATTGTGTACTTTTGGGTGTTGTACATTTCAACGAGTTTAATTTCTTGCTTTTTTGTTAGTCCGCGCGGCCTGCCAATCAATGCGCCACGTTCAACAGCGGCACGTTGGCCGGCCATGGAGCGCTCTCGGATGATGGAGCGTTCAAACTCTGCAAATGCGCCCAGCATGTGCATCATCATTCGGCCAGCTGGTGTACTAGTGTCAATTGGCTCGGTAAGACTTTGAAAGCTGGCACCGGCCGCCTCTATGCGTTCAAGTATCGAGAGCAGATCAATGAGGCTTCGAGCGAATCTGTCAATTTTGTAAACCTTGACGATAGCACCTGGACTTAATACGGACAAAAGCACGTCCAGTTGTGGCCTACGGCCTACTGAACTTCGCTTTTCTTGGTAGATGCAATGCACATGTGCCCGATGCAAAGCATCGAGTTGCAAAGTCGTTTCTTGTTCACTGGTAGATACCCTTGCATAACCAAAGACTTCGTTTAACGGTAAATTTTTGGTACGCGCCACAAATCAGAGAGTTTATCAAGCACGCGGTGAAACTTAATTTATCTCGAAAATAAGTACACGTGAATGTCATTATGTGGAATGGCTGCGACCGAGGAATCGGGTTCATTACCGCTTCGCTACATGCTGCGCATCAAGTCAGTGATTGCCTAGCAGAACCTTGGAATCGGGTAAGCCCTTTACGTACATAGAACCAGAAGGCTCGGTTTTCATGTTTTGTGCGTATTTGTCTGCAGGTGCTTTGATAGGAAGATTGAAGCCTGAATCAACATAGGCGGCTTTTTCTGATGCAGGGGCAGGGGCAGGCTTGGGAGGTTCAGTTTTTGCTTGCAGAGGGTCTTTTGTAGGTTCTGATTTGCCTTTGCCGCCGCCATCGTCAAAGTCTTGGAAAATGCCGTTTTCAACGACCACGCGACAAAATGGCATCGTGGCAATGTGATACGTTCCCTGCTGGGTCATGCATTTACATTTACCAGCAAAAATCATGCAGCCAACAATACGAGGGGCAACAGTAGGCTGTGTCAGCTCATCGTATCGCGGTGCAGTCCAAGGCACATCATCAAAGCGAGGTTTAAAACTGGCAGGGTCGAAAACGTGTTTCATGTTAGCGCCTATTGGCTGGCCGTTTGGAAGTTGACCGTTTGTAAGCGTGGGCACAGCTTTGGCAGTCTCGATTTTTTTGTCGAAATAATGGTAAACACCGTAAACACAAGCAGCTATCAAGAAGGGCAACAAAAGCATTGCTTTTACCTTGTTTGGCAGCTTGAATTTATGTGTGTGTACTTCGCTGGATTTGTACCAACTGTAGACCTCTTTAGGGTGGGTGAGCTTTTCGGTGATAGCGCCAGCGCGTGATTTGTCGCAGGAATCTTTTACGCCTTTCCACGTATGTTTGTTGACCATTTTTGCGCCAAATGGACGCATGAAGTGGTTGTGTTCCTCGGCATTTTTACGAACATAAGTATCGACAAATGTAGGATGCTGAGTCACAAAATACATGTCATAACCGCGATGACGATGCTTTGATAATTCGGTGTAATACTTTGGACGTGTGGCACTGTTTGCCATGGGTTCAAATGCCTCTTGGCATTCGTCGAAAAAGAAAATCGACCCCGCTGGCATGGTGTACCAGTCCTCTAACTTGTCCAACTTAATCCAAGGCAACTTAGACTTGTTTATGTTGATGTTGAAATAGTAAACTTCACGAACAATTGGGGGTTTTGATTCGTCGGAACCAGCTTTAACCCATGCATCGTGAAAGGCTTGATTTTCTGCTTTTCTACGCTTTTCAATCATGTAAAGCGTGAACAATGTTTTACCAGCACCAGCCGTGCCAGTATTCAAGATAATCATGATTTAGTGACCATTTTTGTGAGCTTGCCACCAACAATACCCTGCAGAATAGTTCTGGCAATAAAGGCGCTGGCAATGATGTTAATAGCCGTGCCGATTTGAAAAACGCCTACAAATTGAAGAAACAATGCACCGTTGCCAGAAAGAGCACCGAGGGCGCGAGCTTTGGCTTCATTAATAGCAAAATCAATTCCCGTATAGCTGATGAATGAAAAACCGAGCGAGAGCATGACCTGGGCAACAAGAGGACCAACTGCACGAACCAAAGCGCCAATGAGAGCAAGAATTAACGGCATTTTTTACTCGACTTTCATGATGATTTTTAGAGCAATAAGGGACGCACACAACAACATGATATTTCCCATGATTTGAAAAATATTGCAATACTGACCAAGGGGAAGCATGTATTGTTGACTCTTATAAGTGAACAATGGCATGTCAGCAGGACAAGAAGAACTAAAAGGATTGTTGCTATCAATTGTTATAGCACCGCCTGATTGAACTTGAATGCCGCCCGTAGTGCCAAGCGCTTTAGTGCCAGCATCGACGGTTGTTTTGCCTTCGTTGTAAATAAGGTTGTCTTGGGTTTCGACGTAGAGCGATTTGAGTAGACATTCAGCTTTATTTGTTGCTTGAGCCACAGCACATTGAATAGCATCACCGTTGCACTTGAAACCTGATTTACACGAGCCGCCGAATGTGTTGCCACAAGTTTCTTTAGTAGGGTCACATTCGCCGCATGGCGCAGTTGTACAAGTTCCTGATTTACTTGTGTTTGTGCTTGTGCCACCAGATCCAGAACCGCCAGATGTGCCAGTGCCAGCGCCAGCGGTAGTACCGCCAGCCGTTGCACCACCGCCAGAGCCAGTAATGCCCGTTGCAGCACCGCCACCGCCTGATGTACCAGTAGTACCGCCTCCTGTGCCTGTGCCTGTTCCAGTACCTGAGCCAGAACCAGCTGATGTGTTTGGATTAGTTAAAGGGTTTGGGATGCAACTGCCAGAAGAATGCAACATCATTCCTGTCGCGCAAGTTGGTGATTTACAAATACCATTTACTAATGTTTGAGGGAGTTGACAAAGTGGAGCATTCTTGACACAGGAACCAATTCCATTTGTGTATTCATAAGTTTCACCTGTTGGACATGATGGAATTTGACACTCATTTCCAACTTTTTGCAGTGGAGCAGTGCAAACAATTGGTTTACATAGACCGAGTGCTGTTTCACGAACTTGTCCAGTGGGGCATGCTGGAGATTCACAAATAAACTGAGCGTTTAGCTGTTGAGGTGCGGTGCAAGTTGGAATGAGTTTGCATGAATTATTAGACGTGTCTAATCTTTGACCGGAAGGGCAACTATGAAAAATATTGACTGTATTAGTGGTTGGAGTTCCACAAAGAGTGGTTGTTTCATCAAAAAAAGCAGAACAAGTTACAGTAGAACCGATTGCTGCATTGGCAGGTGAACATGCAATAGAACCAAGACTAGTTCCATCGGTTGTTGCAGCTGCAAATGATGCAGTTTTTGATGTATTTAAAACAGCTTGGCACCTGTCAATACATTGATTCGCGGGAACATCAACAGCACTGCCACCATTAAACAAATAAAGTACAGCCGAAACATCTTTACGGAACCAGATTGAAGTAGTGCCATTCAAATCAGTTGTTGGATGTGTAACACATGCAGCAGAAATAGGTTCTGAACGGATAACAGGCTGTGCAGGTTGGCCATAGGTAACGACTGTATCAACTGTGTAATTACACGTTGTTTCTGAAGCGGTTATTGCCGTTGCATTTAGATAGCCAGAATTAAGCAAATAATTAGCATAAGCAGTACAACCCTGCTGAGGAGTAGCGCCAAAATAAGCCGGATACCCTGTGACCCAATATTTAACGGTTGCATTTGCTGCACTAGTTAAACATAAACCAAGCAGCACCAAGCAACGCAACCAAAACATAAACACCGTGTACGTCATACATTTTTTTTCACCTATTAATTGACAAGCCAAAGGGCACTTTTTCAAATAGCCCTTCAGTTTGCAAACCGCAAATTACATAGCGCCACGCACCCACTTGAAGGCTTTGATGGCGACCATGACCAGCAAGACGCCAGCACCAATCAAGCCGATAGGTGCGAGAGTTGCTGAAATTTCAGTAGTCACGCCGGATACATCAATTGCAGCCTGTGAAGCAGTTGCAGCCAATGTCAAAGCCAAGACTGAAGCCAGTTTTAAATTCGAATTTTTCATTTTTAAAAGTCCTAAAAAAACACCTTTGAAATGTCGGTTTTCACCGTTTCGGCTAAAGGTGCAAATGCCAAAAATTTAAAGCGATTGACGTATTAATCGGTAAGCAGCAAGTAAAGCTCGAACTAGCATCACGGCGAAACCAACTAAAGAAACTACAACAACCACAGCTACAATTTCTGCAACAATAAGGTCAACATCCATAATTTTTTCCTATTCTGGCGAACCACCGTTAACGGCTTTTTGCAATTGCTTGTACGACCAGCCGAAGCCCCAAGCCAAAAGAATCGCGGCAGCTATCAAACCGCCCTCAGAAAGCGTCAAAGTAAAAGGGGAGGCTGTACCTAATGCAAACTCGTTTGCAGTTGTCAATTGCATTTGTCCAATGGTGCAAGTTGTATTTGATTGAAGAACAATCAGGTTCAACATCTGGTAAGTGCCACACGATGAAGCGTTCGCCGTCATGGTTGTGGTCACACTTGTGCAAGATTTGACGGCAAGAGGTACAGCGCAATACATTTTTTAAGCTACTTTTTGAACTTGCGCTATGCGTTCAATCGGACGAATATCAACAACTTCAAGTTGTTGCTTTCCCCACTGCATAACATCGCGTGTATCCAAATCAACGAGGAGTGGCAAAGGTAGATGCGCTATCTTTTTTATAACATTTACATCAACTTTATGATTACCACCCATGTGACCCTTGGCGCCATCGTCGCGGTCAGAAAAAGGCACCATAACGTAAATTTCACCGATTGAAAATGGCTTTGGTGTTCCACTTTTCGAAGACATACCTTCCTTCATAAGGAATCCGATAATTTGTGCTTTCATGCTGCTAACCTTTCATCAAGCTGATACCAACTAGGTACAGAGGCGGGCTTCAGCTCAATTACTCGCACTCTGGGTTTAAAATCAATCACGTTGCGACGAACAGAAATATCAATGCCATATGGCAACAGTCCTGCACGATGACGAAACAATGTGGCTCTTGAAAGGTGCATACTTAAATCATCACCAGATAGATAATCACGAGCAGTACGACGAAGGTGATTTGGAAGTTTTTCCATGTCATCGTGTGTGTGTTCGGCGCGGGTTAATACCGCTGCACGATCTGTAAATAGTTCTACTACTTTGTTCATATCGAACCCTCCTAAATAATTGCAATCCATGTCTTGGAGTTGTGTTGCTTTGGCTGTAATTTCAAACCTGACGATGCCGACTTTTTCGCAATAATCAATCAAATCTGGCGACCCGTCATGCTTTCGCAATTCAGCAGATTTGATGTACACCTTCATGTACAAGCGGCGTGAGCCACGACCCCAATCAACGGTTTCACCGTCGACACGTGTGCCAACTTTTAAACGTGCATTGCCTTGCTGTGTAGCAAGAAATTCAAGGTATGCACGAGCGTTTGACAAAGAACCGGTTTCATAGTTTTTTGTCAAATCAATCCGTGATATCGATGCGCCTGTATAAGCAAGTTTCTGTGAATACGTTCCGTCTTCGTGGCGGACGTTTCGATAAAATTTTTGACCGGCTGTGAAAGCAGGCAAACCGAAACGATGGAGCACAGAATTGACGCGAGATAAGCACTTGGCGAACGAGTATCCGAAGAGATTATTAGTACGCCCAAAGCGAGAAACATTGCCGGAAAAAAATACAGTGTGACCATCAGAACGTAATTGAATTGAAGTGTCATGTGAGCCTTGAATTTTTGAAGGACGCTGTGTTTGCCATTCGACTTCACCGTGTGCGTCAACTGAAAAAATAACGCCAGCATTGATGACTGGAATTTCAAAATCAAATGTTTGCTTGATCGTGAGCCAGTCAACGAAAAAAGGCTCTTCTACATCATGGCGATGGTCTAGGTCACCAAATTGGAGAGGAATCCGTTTTTTTGCTAAATCTGGGTTGTATTTGCAAAATTGATCATTTGGATTTAGGTAGTGCAAACCCTTGGTTTTAAGTGTCGCAGTCTCATGGGTGAGACTTTTGTGAGGTGTTACTTGCATCTCACATGCTTTCGGGGTCAGCCGCGGCCGCGGCGAGCTCGGCGCTGAAGCGCTCGCGCTTCGCCGTGTCCTCGGCAATGCACGAGCATTTTTCGTCGCCACAAAGGCGAACGTTTTTGCAGGGTGTTGTAAATCTGGCTTTATAAGGCCAAAAAGTATCGACCGTCCAGCAATCAAGATCTTCAAAGGGAACAGTCCAAGCAGATATCAAACGAGCACAGGAGACGATTTGTCCTTTTTTGACCTGTACGTATTGATTTAATAAAACAGAGCCTTCCAATGCTGCTTTGTGGCAGCGTTGGGCATGTGCAGCATGGGTGTAGGGTTCGAGCATCATGCTTTCATGTCCCGATACAGTTTTATTGTCCAAGTGACAGAGGCGACCAGCATGGCGGCGAGTGTCAGGGCTTGAAGTACAGTCATTAACATGATTAATCCTTCAGGAGTTAAAAATGGATGCTTGGGTTTTGGAAGTGCAGCGGTACGCTTTTTTGTTGCTGCTTACAGAAATAGTCGTTTTGGCTGTTTTTTTGTACGTGCTGTACTTGCTAACGAAGGCAGCAGTCAGGGACGGGATTAATGAATCAAGGCTTGGAAAGCGGCTTGGCAAACAACGAACGTTGTATGAAAGAAGCAGAAACATCAAGTTTTGAAAAAGTTGCATAAATGTTGTCAATCCCGCTTTTTTATTACAGCCTGTAATCATTTTGAGCGAATATAACACAATGTTTACTGCATGTAATCTATTTTGTTAGTAAGATGACAGCCTGAAATCTAAATAAATGGAGTTTTTATGCAAACAACAATGGAATTGTTAACCAAAGCATTACAGCCAGAGTACGGCATGAATGCTTCAAAGTGGTGTGCAAAATTGGGTGTAACACGGAGCACTTTAGCAGTAGCTAAAACAAGGGAAAGACTATCTCCGACTATGGCGGGAAAAATAGCTGTTTCATTGGGAGAAGATGCTATTAAATGGATAGCAATTGCAGCGCTAGAAGCTGAACCAGAGAGTACTGGAAAACGTGAATTAGTTAACCAGTTTGATGTATGGCGGAAGCGGTGAGATTCGAACTCACGAACAGATCACTCCGTCGCCGGTTTTCAAGACCGGTGCCTTCAACCGCTCGGCCACGCTTCCAAGGCTCTTATTCTATCCTGCGTTCAGCCAGTTTTTAGCATGCCTTTGG
>JANPIC010000142.1:0-20080 GCA_031424795.1 Polaromonas sp. | reverse complement strand
AACTGCACGGCGTAGAACTTGCGCGCTTCGTCGGCCATGCCGGCGATCGGGCAGGCGTCGTTGGAGGCCATCAGCTTGAAGCCGGGCGGCATCTCAATGACTTTGTCGCCATGGCTCATCCACACGTCCAGCAGGCCGTGGCCGTCCGCCGTGGTGTGGTCGGCAATGCCGTCAAACAAGGCGGTGTGGCCACGGGCGCGGATCTGGGCGGAGCCAAATTCGCGGGTTTTGCCGGCTTCCACCTTGCCGCCCAACTGTTGCGCCATGGTTTGCATGCCGTAGCAAATGCCCAAAACAGGCACGCCCAGCTCAAACACGGCTTGTGGCGCTTTGTCGGTTTCGTCTTCGTACACGCTGGCGTGGCTGCCAGACAGGATGACGCCTTTGAGATTGCCGTCCGCCGCGTAGGCTTTGACCCACTCGTCGCTCACATCACAAGGATGAACTTCGCAAAACACGTGCGCCTCACGCACACGGCGGGCGATGAGCTGGGTGACTTGGGAGCCGAAATCGAGGATGAGGATTTTTTGGTGGGACATTGAATTATTCGGAGCGGTAGTTTGGCGCTTCTTTGGTGATTTGCACGTCGTGGACATGGCTTTCGCGGATGCCGGCGGTGGTGATTTCTACGAATTCGGCTTTGTTTTGCATGTCGTCAATCGTCGCGCAGCCACAGTAACCCATGCTGGCGCGTATGCCGCCGGCCATTTGGTAGACGATGCTGACCATGGAGCCTTTGTAGGGCACGCGGCCTTCGATGCCTTCGGGGACGAGTTTGTCGGCGTTTGGGTTGCCCGTGGTAGATTCTTGAAAGTAGCGGTCTGCGCTGCCCTGCTGCATCGCACCAATGCTGCCCATACCGCGGTAGCTTTTGTAGCTACGCCCTTGGAACAGCACGATTTCGCCCGGTGCTTCTTCGGTGCCTGCAAACATGCCACCCATCATGACGGTGGAGGCGCCGGCAGCAAGTGCCTTGGCAATATCGCCAGAGTAGCGAATGCCGCCGTCGCCAATCAACGGCACGCCGGTGCCGCGCAAAGCGGTCGCCACACTGTCAATCGCCATGATTTGCGGCACGCCCACGCCTGCGACGATGCGGGTGGTGCAGATGCTGCCGGGGCCGATGCCGACCTTGACAGCGTCTGCGCCCGCCTCAACCAAGGCCAAAGCTGCCGCGCCGGTGGCGATGTTGCCGCCTATGACGTCGATGTGCGGATAATTCTGCTTGACCCAGCGCACGCGCTCGATCACGCCGTGGCTGTGGCCGTGGGCGGTATCAACCACGATAGCATCCACACCAGCTTTGACGAGGGCTTCAACGCGCTCCTCTGTGCCCTCGCCCACGCCTACGGCTGCGCCTACGCGCAAGCGGCCATGGTCGTCGCGTGCGGCGTTGGGGAAGCTGGTTTGCTTGGTGATGTCTTTGACGGTGATGATGCCTTTGAGTACGAAATCACGGTTCACCACCAGCAAACGCTCTAACTTGTGTTTGTTCAGCAAAGCGCGGGCTTCTGCGGGTGTAGTGCTGTCGGACTCTTGCACGGTGATGAGCTTGTCACGCGGCGTCATGATCTGGCTGACCGGCACGTCGTAACGGGTTTCAAAGCGCAGATCGCGGCTGGTGACGATACCGACAACTTTGCCGCCATCGCAGACCGGAAAGCCAGAAATGCCCAATTGGTCAGACAAATCAAGCACTTGGCGCACGGTGTGGGTGGGGGTGATGACGACGGGGTCGCGCAGCACGCCGGATTCGTAGCGCTTGACCTTGGAGACCTGTGCGGCCTGCTCTTGGGCAGTCAAATTCTTGTGGACGATGCCGATGCCGCCTTCTTGCGCGATGGCGATGGCCAAACGGGCTTCGGTGACGGTGTCCATCGCGGCAGAAACGAGCGGCAAGTTGAGCCGGATGTTGCGGGAGAACTGGGTGGCGAGTGTGACGTCCTTGGGCAGGACCTGGGAGTAAGCTGGCACCAACAACACATCGTCGAAGGTCAGCGCTTTACCTAAAAGACGCATGTGGAAAGCTCCAAAGCCATGTATTGTACAAGGGTTCTCCCCTATTTCGTTTCACGCATACAACGGGCGATCGCATTGTTCGCAAAAACGCCAAGTTCAGGCTAAACTTCACCTTATGAAATTTATTCGAACCGCTTTGCCTAGATTACTGCCGTACTTTATCGCCAGTTTGGGCCTCGTTTTCAGCGCAACTGTCATGGCGCAATACATGTGGCTAGACGCTTCAGGTCGCAAAGTCTTTAGCGACCAGCCGCCGCCAGCCAATATTCCTGCGAAACGCGTTTTGCAGCAGCCGGGAAAAATGACGGCAGCGATGCCAGCAGCCGATGTCAGCGAAAAACCCAGCGTAGAAGCGCAGGCTGATGGCACTAAATTGGCTGACAAAGCCAAATCCGGTGCAACATCTGAACCCAAAAATGTCAGTAAAGACAAAGACTTAGAAGCTGCTAAGAAGAAAATTGAAGACGAAGAAACTGCCAAGAAAAAGGCTGAGCAAGAGAAAATTGATGCTGCCAAAGCAGAAAATTGCAGACGGGCTAAGTCAGCTAAATCGACTTTAGATTCAGGCATGCGCCTGGCCCAAACCAATGCCAAAGGCGAACGTGGTTTTATGGATGATGCTTCGCGCACAGTGGAATCAAAACGTATCGAAGGCATCATTGCGACTGATTGCAAATAAACTTCGTTTGGAAGCCTCATTTTAGAGGAAAAAATGACCCTAGCCGACGTATTTATTACCTGAGTAGCTATAATAAATATAGCGAAATGCAGCTACCCCGTCGCTTTGCGCCACCCCTTCAAATTGAAGGGGAATAACTCCCAAATTCCCCTTCAATTTGAAGGGGTGCCCAACGGGCGGGGTAGCTCAATATCCCGCTTTACCCCCAGCGCGGGTTTTTGCAAACAACCCCGTCGTCCTTGCCCCCTGCTTTTGAAACCGCTCGCGCCGCGCCACTTTGGGGTCAACCTTCAAAGGGCGATACAACTCTAAGCGATCTAAGTCCTGCAAAACACGATTCAAAGTCGTTTTCTTACCCCAAATGCCCAGTGTGTATTGCTCGTCGGTTGTGAAATCTGCCAAGTTTGCGAACTTCAGGGCATCTTGCACGCTGCTTTTGAGAGGCAAAACTAACTCTTTTTCAACCACTTGCCGAGGCGCAGGTGAGTACGCCAAAGTGACTGAAATGGTTGATGTATTCGTCGATTTATCCATACACCTGATCCGCTCGCTTCACAAAAGCATCGACCATGCTGGCTGCAATTTTGTCGAAAACCGGGCCCACCAAGGTGGCTAAGACAGCGTTGTCAAAGCCGTATTTCAAATGCAGCTCGGTTTTGCAAGCGCGTTGCGCTGCGCCACCCACCGGTGTGAAATCCCATGTGCCTTCTAGCTTTGAGAACGGGCCATTGACCAACTTCATGGCGACTTGCCGACCTGCTACATGCCTATTCTGCGTTGTGAACGTTTGTTTGACCCCACCCATGGCAATGCCGATTTCAGCTTGCATACCTTCGGGCGTAGCGGTGATGACTCTGGCATGGTCGCACCACGGCAAAAACTGCGAATATTTATCCACATCGGTGACTAAATTGAACATTTCTTCAGCGCTGTACCAGATGAGGACGGACTTATGGACGGATTTCATGGAAAATGGGCTTTGAATTTATTGAAATTCACTCAATATATATCGCTAGATTATTGCAAGTATTTATCGTCTTTTATAGCTTCCTATCGTTATTAGTCCTTTATGGCCAAATCTTCTTCCCCTGTTTCACCGCCAACCAAGCCAAAGCCGCAAGCTGGCAAGGTCAAGGACGCAAAACCTGTCCAAACCCGCATTGCTGACAACAAAAAAGCCGCCTACAACTATTTTTTTGAAGAACGCTTTGAGTGCGGCATGGTGCTGGAAGGCTGGGAGGTGAAATCACTGCGCGAAGGTAAAGTGCAGCTGACCGACGGCTATGTGGTGATTCGCAACAGTGAGTTGTTTCTGATCGGCTGTCAGATTAACCCGATGCATACAGCGTCGACCCATGTTAACCCCGACAATATTCGCACCAAAAAACTGCTGCTGCACCGTGAGCAAATTGACAAACTCATCGTCAAAGCCGAACAAAAAGGCTACACGCTGGTGCCGCTGAATTTGCACTGGAAAGGCGGCAAAGTGAAGTGCGAAATTGCGCTCGCCAAAGGCAAAGCCGAGCACGACAAACGCGACACCATCAAAGACCGCGAAGGCAAACGCGAGGTTGAGCGGGCGATGAAGACGCGGAATAAGTAGGGATTCAGCTACCCCGTCGCTACGCGCCACCCCTTCTAAAGAAGGGGAACGAATACCAAAGGCAGAAAATTCCCCTTCAATTTGAAGGGGTGGCGCGTAGCGACGGGGTAGCTCTTTTGCTACTATTTAAATAGCTATTCAGGCAATAAATACGCCGGCTAGAGGCATATTTGGCATCTAAAAATCAGTTAACCGCATCCACATCACCACGGTATTCCAACTTTCCGCGAATACGCGCACGCGGGTGGATATCGACCAGAGCGTCGTAAGATGCGTCGCCGATCACAGTAGCAGAGCCGGTGATTTCTAGCGATTTACGCGCCACAATGCTGCCTTTGACTTTGCCTTCGATGAAGACGTAGTCTGCCTCAATCGAGGTGTTTTCCACCACGCCCGTCGGGCCAATGTGCACTGCGCCGCCTTGCTCAAAAACGATGTTGCCAATCAGCTTGCCGTCAACTTTGATGCCTAAGTCTTTGCTGCTTTGAAAGCCACCGTCAAACACCGCGCCCTCACCTATCAAGCTGCTGATGGCTTTGAGGCGGTCTGCGGGTACGAGGCGGGCTGTGGCGTTGTCTGTGCTCATGGTTGTTGTCCTTTTAGGTATTGTAGATGTTGCTTTTGAATCAAGGGGTGCCGATTACGGGCTATTTTTAATCGTTAAATGGTGGTCTATCTGCAAATCGGGCGTGGCTTCGTCAGTGAGCGGGATCATGCTTGTATTGTCTGGTCTACTAGGCGGTTGGTTGTTCAGGCCATTGGCGATATTGGTGCTATTGCTATTGCTATTGGCGTTGATAGGGCTTTTTGCAGCCGTTTGGAAGCTGCCAAACTCATGTTGCACCCACTTTTGCGCAGAGGCATATGCAGCATCATTCCCCATATATTGCCAAAATGTGAAACCTGCAATAGCCACCACAACGGCGATCAAGCCAATAGCGGGTAACACATAGCTCCAAAGGAGCCAACCCAACCAGCGTCGAAAAATACGCCGCCTAGCCACCCACACGCCACGTTTGGCAGATGCGGCTAGCGCTTCCACCCTCAACTCTTCAGTCGTAATCACCGCTTTTTGACGCAACGTTAGCGTTTAAGAAGCGGCTTTCGCAACACGTTCAAGCGTGGCATTCAAATCTGCGCCATTGACTTGCAGTTGGCCATAGCGAATGTGCCCGTTGACCACCGACTTGGCATGCAAATCGACGCTGCCGCCGCTGGCGTCAATCGTGCCGCTGCAGGTGCCCATGACGGATACTTTGCGAGAAAAAATATCGCCTTTGACCGAGCCAGTTTCAGTGATGACGATTTGTGATGTCGCACCGGCCTGCTCTTTCAAATTACCCACAATTTGTCCCGCAATGGTGCATGTGCCCTGCAATGCAGCGTTACCCGTGAAGGTAATGCCTTCTTCAATCATGCTCAGCTTACCGGCTTTAACCGCGTCGCCAGCTACACCGCTGCTCTCATTTTCCTCATCCACCTCCAATGTTTCTATTTGCGTTAGAACTGGTGTTTTCAACACGTCTGGCATGGCTTGACCCAGCGCTGTCATGCCAGGCTGGTCATTTGTTTGATGGTTGTTTGGATAATTGATCATGCGTATTTCCTTATGCGACTGTCACACAAACTAACATTGCTATTGGATATTGTTACGCAGTTTTGTCTAGTTCAGGCAAAGACTGCATGTTCTTAATAGTTTTGAACGGGCCTTGCAAATCTGCGCCTTCGTACAAACGCAGCCTTTGCGCGGTAATCGTGCCGGTCGTAGCCGCCGTGCTGGCAATATAAGCCGTGCCCATGCATTCAATCACTGTTTCGTTCGCATTCGCATCCACCGCACCAATGCGGCCAAACACGTACAAATCGCCCATCACCCGAAAGTGCCCCTGCACCTGCGCGCCATGCCACACCACCAAACGCCCCATCACCAGCCCAGCTCCCGCCAAATTACCCTGAACCATCAGGCCGCCAGAAAACGACACGTCGCCTTGCATGATGGAATCTGGCGCAATGCGGTTGACAATGTTCATGCCCAACGGGTCGATGACCAAATTGTCTTGCTGCGGCGCGGGGGATGCGAGGTTGTCTGTCATGTTAAAAATTGAGTATCAAAAACCAAGCAATTGCTGCAACCACGGCTGCGTTATATAAAGATAACCCAAGGCAGCGCACAAGCCAAATCCAAGCAAAAACGCCAAAAAACTAGATTTCTCAGACCGCTTACGGGCAAAGTTACCGGCTGGATACGGCAAGCCAAGCGTTTTGGGCGTCTGTTTAATTTGTTGTTTCAGTAAAACATGAGCCGCATCCGAGTGCCAAACCGCTGCGGTGATGGCGTCTATGGTGATGGTGGGATGTTGGCTCAGTTTGCGCTTTGTATAGGCTCGGCCCAGTGCTACCTCCGAAGGCAAACCCACAATCGTAGACGTGAAATAGTCGTTGTCACGCTTGGTGTTGGCTACGGCAGCTTCTAAATGGGTCGTCATATTGGCAAGTGTAAATCAGACTTAACCCAAATGCGTTGTCAATTCTGTGTCAGACGCGCCAAAGGATGCGCATAGTCTGGCCAAGGGCTCACGAAAAACGGGGCAACCATGTCGTTTGTCACTTCGCTGATTTGGGCAGGGTTCCAGCGCGGGGTATGGTCTTTGTCCACTGCCAAAGCGCGTATTCCTTCCACTGTTTCAGAGGCATTGCCAAATCTACCTAGATGCGCCGTGTAAAAGCAATGGCGCACCATACCGCGCTCCATTTGCAGGTTTTGCGCCAAATCGAGGTGTCTGCCGCAGCGGATTTGCTCTAAAACGACGTGCAGCATCAGCGGTGAGCGGGTGCGTAAAGTAGCGGCAGTTTGCTGCTCCCAAGCTTGATTTGAGGCATCAAGTGTAGATAGTATTTGGGATACATTAGATTGTGAAAAATAGGCATCAATTATGGTCATAATTTCGACTGCAGCCGGCGTATTTATTGCCTGAACAGCTATATTATTCATAGTAATTTTGATGCTTTCAACATCACCCACGAGCTGCGTTGCCAGCGACTCCCACATGGCGGCTAATGATCCAGCGCTGACTTTGACATCCGCCAAACCGTAGACCACAGCTTCATCTGCACCGATTTGCACGCCGGTCAACGCCAAATACTCGCCAACAAATCCCGGGCAACGACTCAAAAAATAGCCGCCACCGACGTCTGGAAACAGCCCAATCCCCGTTTCTGGCATCGCCATTTTGGTGCGCTCGGTGACGATCCGGTGGCTGGCGCCTTGCGAAATGCCCATGCCGCCGCCAAAAACCAAGCCATCCATGAAGGCGATATACGGCTTTGGGTAGTTGGCAATCAAGTGGTTCAGCGCATATTCTTCGGTAAAAAAGTCTTCCAGTTCAGGGTTGCCGGTTTGAATGGCTCGGTGGAAGAAGCGAATGTCGCCACCTGCGCTGAAGTTGCCAAACGGCACATCCAAGCCTTCTGATGTTGGCTTGCTCATGCCGCGAATCGCGACTTGTTTGACCTCAGCGTCGTCTTTCCAGGCCAAAAGCTGACACATCAACGCCCGAATCATCGGCAAACTGAGCGCATTCAGCGCTTTAGGGCGGTTGAGGCTGATATAGCCGGTGTGGCCTTTGACCTCACAACGAATTTCTGGAATTTGCACGTTATTTGTCATCTCTCTTCTATTCAATGTCTGTTTAATTTCTATTTAACTTCTTCAAAATCAATAAAACCACGTTCTACATCCGCCAAAGTCAGCTTTGCTTTGACTTTTTGGCCAATGCGAGGTGTTACGCCTGGGCCAGACAAGCGGCCATCAACCGGCGGATGAAACACCCGCACCCACACGCCTTTGCTGGACGCGCTGGTCACAATGCCGTCAAACACCTCGCCAAGACGTGCTTGCAGCACCAGCGCGGCTTCAGATTTGCGCACTTGGCGTTCGACTTTGTTGGCGTCGCTACCCTGCTCGTTGCAGTGTTTTGCCAGTGCTTCAAGTTCAGCATCAGAATACGGCGCAGGCGCGCCAATAATCGCGGCTTTGAGGATGCGCTGGGTAATCAAATCAGCAAAACGGCGGTTGGGCGCGGTCGAATGCGAATATTCACGCACGGCCAAACCAAAATGCCCGACGGGAACGGCTCCCGCCAACTGCACAGCATATTCGCCCGCGCCCATGAGCTTGACGACCACCAGCGACAAATCCGGGAAACGCAGTGGGTCAGCTTCGCGACGTTTTCTTAAAAAAACTTCCAACGCTTTGGAATCAGGTTCTACAGGCAGGATTTCTCCGTAATCTTTGGCAACCTCTACAATTTTGAGCCAGCGCTCAGGAGAGCGCACCACGCGACACAGCGCGGAATAGCCTTTAGACGCTAAAAACCGTGCCGTCACGCCGTTGGTCGCCAGCATCAGCTCTTCAATCAACTGACGGGCGCGGTTGGGTTGTTGCTGCTGGACGTCGACCACTTGGTCGCCCGAGAAAACCGTGCGCGATTGAATCGTTCTGAACTCCAGCGCGCCTTGTTCAAAACGCCGTTTGCGTAGTTTTTGCGACACAGCATCTTGAATGCGGATTTGCTCGTCCATGCCACCAACGGCTCTGATGCCAGCGGGAATATCGCCCTTCCCCTCCAGCCAAGCAGCTATATCGTCATAGGCCAACTTGCTTTGATTGTGTACTTTGGCGCGGTAGATGGTGGACGATGAAATCTTAGCTTCAGCGTCAAAAACCAGCTCGGTCACCATGGCTAAGCGGTCAACATGGGCGTTAAGCGAGGTTAAATCCGTCGAAAGCTGATCTGGCAGCATCGGAAAAATACGCGCTGCGGTATAAACCGAGGTGGTATTTTGTTGTGCACAATCGTCAATGGGTGAACCTTTTTTGACCAAGGCATCAACATCGGCAATCGCCACCAATACTTTGACAGCGCCGTTTGGTAAGCGCTCGCAAACCGTAAGTTGGTCTAAATCACGCGATTCTTCATTATCGATGGAGCACCACAACAAGCTGCGCAAATCTCGAATGTCAGGCGTTGATTCTTGGCTTGGTTTGTCAATAGACGCGAGTTGATTCAATGACGCTGTTGAAAACTCAGCGGTCAAACCACGGTCGACCATGTCTTTGGCAGCAATGCGGGCTAAATCGGCTCGGCCATATTGTTTATTCATGCCTGAATCATAGCGCCTGAAGTTGTGCCAGATATGAGCGTTATAGCTTGACAGCCCTTTCGCGCATACCTAGCCATTCGTTGAACACCAGCGCACCCAGCACCAGGCCGCCGCCAAGTAAAACCGGCAAACCTGGTTTTTCGTTTGCACCGACCCAAGCCAGTGCAATGCCAAAGATAATTTCCAAAAGCGCTAACAACGACACTTCCGGTGCTTTGAGGAATCGAGCGCACACGACAGCCAAGGTACACGGAATAGCCAACTGCACCAAACCCAGTATGGCAAGCAAGGCGACATCTTGCCCAGACGCTTGAAACGGCATCGACAGCGGAAAAGTTACCAAACTAGAAATCAGCGCGCCCACCATGACCGCTGGCACCAAATCAACATCATGCCCCTGCGCTTGCGAGTGCTGCACCAACGTCCAATTCACTGCAGCGGCAATCGGTACGCCTAACGCCACCAGCATGCCGGCAAGTTGCTTCATGTCGCGGAGGTCGATCTGCGCGGCATACATGTAAGCAATACCCAAACCAGCCACAACAATCGCGATGATGGTACGCGCAGGCAATTTGTGACCGATGAATACGCGGGCAAACAAGGCGGTGAGCATTGGACCTAATGACAAAGTAATCAAGACATTAGCAACACTGGTCATGGTCAACGCTGTCATAAAAGCGGTGAACATCACGCTCCAGCACACGCCGGATACCCATAAATACATACCACCTTGCTTGAATTTCGACAGCAAGCTCTTGCCGTGAATGAGCGGCAGAATGATTGCTAGTGACACGAGCGTGAAAAAGCTGCGCCAAAATGTCACTTCAAAACTCTTAGCTTGTTCAAGATGGCGCGTAACTACACCTGCGATAGACCACATCATGGTGCAGGCAATCATCAGCATGACAGCTTGTCGATGGCTCAATTTCATATCGATTTCAATTTCAAAAGTAATTTCATTTGTTCAATGAAAAAGGCGGTGTGCAAAACTTGCAAACCGCCTTTTTTGATTTTAGCTAGATTCGCTTAGAAACGGCCAGCGCGTTTACGTTCGCTTTCTGTCAAATGACGTTTGCGTAAGCGGATTGATTTTGGTGTGATTTCAACCAACTCATCATCTTCAATAAACTCAACGCCGTATTCGAGCGTACAGTCAATCGGCGGTGTGATTTTGATAGCGTCTTCCTTGCCGCTGACGCGGAAGTTGGTCAACTGCTTGGTACGTGTGGCGTTGACGACCAAATCGTTGTCACGGCTGTGGATACCCACAATCATGCCTTCATAAACCGGGTCGTTCGCCTTAACGAACATACGTCCGCGGTCATCCAATTTACCCAAAGCGTAGGTGAAAATCTCACCAGCGTCCATAGAAATCAACACGCCATTTTTACGACCACCGATGTCGCCTTTATGCGCTTCGTAGCTGTCGAAAATATTGGAAATCAGGCCAGAACCACGTGTCAAGTTCAAGAATTCGTTGGTGAAACCAATCAAACCACGTGCGGGAATACGGTATTCCAAGCGAACGCGACCACGGCCGTCCGGCTCCATGTTGACCAGTTCACCCTTGCGCTCACCCAAGGCTTGCATCACACCACCTTGGTGTTGCTCTTCGATGTCGGCAGTTACCAACTCGATTGGCTCATGCTTTTCGCCGTTGACTTCTTTCATAACCACGCGTGGCTTGGAAACTGCCAACTCGTAGCCTTCACGACGCATGTTTTCCAGCAAAATGGTCAAGTGCAACTCACCACGGCCCATCACTTCAAAGATACCTTCTTCGTCAGTTTCTTTGACACGCAAAGCAACGTTGTGCTGCAGTTCTTTTTGCAAACGGTCCCAGATTTGACGGCTGGTGACGTACTTGCCTTCACGGCCAGCCAATGGGCTGGTGTTCACGCAAAAATTCATCGTCAATGTCGGCTCATCAACTTTGAGCATCGGCAATGGCGATGGGGTTACTGGGTCGGTAATCGTGACACCAATGCCAATTTCACCGATACCGTTGATCAACACGATCTCACCTGGACCAGCTTCAGTCGCTTGCACGCGCTCTAAACCTTGGAAGGTCAACACTTGGTTGACACGACCTTTGACGGGTTTGCCATCTGGGCCTTCCATCACAACCACGTCCATCATCGGCTTGATGGTGCCTTGGCTGATACGGCCAACACCGATACGACCGACGAAAGTTGAGAAATCGAGTGCAGAAATTTGCAATTGCAAGGGTGCTGCTGGGTCGCCTTTTTGAGCTGGTACATGGCTCAAAATGGTGTTGAACAGGGCTGACATGTCAGGGCCCCACTGCTCGCCTTGCGCGCCTTCGTCCATTGACGACCAACCGTTGATACCGGATGCGTACACAACTGGGAAGTCCAACTGCTCATCAGTCGCGCCCAACTTGTCAAACAAGTCAAAAGCGGCGTTGACCACGAAGTCGGGACGTGCCCCTGGCTTGTCAACTTTGTTCACAACCAAAATTGGCTTCAAACCAAGCGCCAAAGCCTTCTTGGTCACAAAACGAGTTTGCGGCATAGGGCCTTCTTGAGCATCGATCAACAACACAACGCCATCAACCATAGACAAAGCACGCTCAACTTCACCACCAAAGTCCGCGTGGCCTGGGGTGTCAACGATGTTGATATGTGTGCCTTCCCATGTCACGGCACAATTTTTTGCCAAAATCGTGATACCACGTTCTTTTTCAATGGCGTTGTTGTCCATCACGGTGTCAACGACTTTTTCGTGTTCGGCAAAGGTGCCGGATTGGCGCAGCAATTGGTCAACCATGGTCGTTTTACCATGGTCAACGTGGGCAATGATCGCGATATTGCGAATTTGTTTTTGTGTCATGTTCTTACTTCCTAACTTCCTATTTACCTAAATCAAAATTTGTTCAATATCCTGCGGGCTCAGCAACCTGCCTGGGACCAACTCGTCTGCAATTACTTGGGCTGTACCTAGTAAAACCGCTGGGTTCATACCAAACACCGCCACAGATTCACCCTCTTTTATCGACAACCAATTCCCACGTCGACGAACACCATTCAAAAACCGTGCCGCATTTTCAGCATCCAATGTAACGCGAGTATGTCCCTCTAAAAGCGACTCAACTGGCAGCAAACAAGCCAATCGCTCATCTTCTGTCATTGCCTCCAGTGCTTCTAAAGTCACACACTGGCTCACATCAAATCCACCAGTACCAATTCGACGCAGCTTGCTGAGATGTGCACCACAACCCAGCTTCTCTCCAATATCCTCGCCCAAGGTTCGTATGTACGTTCCTTTGCTACACTTCACTATAATTTTGATAGCTGCATCATCAATAAATTCGCCGGTTAGCTCCAAAATAGATACCTGTCTAGCTACGCGCTCAACTTCAATTCCAGCTCTTGCATACTCATACAAGGCCTTTCCATCTTTCTTCAAAGCGCTGTGCATGGGCGGGATTTGCAAAATATCACCTCTGAATTGCTGCAAAACAGATTGCAGCAATTCATCGCTCACATTCACCTCTCGCCGCTCCAGCACATCACCTTCCGCATCACCTGTTGTTGTTTTCACACCCAACGCAACCACGGCTTCATATCGCTTGTCCGCATCTAAATGCAGCTGACTAAACTTTGTCGCCGCACCAAAACACAACGGTAACAAACCAGTTGCTAATGGATCTAACGTTCCTGTATGCCCACCTTTTTCAGCTCTGAGCAACCACTTGGCTTTTTGCAAAGCATCGTTGCTAGATAAACCTATTGGTTTGTCTAGAAGCAAAACACCATGAACCGGCCTTCTTTTGATTCGTTCGCCCGTTCGACTATTTTTTCTCTCCGTAATCACATCAAATCACATCAATCTTCTTTGACTTGCGTCGCTACAGCACGGGCAATCAATGCGTTCATGTCTGCGGCTTTTTCAGTCGTTCTATCAAACAAAAAATGCAGGGTTGGCACCGTATGAATGTGTAAACGCTTGAACAAACCGTTACGCAGGAAACCTGCAGCTTGGTTGAGAGCAATTTCACATTCGTTTTTGTCGCCAATCAACACACTGAAAAAGACCTTTGCATGCGCGTAGTC
This sequence comes from Polaromonas sp., assembly GCA_031424795.1. Taxonomy (GTDB): domain Bacteria; phylum Pseudomonadota; class Gammaproteobacteria; order Burkholderiales; family Burkholderiaceae_C; genus Aalborgiella. The sequence goes on along the minus strand of JANPIC010000142.1, from coordinate 6,540 downwards.
TGGCGTCACTTCAACAGCTTGAATCGTCACCATGCCAACACGCGGGTCTTTCAACTCGCGCGCGATCAGCTCCGTCAGATCGCGTTGGATCTGATCTGCAACCTTGAAGCTGCGATTCGGAGTTTTTGACTTTCTAGTTGCCATGAATGTTCAATTTCTCAATTAGCTCAGTTCACGTGCAACTTCGCGGATTTCAAAGAATTCCAAGAAGTCACCTTCTTGAATGTCGTTGTAACCCTTGATGTTCAAGCCGCAATCGAAGCCTTCGCGCACTTCTTTCGCATCGTCTTTGAAGCGTTTGAGTGATTCCAGCTCGCCGGTAAAGATGACCACGTTGTTGCGCAACAAGCGCAATTTGGCGACGCGTTTGACCAAGCCTGAGGTAACCATACAACCCGCAATCGCACCCACTTTGCTGGCGCGGAATACTTGACGAATCTCGGCAGTACCGATGACCTCTTCAACTTTATCAGGTGTCAACATACCAGACAATGCGGCTTTGAGATCGTCAACGGCAGCGTAAATGATGTCGTAGTAACGGATATCAACGCCGTTGTTTTCGGCAGTTTTTCGCGCCCCAGCGTCAGCACGGGTGTTGAAACCAATGATGACCGCTTTGGAAGCAATAGCCAAGTTGACGTCAGACTCGCTGACACCACCCACACCGCTGTAAACGATTTGAATTTTGACCTCATCGGTAGACAACTTGAGCACAGACTGTGCCAAAGCTTCTTGCGAACCTTGCACGTCGGCTTTGATAATGATTGGCAAGAGCTTCACTTCGCCAGCCGTCATGTCGGTGAACATGTTCTCCAACTTAGAAGCTTGTTGCTTAGCCAACTTGGTGTGACGGAACTTACCAGCACGGTAAGTGGCAATTTCACGGGCGCGCTTCTCGTCGGCCATCACCATGAATTCGTCACCGGCTTGCGGTACTTCAGTCAAACCTTGAATCTCAACTGGAATCGATGGGCCAGCCGTTTTGATGGTTTTGCCGTTTTCATCCAACATAGCACGAACACGACCAAAGGTTGAGCCCGCCAACACCACATCACCCGTTTTGAGTGTGCCGGATTGAACCAGAATGGTTGAAACTGGACCCTTACCTTTGTCCAAACGCGCCTCAATCACCAAGCCTTTGGCCATAGCATCAACAGGCGCTCGAAGCTCTAAGACTTCGGCTTGCAAAAGGACTTGCTCTAAGAGTGCATCAACGCCTTCACCCGTACGGGCTGAGACACCCACAAACGGCGATTCACCACCAAACTCTTCAGGAATCACTTCTTCGGTAACCAATTCACCTTTGACGCGATCCATATTCGCATCGGGCTTATCTATTTTATTGATAGCAACAACGATAGGAACACCAGCTGCTTTGGCGTGTTTGATCGCCTCGCGCGTTTGTGGCATCACGCCGTCATCGGCCGCAACGACCAAAATCACGATGTCGGTAGCTGTAGCACCACGTGCGCGCATAGCGGTAAACGCTTCGTGACCCGGTGTATCCAAGAAAGAAATCATGCCACGTGGTGTTTCCACATGGTACGCACCAATGTGCTGCGTGATGCCGCCAGCTTCACCAGACGCCACTTTAGCGCGGCGAATGTAGTCCAGCAGCGATGTTTTACCATGGTCAACGTGACCCATAACAGTAACAACTGGCGCACGAGGCAATGATTCAGACACTTGTGACGATACTTCCGCGTCAGTAAATGCCTCTACGTCATCCAACGCAGCAACCACCGCTTTGTGGCCAAGCTCTTCCACCAAAATCATGGCAGTGTCTTGATCTAAAGGCTGGTTGATGGTGACCATTTGGCCGAGCTTCATCAATTGCTTGATGACCTCAGATGCTTTGACAGCCATCTTGTGAGCCAATTCAGCAACAGTGATTGTTTCGGGCACATGAACTTCCAGCACTCGCACCTCTGCCGGAGCTTGAGGCGCTTCCTCACGATGGTCATTTCCACGGTCACCACGCTTACCGCGCGCACCACCAGGACCACCACGCCAGTTCGAGCCACGGTTTGCGCCTGCACTCGTGTCGCCACGCGTAGGCAAACCCTTCTTCTTGGCTGGATCACCCGCCCAACTGCTTGACAACTTGGCGGACTTAACTTCTTTACCTGCACCTGCCGGCGCCGTTGTGGCTCCCGGAGCACCTGGTGCAGGCTTGGCACCAGGTTTTGCAACCGTGCTACCAGTGGCTGGCTTATGCAAAGTTCCTTTAATCGCAACCTTGGGCGGCTCCGGTTTTTTCGCAACAACAGGTGGCTTAGCGGGCGCAGACATCATCATACGAATAGCTGCAGCTTCCGCTTCTGCCTTCCGACGACGGTCGCCTAAATCTTGTGCGCGCGCAGACTCAGCAGCGATCAACGCTTTCGCATCGTCTGCAGCTTTTGTAACAGCCGCCGTTTTGGCTTCTGCTGCCGCTTGAGCTTTTGTCTTCGCTAATTCCGCAGCCTGTGCGATTTCAGCTGCTTTTGCCAACGCATCTGCAGCAGCTTTCTCCGCTTTTTCATCAACAACAGGCGCGATCTTGTTTCCAACGCGCTTGACAGCTTTTACAGCTGGCTCAGCTTCGATAACTTCATTAGCTTTGACCACAGCCGGTTCAGTTGCTTGTACTGCTTCAACAGAAGCTTTATGAGCAACTTCTGCTGCCTTTTGTTCTTGCTCTTCGCGTAAGCGACGCAGTTCAACCAACTGTGCCTCTTCGTTACGGATCAAGTCAGCTTCGATTTGTGCTTCGTGTTCACGACGCTGCAAATCTGCATGCTCAGACAAAGCCTTGGCTTCATCAGAAGCATTCTGTGCTGCAATGGCCGCTTCTTCAGCTTGTCCTTCAGCTGCTTCATCGCGCTGAATGAACGTGCGTTTTTTGCGCACCTCAACTTGAATTGTGCGTGCTTTGCCAGAGGCATCGGCTTGCTTGATTTCAGTCGTTGATTTTTTTACCAACGTGATCTTTTTGCGCTCGCCCGAGACCGTGCCGTGGCTGGTCTGCAGGAAAGCTAATAATTTTTGCTTGTCAGCATCATTCAAAGCGTCAGTCGCGGCGGCTTTCGCAACACCTGCGCTGTTAAGTTGCTCTAAAAGAGTAGAGGTTGATTTTTTGAGTTCAGCTGCAAAATCGGCAACGGTCGTGGTGGACATAGTCTGTGTAATCTTTCATAACCATTAAGCTTTAGGTGCTGCTTGAGGAGCTGCTTCAGAGGAGTCGTCATTGGTAAACCAATGTTCGCGCGCTTTCATGATCAACGTCTTAGCCTGCTCTTCTGACTGGCCAGTAATTTCAATGAGTTCATCGACCGCTAAATCGGCCAAATCGTCAAGTGTATGGACGCCACCATCGGCCAGCTTGCTGATCAATTCAGGCGTTAAGCCCTCCAAATCACGCAAATCTTGTGATGCTTCTTCGACGTTTTCTTCTTTGGCGATTTCCATCGTCAACAAAGCATCTTTAGCACGTGTGCGCAATTCGTTAACCGTGTCTTCGTCGAAGCTTTCGATTTCCAACATCTCTTGCAATGGTACATAAGCCACTTCTTCGAGGCTGGTGAAACCTTCAGAAATCAAGATGTCGGCGATATCTTCGTCCACATCGAGTTTTTCCATGAACAGTTTGCGGCTGGTGTCTGTCTCGCTGGCATTCTTTTGCGCAGATTCAGCAGCGTCAAGAATGTTGATTTTCCAACCTGTTAGGTCAGAAGCCAAGCGCACATTTTGTCCGCCACGGCCAATGGCAATCGCCAAGTTCTCTTCGTCAACCACCACATCCATGGCGTGACGCTCTTCATCAACCACAATCGATGTGACATTAGCTGGAGCCAAAGCGCCAATGACGAACTGCGCTGGGTCTTCACTCCACAGCACAATATCAACGCGCTCGCCACCGAGTTCGTTGGTCACCGCATTCACACGCGTACCACGCACACCGACACAAGTACCAATTGGGTCAACACGTTTGTCATGCGACAAGACGGCGATTTTGGCGCGTGAACCTGGGTCACGTGCGCAAGATTTGATCTCTAGCAAGCCCTGCTCAATTTCTGGCACTTCATTACGGAACAACTCCACCATGTATTGCGGTGCATTGCGAGACAAAATGATAGGAGCGCCGCGCAAGGTGCTGTCAACTTCCATGATCAAGGCACGAACGCGGTCACCCGCGCGGAAATTTTCTTTCGGAATCATGTCTGTACGGCGCAAACGGCCTTCAACACGACCACTTTCGATGATCAAATCGCCTTTGTCCATGCGCTTCACGGTACCGACCAAAATTTTCTCGCCGCGTGACATGAAGTCCGCCAAGATCATTTCACGCTCAGCTTCGCGGATTTTCTGCAAAATCACCTGTTTCGCAGCCATTGCACCGATACGGCCAATGGGTACGGATGGCACTGATTCTTCGATGTATTCATCCACCTCAATGTCTGGAATCTGCTCTTGCGCTTCGAAGTGCAAAATTTCTTGGTCAGGCAACTGCAAACCCGCTTCGTTTGGCACAACGTGCCAACGGCGGAAAGTTTCATAGCTTCCGGTATCAGGATCCATTGCGACGCGAATATCCACATCGCCAGGGAACAACTTCTTAGTGGCTTGCGCCAAGGCTGCTTCAACTGCCCCAAAAACGACGTCTAACTCAACGCTTTTTTCGCGTGAGATGGCTTCTACCAACATCAACATTTCGCGATTCATGACTTCACTCTCCTATATTTTCTGATTCATCTTCGGATGCACCTTCAGACTGATCTGTCAGATTTGTACGTCCTTTGAAATTAACAATAGGCGCTAAACGCGCATCCCGCAATTCTTCCAATCTAAAACCCAAAGCCTGCACCGGTGCAGGCGGGCGTTTTTTACTGATGCGAGCGCCAGGCTTAGCCGCAGGCGCTTCACTCCAAACAATTTGCCACACAGCAGCATCGGCTTCTTTGGCTGATGTTTCGCTATGCTCAGCGCGCTCTAACGTACCGCGAAACTTCTTACGCGTTGCATTGACCTGACCAGCAGCAGCCAAACCAATCGGCGCTTTCAAAGTGATATCAATCTCTTCACCCAAAAACCGCTCAAAATCTTTGGCATGGCGCAGTGGTCGGTCAATACCCGGCGAGGACACCTCAAGCCGCTTGTAATCTGCGCCATCCACTTCTAAAGCAAACTGCAACTGCCGCGTGACTTTTTCGCAATCTTCGACGTTGATCAGCTTTTCGTCCGCCTTAGCCGTTCCCGCTACCCAAGGAAAATCAATCGTCACACGCAGCAAACCACCTGCAGAGCGTTCAATCTCCACGAGGTCATAACCGAAACCGGCCACAATTTGTTCAATCACTTGCTGCGCTGCCAACGAAAATCTTCCTTTTAAAGCTATTCAAATATGTACAGACAAAAAAAACGGGCGTATAAAAATCGCCCGTTGGTTGCAACACAAATGTGCTGCACTATCGTCTTTTGGAATTTTTCTAAATTGCTCTGATACAACTAGGCAAAACCCTAAGCATCGGATTATAGCCCTAAATTAGTGATTTGTCACACTTTTAGGTACTTTTAAGAGGCAAAGCACGCGCTTAAATGCCAGAATTCACCAGCAAACCCGTATAAGCATGCTGTGGCGATGCCATGATTTGCTGCACAGAGCCAGATTCCACAATCTCACCTTCTCGCATTACCAGCACATGGTGCGCCATCGCGCGGATGACGTCTACGTCGTGGGTGATGAGCAAATAACTCAATCCCCGTTCGCGTTGCAGCCGTTGTAAAAGCTGCAAAACCTGCTTTTGAATCGTTACGTCCAACGCACTGGTTGGCTCATCCAGCACCAAAAGCTGCGGCTCAACAATCAAAGCCCGCGCAATCGCCAAACGCTGGCGCTGCCCGCCTGAAAACTCGTGCGGATAGCGGTTTAGCAGCCCAGCAAACTGGCTTTCATTCAATCCGACCTCTGCCAAAGCGCTCAAAACCTTGGTTTGTCGCATTTCAGCCGTCAATTCAGGCGCATGCACCAGCAAACCCTCGCCCACCAACTCACCCACGGTCATACGCGGGGATAGAGACGAAAACGGGTCTTGAAATACGACTTGAACATGCTTTCGCAAGGCTTTATCTTGAGTTTTACCCTGCCCCCAGTTTTGCCCAGCCACCTTCAAATCACCAGAAAATGGCAACAAACCCAGCGCTGCCAGCGCCAAAGTCGATTTACCAGAGCCTGATTCGCCAATCACGCCCAAAGTTTGACCTGCTGGAATCTCAAAACTGGCGCCTTTAACTGCGACAAACTCGCCTTTTTTGAACCAGCCTTTGAAGCCTGGGATGGGCGTTGGGTAGCTAACCCGCAGATTACCTGCCTGCATCGCTACGTTTTTTGATGCGGCCTCACCAACTTCCACCACATCTCGCACTGGCTTGCTGTCCATCAATTTTCGGGTGTAAGCATGCTGCGGGTTAGCAAAAACGGCTTCCACAGCGCCCTGCTCCACAATGTGCCCGTTTTCCATCACGATGATGTGGTCGGCAAACTTGCGAACCAGGTTCAGG
>JANPIC010000141.1:0-6341 GCA_031424795.1 Polaromonas sp. | reverse complement strand
TTTACGCGCTTTAAGTTAGCTGTAAACGCAAAAGTCTGCCCAGGCGAACGGCTGAACACTAGCTAATACGTCGTCTTATAACGACATGTTTAAACAGCGGCACGCTTCCCAGTGGTTGCTCAATGTTGCTTTATTGATCCCACATCAACAAAAAGCCCTCTACTTGTACAGTGAGGGCTTTTGCCTATCGCCAGTTGCGTACCCTGCTAGTGTAGCAAAGTTCGCCCAAACTGGTTTACAAAGCAGCTATTTTCTCAACTGTTAGGTCTGTAGCTGGCTTGGCAGGCGCCGTCACAGGTAGCAAAGAAGGCGTTGCGTTTGCTGGCGTCTCTGCGGTTGCTTTGGCACGAATTAACGTTGATTCCGCGACGTCTAGCGTTGGTTTGCGCATCGGTGCGGCTTTGCCATAGGCGACTTGGTACAAGCGGGTGTATTCGGCCACTACTTTGTTAGCATAGCCGCCGTCGTTGGCCATGTTGCCAGCGCCCACGTAATATTTCAGTCCGCCTTCAACAGAGCCGGCTTGGGCGATGCAGCCTTGCAGCACTTTGACGCCGACACGCAAATTGGTAATCGGGTCAAAAGCAGCCAGTTTGCCGCCAAAACCTTCGTACTTGTCACTGTGAATCTTGGTCATCACCTGCATCAAGCCCTGGGCACCGACTGGGCTTTGGGCAAATGGGTTGAAGCCAGACTCAATCGCCATGATCGCCAAAATCAGTGTCGGCTCTAGCTTGGCTTTGGCGCCCACAGCATAAGCCTCGGCGACCAAAGCGCTGAGCGGTTCAGGGGCGACTTTGTACTTTTTGCTCAACCAAAAGGCCACGGCTGCTTGCTGCTTGGGCAAATCGGCAGGGTCAGTCGCGGTCGCACGTTCGCTGGCGTCTAAGTCGGCTACTGCCACTTCTTCCTCTTCTTGCGAGGAGTTGGCGGTGAAAACCGTGTGACGCACTTGCAACCAGCTGAGCAGTTGTGTTTCTCCGGCGTAGCGCAGGTCAGGACGACCCAAAAGCACCAGTGCCAAAATAGCGGCCGTTAAGCCAATCACGGCAAAGCCGTTGTGAAATATTTCAAAAAATCCCTCAGCAGTGTCTTTTACTGCTGTTTTCAAGTTTATTTTCAGGCCTTGGTTAAAAGCGGCCAGTTGATTCAGAGCTTTCATGAAGCATGTCCTTTTCTTTGCGGGTCGGCTGGCAGGTCATCCCTTGTGGGGAGCGGGTCTGCTGGCCAACAACGTTTCAGTTGGGTACGCGGGCTATCGTGCTATCCTTTTTGTGACGATGAACCTTGCCGGAGATCGGCAACGGGTGCGGAGTACATGGGTAAACCCTATATTCCGATGAATGCGCGAATTCTAAACGCGGTCATTAGACTAAGTCAAGCATATCAAATGCATTTGATATGCAATTATTTGATTATTAGACTGTATATCTATCCAGAAAGACTGATATTTCAAGGGTTTAGACGTGTTTGCCTAGGAATTACTTGAGTTTGTCAGCGTTGTAAAGAATGTAAAACAAATGCAATACAAGCCATAAAACGCAATACAAAGGTATTCATGGTGTGAAATTGGCATCGCTGGAAAACCCAGTTGCCAGTGTTGATTGACTTGAATGTAGATTTGTAAACACCTTGCTTGGATGCAGGATAATAGCGCCCTATGTTTGATTTTTTAACCAATAAGACGACCCCAACTTCTGCCAAAGCTGCCAAAGTCACCGCTCCCAAGAATACTCCCATGAACGCTAAATCCGCACCAGAACCTCATCCCCTTGACGCCCTCACTGGCGGCGCATTTTCTGCGTCCACCGCTGGCGACCGCGCCGCCAAAGTGCGCGATTGGATGGCTACCAACCCCAGCGCCGAGCAGATGCAAGAAGTCTTCAAAGAGCTGAGCAGCCGTGACAAAGGCGCTGTCAAACCAATTCGTGAAAAGCTGGACGAACTGAAAAAAGCCAAAGGCCAAGAAGCCGTGGGCGAAGAGTGGGCCGCCAAAGCGCAGGCGCTTTTATCATTAGGCAAGCTCAACATTGCCGACGCCATGGCCTGGCAGCGCGACGCCGCCAAAGCGGGCGCGCCCTTGTCAAAAGAGCCTCTCGCCAGCGTCAAACTCAAGCTGGCCGAGCGCGTCAAAAGCATTGAAGACCTGCAGCACCACACCCAGGTGCAGCGCGAAGCGGCAGTCTTATTAGCGCAGCGTACCGAAATCTTGTCCACCAAGAGCTACAAAGACGCCATCAATGTGCTGCCAGCGCTGCAAATTGACGTGCAGCACTGGCAAGACCAAGCACAAGCTTTGGAGGTGGATGCCAACTGGTCAAGCGTGGACACGAAATTCGCCCCACAGTTAGAAGCCTCAAAAGCACAACTATTAGTAGTATGGGACGCTTTCCAAGCCGCCTTGAAGATGACAGAAGCTGCCGTGGCAGACGCAGCGGCTCCTTTGCCGCCTGTCCCTGTTTGGGCAGACGAGATTCGCAATTTACGCGGCATTGCCAAAGCCGAAGAAGTGCTTAAAAAGCCTGCAAAACCTAAAATTGACCCTGAAATCAAGCTCCAAGCGGCGAATTATGTGCGTGGTGCGCTCTTAAAACTTGAGCAAGAAGTGGCTGAAGGTCATGGCAAAGCCAGCGCCGGTGCGGCCAATGCCCTGCGTAATGCCCTGAAAGAGCACGGCAAACTGATTGATGACAAGCTAGAAAACCAAGCCCACGCCGCGCTGGCCGCAGCAGGCGAGCTGGAAGGCTGGCAGCGCTGGCGTGCCGACCAAATTCGTGAAGAGCTGCTCATCAAAGCTGAAGGATTGCTCAAACGCCCCGAAGGCCAAGCCCTGGGCGGCCGCAAAATGCAAGAAACCCTGCGTGCCATGCGCGACCAGTGGAAGCAAACCGACCAAGGCGGCCCTGCCAACCACGCCTTGTGGAAGCGTTTTGACGACGCTTGTAATGCCGCCCACGTGGTGGTGGAAGCTTGGATTGAAAAAGTCAAAGCTGAAAACGCCATCCATCGTGCTGAACGTCTGAATTTGTTGGCCGAAGTCATGGCGTGGGGTCAAGGCGCAGGCGGTACAAGCTCACCTGTTGCTGAGCTGGCCAGCAAGGGCGATTGGAAAGCCATCAGCCGGGGTTTGAACCAGTTTGCCGAGCGCTGGCAAAACCTGGGCCATGTGTCTGAAAAGACCTTTGCCGAACTGCAACCCCAGTGGAAAGCTGCGATGGACGCCGCCTATGCACCTTTGCAAGCCGCACAAAAGAGCAGTGTCGAGCGCCGCCACGCCATGATTGAAGAGGCCAAAGCGCTGGGCGCGATGCCCGTATTGCGAATTGATGCCGTCAAAGCCCTGCAACAGCAATGGACGCACGAGGCGCAAAGCATGCCGCTGGATCGCAAGTTTGAGCAAAAGCTGTGGGACGCCTTCCGCCAGCCGATCGACGAGGCCTTCAACCGCAAAACCCAAGACCGCGAAAAAGCCGCATCTGCCATGGGTGAGCACGACAAACACGTTTTGGAGGCCTCCAAAGCGCTGCAAGCCGCCAATGCCTCGGGCGACGGCCAGCAGATTCGCGCGGCCATTGCCGCCTTGGAAGCGGCTATCAAAGGTCAAACCGCCGCTAAAGTGGTTGAAAATGCCGCAATCAGTGCCGAAAATGAGTCAAAAACGGCACTAGCCGGTGTAAATAATGCCTCGGTTGCTATCGAAAGTATAGTAAATACGGGTGCAATCACTGAAAATTCTACCGAAGGCGCTAGCCCTGTAGAGCAAGCCGAAGCGCAGGAAGTGGCAGATGTCGAGGCAGATGCGATTGCTGATGCGGCCGAAGAGGCTGAAAAAGCGCCAGTCGAGCCACCAAAACCTGTGGTCGTACCGAAAAAAGTCATCGCCGTTCGTGGCGACGACCGCCCTGGCATGAAAAAGGCCGAACCAGCGCCTGCCGGCAAATTTGGAGATCGGAAGTTTGGCGACCGTAAGCCGGGCGATCGTGACAACCGTGGCGATAGCCGTGGTCCGCGCCCTGATTCAAGGGGTGACCGTGGTGACAGGTTCTCTGACCGTCCCGCTTACGAAGACCGCGGTCCCCGCTTGGGCGACGCAGCCTTCCGCGCCCAGCGCGAGGCTTTGGAATCGGCTCAATTTGCCCTCAAAAAGCTTGCCGCTGCAGCGCATGGCGAGGTTTTGGTGCAGCTTTTGGACGCTTGGAAAGAGCGCGACGCTGCCAAAGTGCCAAGCGCCCAAGATTTGGGCAAACAATTGCCGCCAACCGCTCGTACCGCTTGGACTTCCGCGCTTGCAGCCGCGCCAGCAGGCAAGCAAGCTGATGCTGATACTGCCTTGCTGCGCTTGGAAATGGCTGCCGAATTGCCAACACCTGCTGACCATCTTGCTGCCCGCCGCATGTTGCAGTTGCAGTTGCTCACCAAACGCAACGACCCCGCACCAGCCCAAACCTGGACGGCAGATGCTGCCAAGGTGTTCGCCAACGGTTTTGACGATGGCGCGGCACGTCGGGTGCAAAACGCGCTGAAAGTGTTGTTGAAACGCTGAAACCATTTGCGGATATGACTTTTTGGCAATCCGCATTGAAGCTGATGGGCGACGTATCTAAGTGGCCATCTTGGGTTGGCTGGCTGGTCGTTTTAGCGGCGTTTTTGCTGGGTATTGGCTCAGACGCTGTCGGTTCAAGTAGCCACACCGTCAACATCCTCGCACCACCGCTTTTGCTGCTGATGCTGTGGAATCTGGCGGTTTATGCGTTCATTGCGGTGAATGCACTCTCAAAATCTCGACATTTCAAGTTGCCAAAACTTGATCAAACCGAGGCGATGGCTTTGGCGCGCGGGACTACCGTGATGCACTGGGCAGCGGCGACGCTGGCCTTGGGCGCGCTGCTGGCGATGTATTGGCGGGGGCTGGTGTTTGACTACCAGGCGCTGTGGCAAAGCACGTTTTTATCGGCGCAATCTGCCCATAGCATCATTGGTTTTGTACTTTCTCCTGCTGCTTGGTTGGCTGGATTCTTTGGTGGCATGCCGTTTCCTGACTTGGCCAGTTTCGAGCAACTGCGCGCACCGACCAGCCAAGGTGAAAATGCTGCGCGCTGGATACATTGGTACGCCATCACCGTGTTTTTGGTCGTGCTGTTGCCGCGTTGCCTGCTGGCGTTGTGGTCGCATCAAAAAACGCAGCAGTTGCAAAACGCTGCATTAAAGAAGACCAAGCCACAAATAGCACCGTCAGCCACGACTCTGCAAACCGAGCCAATAACCTACAGCTCCATCCAAACCATCGCCCTCAGTCTGGTCGCCCACACCAATGTCGGCAAAACCACCCTGGCGCGCACACTTTTGGGGCGCGATATTGGCGAAGTGCGTGACGCTGAGCACGTCACCCATACCGCTGAGCGGCACGTGCTGGTCGAAGCGCAAAATCTAGCTGTGCTGGAGCGATTGGAGCTGTGGGACACGCCCGGCTTTGGCGACAGCGAGCTGCTGGCCAAGCGCATGTCGCAAGCGGGTAATCCCATCGGTTGGTTCATGTCCGAAGTATGGGACAGACTGCAAAACCGCGCTTTTTGGTACAGCCAGCGCGCGGTGCGGCATATTTTGGACGAGTCGGATGTGGTGCTGTACCTCATCAACACCTCTGAAAACCCAGCCAAAAATCCAGATCAAATGGCGTATTTAGACGCAGAGTTGAAGGTGTTGGATTTGATCGGCAAACCCGTGGTTGTGCTGCTGAACCAAGTCGCAGACCACAACGGTGTGCCGACAACGCCCGAACTGGCCGAGGCTGAATTGCAGCGCTGGAAAACCAGAGTATCCAAAGCAAAATGCGTCAAAGACGTTCTCTTGTTAGATGCCTTCACCCGCTGCTGGGTGCAAGAAGGGCGTCTGCTGGAGGCCGTGGCGACGTCATTAGATACGTCATTAGATAAGCGCAAAGAGCAATTTTCTAGGTTAAGCACAGCTTGGCAGCAGCGCAACCTGCAGCGCTGGCAGGCATCCATGAACGTGTTGGCACAGCGTTTGTGTCGTGCGGCATGTGACAAAGAAATCGTGCTTGAAGCCGGCTGGAGCAGCAAGCTCAAAGAAGCCGGCGTCGCGTTGGGCAAAGCCATGGGGCTGAGCGAGGGTAACAACACGCCCAAAGCGCTGGCGATGAAAGCATTGTCGAAGCGCTTGGATGCCGACATTCGCAGCAATATGGACGAATTGATCGCTCTGCATCAACTTGACGGCCGCGCTGGCAACATGCTGTTGACCCGCTTGGCCGAGCATTATGCGGTTCAATCCCCCCAAAGCGAAGGCAAAGCCGCGCTGTGGGGCGGGGTGGTCACGGGCGC
>JANPIC010000140.1:0-8858 GCA_031424795.1 Polaromonas sp. | reverse complement strand
TTAACTTAGGTTTAAAGCTTGCCCACGCCCGTCAAAGCCAGCTTGAACTTGACTTGCACCGGGTCAGCCACCATGGACGTGTCGGCCCATTCGCCTTCGCCGATTTTGTAGGTCAGGCGTTTCATGGGGAAAGTGCCGACGGCGGTGGTGACTGCGGCGGCTTGCGTCATCGTCACAGGAATGACGACATCTTGCGCCACGCCTTTGATGCTGAGTTTGCCTGCCACTTCAAACTTGCCAGCGCCCAGCGCTTTGATGCTGCTGGAGGCAAAGCTTGCTTGCGGGAACTTGGCGGTGTTGAACCACGGGGCTTTGGGCAGTTCGGCATCGGTGGCTTTGTCGCCCAGGGTGGCGCTGGCAATGTCTACGGTGAAGTTGACCTTGCTGGTGGCCAGCTTGGCAGCATCAAAGCTGACTTGCGCATCAAACTTGGTGAATTTGCCATCTACGGGCACGCCCATTTGCTTGAACTGAAAGCCCACTTCGCTTTGCGCGGGGTTGAGCTTTTGCTCCGCAAAAGCGGGTTGGGCGACGAGCAGCGCAGCAGCGGCGAGTGAGGCTGCAACGACGGCTAGGTAGGAGATGGAAGCGTTTGGTTTGGTGAAAAATTTAGGCATGGTATTTTCTTTTAAAGTTAATTAACCGTAAAGTTAAATTTTATAAATCGTTGATATGGCTGAGTTATTTTTAGATATTGCATTTATTTTGATGCACTTGGCAGCATGCGGCTGACCAAACCATCTTTGTCAATAAAGTGGTGCTTCAGCGCTGCACCAATGTGCAAGAGTGCCAAACCCACCAAAGCGAAGGCTGATAGCTCATGCAACTCTTTGATTTGCTTGGAAAATTCTTTGTCCACCGCCATAAAGTCTGGCAGCGGCAACACGCCAAACAGCACAATCGGGAAGCCCGCCGCCGAGCTGTAAGCCCAGCCTATCAACGGGACGGCGAAAAACAGGGCGTAAAGGGCGTAGTGTGTGGCGTGGTATATCTTGGTTTGCCAAGTCGGCATGGCGGCTTCAACAGCTTTAGGCAGCGCCGGCGGGCGGTTCAGCAGGCGCCACAGCAGGCGCAGCACAGACAAGATCAAAAACGTGATGCCAGCCCACTTGTGGTAGTTGTACAGCTTCAAGCGCAGCGGTGAAAACGGCAAGTCTGACATGTAGATGCCAATCGCAAACATGGCGAAAATGGACAATCCCAAGAGCCAGTGCAAAACGATGGCTACTGTGGAGTAGCGGGATGCTTGGGCTGATTCGCTTAGATGGTTTTTAATATTGACTTTGGACACTTAACGCCTCACTTGCAACCGTTTTGGTTATATAGATGTAAGTATAGATGCCCTTAACTCAAAATAAGTTCCACGAAATTGAAGATTTCATTCAAATAGTTTGAATGAACGGATTTTTTCTTTTGCTTGCCTTTATTTTTGATGGTCGTCAATCAGGCTGGTTTCGCCACACCAGCACCAAAGATTTTACCTTTTGCCAAGCGGAGGAGCGCTCATCCGAGAGCACGTCCAGAAAATCGGACAAGCGCTTCGATTTGACCATGGTGTACACCGTCAGCAGCGAGGTGAGTGCAAAAACGACGGCGAAGATGCCTATCTTTCGGCCCATGGGTGCATCAGCCTCGGCCAACAGGTTCATCCCTAAAAATCCGGTGGTGACTGTGCCTATCAAGCCAAAGATGGTTACAACGGTCAATCGAACCACGGTGTTGGCTTGCCGGCGCAGGCTGTCGGCGTCCAGGTATTGGTTCATTTCTGCAATACGCTCTTTGACTTCGGTATAGAGCGGGTCTAGCCCAAGATGTTTCGAACACATGTGAAACAGGGCACGCACATGCGCTTGCTCGGATATGTCGTGAAACCAATAACGGTTGGTGAAGCGCAGAAAACTGGCAAAACTGAGCCGAATGGTGCGTTTAAAGCGGCGCACACTGGCGGCATCTGCAATGTCAAGATTTTTCAAGGCCTCCGCCAGCCGGTCTGAGTACATCAACAGCGTGGCTTTTTGGAAATGGGCAATCAAAAACAGCAAGAAATGCTGGTGCCGAAATTGTGCCAACACGCCACGCTCGTTGGAGGTGAAAAAGGGACTCTTTGCGTCGCCGATCACCACCAGTGAATGTCCGCTGCATAAATAACGTGTGTGCGGCGCAGCGCCCGAATCTGTCCAGAATCGATCGTAGCAGTAGCGCGCTTCAAAGTCGTTTAAATAGGATTCCGCGTAGGGCAAGTTGCCTGTTTTTTCTGAGATGGAAGCGTGTGTCACCAAGCCAAGCTGGATAAAATCTTGCCGACGCAGCGCTTGCGGGTTGTCCACCGCGAGATAGCCCATCAACGGCATGCGGTAATACTCGATCTGACGGTAGCGCAGGACGCCAACTTCGTCTGAAAGGTCATTCACAAAAGGCCGCAACAGCCACGCCCAATGCGCTGAAATGCGCGGCGCACGGTAGTTGCTCACGTGCGTCATGAAGACCTCAGCCTGGTTGGCATCTGACTGAGCCAAGGTTTGCCCATCGGATCCCAGCCATTCTGCACTGGACAGGCAGTTTTGAGCCTGACCGTCAGCATCCCAGCTGGCAGGGTAGCCTTGACCAAAGCGGTACATCAACTCTTGCGTTTGCGTCAAACTCAGGTTGTTGGCGCTGACCTCAACGTTCAGCAAAACCAGATCCAGGTCAAGAAAGAAATACAGATCGATGTGGACAATGTCCAAGGTGATGGGGTTTTGCCCCAAACTCGGAACCACCCGAACCGCTTTGACATCGGTGCGTCTAAAAACCCGCATGGGCGAGCTTTCAGCCTTCGCACCTTTGTTGCTGCCTTCGCCATATAAAAACCGCTGCACAAAAGGCAAGAACGTCACAAATTCGTTGTAATGCCGTTCGTGAAAGCGTCCGTGCTCACCACCATATTCGTCGACAACTTCGCGCCAAGGGGTGGCTTCACCCATGTTTGCCATGTCGGCCAATAGTTTCCAAGGTTTGGCATGTTGCCCCTCAGAGCCCTTGACCGGCATCAGCCTAAGCGGCCAAAGCAAGACTTGCCGGAATTGATTGACGCAGACTTCTTGTTCTGGAGATGGCATCAAGAGCACCTTTACTTTGAGCAATTACTTTGAGTAATAAGAAAGAGCAAAGTGTACTTGAGCCAGACGGGCCGATTCAGCTGGCTGGCAAAGGTTTGTTGTAGATGTCTTGCCGAGTCAGTGGCACCGGCAAGCTGCCAGAGCCGCGTTTGGACGCCAGCACTTGGTAAATGCCTGTGCCTTCGGCCTCAAACTCCATGGCGCAGGCCGCCATGTAAAAACGCCACACGCGGTAGGCGTCTTCACTCACGTAGTTCAGCGCCACATCGTGGTTCGCTTCCAGGCGCTTCACCCATTCGCGCAGGGTCATGGCGTAGTGGATGCGCAGGTTTTCGACGTCGTGAATCTCAAACGCCGCTTGCTCCATACCGCGCAAAATGTTGCTGATGGTGTCCAGCTCACCACCGGGAAAAACGTAGCGGTTGATGAATTCGGCATCCAGCGTGGGGTGCCATCCCTCTTCGTCGTGGGTGATGCCGTGGTTTAAAAACAAGCCACCCGGTCGCAACAGGCGCATCACCGTGGCGTTGTAAACCGGCAAGTTCACCAAGCCGACATGCTCAAACATACCGATGCTGGATATTTTGTCGTAGACGGCTTCGCCTTCCACGTCACGGTAGTCACGCAGCTCCAAAGTCACCAAGCCTTGCAGCCCCAGTTGTTTGACACGCTCCGTGGCGTAGTCAAACTGGCGCTGGCTCAGCGTGATGCCGTGCGCTTGCACGCCGTAATGCTGCGCCGCCCAGCAGACCATCGCACCCCAGCCGCAGCCAATGTCCAAAAAGCGTTCGCCCGGTTTCAGGCGCAGTTTGCGGCAAACGTGGTCTAGCTTGTTGCGCTGGGCTTGTACCAAGCTGTCGTTGGGTGTTTGAAAATACGCGCAAGAATAGACCATTTCATCGCACAGCCACAGCTTGTAAAACGCGTTGGACACATCGTAGTGAAACGAAATGGCGGCGCGGTCGCTTAGCCTGCTGTGTTTTTGTGCTTCGTTCTCGTCCAGTACTTCGACGCTCGCGGCGATTGATTCAGACGCCGTTTGTGAAGGCTGAACCGGTAAAAGCAAAGCATCCAACACCAAAGCCATACGGCTGCGAATCGGCAGCGATAGCTTTTGCAAGTACGGTTTAAGGCGCAAGCCAGCGTATAAATCGCCCTCAAAATCAACCAAACCACGAAAATACGCATCAACCAGCGTGATGGGGTTGCGCTTGAGAACCAGCTTGCGCAACACGGTGGGGTCGCGCACCACCAGGGTGAACTTGGGCACAGCATCGCCGAAAACGTATTGCGCACCGTCCCACAAGCGCAATGCAATCGCACCTTGAAAGTCGTGCAGCAGTCGTTTGACGATGCGAACCGTGGCACTTATCTGGCGCGCGTTTTGTCGCGCACTTCTGGAAGTGCCTTGGTATCCAGAATCCGCCAGTGCAGCCGTTGTAGGCATGGCGCTTTAACGAATCACCATCACCGGCTTGGTCGAATGCGCCACCACTTTGGCCGCCACGCTGCCAACCAGCAACTTTTCCAAGCCGCCCCGCCCGTGCGAGCCCAACATGATGAGTTTGGCATGCTCTTCTTCGGCCGTTTTTAAAATTGCTTTGACAACAGATGAATCCTCAACCAAACGGGTTTTCAGCTGAATCGGCGCCCCGCCCACGCTTGCCAAATGGTTGACATGCGCAAACGCACGCTCTGCATGTTTGCGGCCAGATTCCATGTACGACTCAAAACCGACAAGGTTCATTTCATTGCCACCCATATAAGGATAGGGATCAATCACATAAACCACCGTCAAATGTGAGCCATGCACCCGCGCCATATTGATGGCCATTTGCGAGGCATGCTCTGAGGCGCTAGAGCCATCGGTTGCGAAAAGAATATGTTTGAACATGATGAGCCTCTCTTTTTAAAATGAAAAAACAATGAAAACGTGATGCTGGCTAAATGTTCCCTCTAAACAGCGTGCAGCCGTGTAGGACAGCGCCGCGAATGGCGACATGTCCCATGACCCCAAAGTAGCCATCAACTAGCAACAATCAATGAACAATAAGCACGGGCTGCTTCGCATGCGACGACACTTTGTTCGCTGTGCCTCCTAAGAAAAACCGCTCTAAATTGCTGCGGCCATGCGAGCCGACGATGATCAAATCAGCCTCTTGCTCTGCAGCTGCATGCAAAATACCTTTGTGTGCAGCCATCTCTTCAACCCGCATGGTTTCCATGGGCACGTTCTCGCCGTTTTGCTTTATCAATTGCACCACATGGTCAAATGCTTTCACTGAGTGCTCTTGCAGCGCTGACATATAAGCTTGAAACCCAAGCGGGTTGGCTTCTCCAATACCTAAATAAGGGTAGGGGTCGACCACATAAACGACCGTTAACTTTGCGCCATGAATGCGCGCCAAATCGACGGCTATCACGGCGGCATGGTTGGATGCTTCAGAACCATCTGTCGCAAAAAGTATCTTCTTGAACATGGCGATCCTTTGATAGTGGATAGAATGAAATAGTACGCTTGATTGGTCGTTTGTGCTTGATATATCAACTTTTAGGCAGGTACTTCATATGTTGCAATCCGAGGAAATATGTCTGAAACCGTGCCGTTTGTAAGCGGCAATGGCAGCGGCACTGTCAGCGTCACATTCGCTGCCAGCTTGCAGCGGCACATTCCTTGCCCGCCGCAAAACCTTGCCCCCGCCGGTTTGCGCGAGGTTTTAAAGGCGGCGCTTTTGGCCGCGCCTGATTTGTCGCATTACATCTTTGACGACCAAGGCAATATTCGCAAACACGTCGCCATCTTCATCAACCGCGATATGTTGCAAAATCGGTCTGATTTGACGCAAACTTTAAGCGCTGGCGATCAGGTTTTGGTTGTTCAAGCTCTTACTGGTGGATAAATCTGGAGGATACAACGATGACATCATTACTCGTAGGCACTCGCAAAGGGCTGTTTGTCATAGACAACAAGCAAATCAAATCACACCATTTCCACGGCGAGCCCGTTTCGCAAGTACTTGTTGATAAACGAAGTGGGGCGTGGATCGTTGCGCTGAACTTGGGGCACTTCGGCGTCAAGTTGCACAAAAGCGTGGACCAAGGCACCACCTGGGCGGCACTCACCGCGCCCGCTTTTCCTACCAAACCGGTTGCTGGTGATGCTGATTTTGACGCTTACAAAGACGACCCGATACCATGGAGTGTGGAATTGATCTGGTCACTCAGTGCCGGTAGCGCAGACGAGCCGGACACGCTGTGGGCAGGCTGCATGCCAGCCGGATTGTTCAAATCGACCGATGGCGGGCAAAGCTGGGCGCTGAATATGCCGCTGTGGCGCGACCCACGGCGGCAACAATGGATGGGGGGCGGCAACGATTTCCCCGGGATTCACTCCGTCGTGGTCGATCCGCGTGACCATCAACACCTCACTTTGTGCATCTCCTGCGGTGGTGTGTGGCAAACCTGTGATGGCGGCGACAGCTGGACACTGACCGCGCAAGGCATGAAGTCCGATTACACCCCGCCCGACATGGCGGAAGACCAAAACACCCAAGACCCGCATTGTTTGGTAGCCTGCGACGCACAGCCCGACGTGATGTGGGTACAGCACCATTGCGGCATTTACCGCAGCACCGATGGTGGCAACTTTTGGCAACAAATCGTCACCCCAATATCCAACGACTTTCCCTCCGTCTTCGGCTTCGCCGTTGCCGCTGACCCTGCCAACCCGCTGCGGGCGTGGTTTGCACCGGCGGTCAAAGACCAATTTCGCTACCCCGTCGACGGCAAACTCGTCGTCACCCGCACGGACGATGGCGGCAAAACCTTCCAAGCCTTCGGCAAAGGCCTGCCGCAAACAGATGCTTACGACTTGGTCTACCGACACGGTTTGGCCGTAGCCCCCAACGGCAAAGATCTGGCCATGGCATCCACCACGGGCAGCCTGTGGGTCAGTGGCGATGCGGGGGAGAGCTGGAGTGCAGTGTCTGCCCATCTGCCACCAGTGGCTGTTGTGAAATTTATTTGAAAATTAAGCAAAAATATATTTTTAGTTGATATATTTGCTATCAAGATAGATGCTGTATTTATAACAACATAATATGTTAACCTTTGTTATCAATATATCAATATATCAATTTATGCGTATTTTTAGTTTAAATTTACTTAATATTTTTTGAAATTCGTTCAATATTTCGATGTAAT
Organism: Polaromonas sp.; assembly: GCA_031424795.1. Lineage (GTDB taxonomy): Bacteria > Pseudomonadota > Gammaproteobacteria > Burkholderiales > Burkholderiaceae_C > Aalborgiella. Next base: position 1,557 of record JANPIC010000140.1, on the reverse strand, counting down.
TTTGTGGATGAATAATGCTATGGTACTCAAGCCTGAATGCCATAGTAAATCTCTACACGTAGTTTAAATATCTTATGGATAAACAAGTTATAAACCATAAGAACAATCAAGCTGAAGATCTGAAACATCAGATACTGCCTACGCTCCAGCAGTGGCGAGAGCGGGAGTCGAATCGCTTGTTATTGGCGCCGACCAAAATCACCATGCCAATCCTATTTAGACTGTTGTCAATCTTGGCTCTGGTCTTTCATGCTCCGCTCATATTGGTTTTCATATGGGCAGTACTTATTTTCAGTGTTAATTACTGGATGAGAAATTTAGTTGGTGTTTACAATTCATTATTAAACGCTAAACCAGACTCAATGCAGATGACAGTGCCTATGCTGCATATTGTGCAAATGTACAAAATGGTTTCTTTGAGCAATTGCATTATTTGGTGTGGGCTAAGTTTGTTATCACAAATATGGTTGCCTAACAATATGCGTGTGGCTTGCATTGCCATTATGAATGCATTGATGTTTATATCCATTACGCACACTTATGTTGACCGCACATTGATGCACCGGATTTGCGCCATTTTTTTAACATCTCAATTGGCCTTTGCGATGCTGCGTCTTACGATTAACGGTTTTGATACTGAGATGGTTCAACAAGCAAGCATTTACATTTTATATTTATTTTTAATGGGGTGTTTATTGTGGTCAGTCGGTGATCGGTTCAATCAAATACATTTGCAACGCTTGGATTCTGAATACTCTAAACTGCAACTCATTGAAACCCTGAATCAAAACAAGATTCGACTTCACATGGAACAGCAAGCTTTGGTGGCTTCAAACAAGTTGGTCCAGCAGTTTTATTCAGGTGCCGCGCATGACTTGCGTCAACCCGTGTATGCCATGCAGCTGTATACTTCCATGTTGTCTGATGATCCCAGTCTTGCCAAAATAGTATTACCTAAAATAATGCAATCCTGCATATCAATCAATGATATGTTTAACACGCTGTTTGATTATCAACAAACGCACATGAATGATACCGGATTGATTGAAAACAAAATCAATATTCAAGAAACCTTGCACAGCTTGGCCTTGCATTTTCAACCCATAGCAACAGGCAAAGGTTTGGAAATTCGGTTTAAACCCATTGAGGGGTCAATATCCATGGTGCCATTGTATTTGGTGCGTATTTTAGGTAATTTAATCACCAATGCCCTTCGTTATACCAATGCAGGCGGCGTACTGGTCGGCGTGAGAAAAACGTGTACGGCTATTGTTTTTGAAATATGGGATACGGGTATTGGTATTGAGGCTTCAAAAACAAAACAAATTTTCAATGAATTTTACAAGATCAACAATCTTGATCTTGATAATGAGGGTCTGGGTCTGGGTCTGGCTATTGTGAAACAGTTAACGGCACGCATAGAAGAGTCAGATATTTCAGTGCAATCGCGCTTAGGGCGGGGTAGTGTGTTTAAATTCAGTGTTCCTATGTCGCGTTACGATACGCTATAGATACACATTTCACCTGTAGCCGGCGTGTTTATTGCCTGAGGTGCTA
>JANPIC010000139.1:0-26833 GCA_031424795.1 Polaromonas sp. | reverse complement strand
GGGTACGCCATGCGCCTCTAAATACGCAGGTGAGGCGACTAAAACCGAGGCACAGGGGGCTAAAACGCGACCAATCAGCAACGGGTCGGGCTCAGCGCTGATGCGGATGGCTAGGTCAATCCGCGCTTCCACTAAATTGAGCGCACCTTCGCTGGCGTTGAGGTCGATTTTGAGCTGGGGATGCAGCTTTAGAAAATCGACAATCGCTGCGGCTATTTGTGCGTAGGCCAGCGATACGCTGCAGGTGATGCGCAACTGACCCGATAAAACACCATCTTGGCTGTTGGTTTCCTCCTCGACATTTTCCATCAGCGCCAGCATTTGTTGGCTGCGGCGCAAGCAGCTTTCACCCGCATCGGTCAGCGTGACGCTGCGCGTGGTGCGCTGCAACAGCCGCGCATTTAGCCATTGCTCAAGCTCGCTCACATAGCGGGTGACCATGGCTCGCGACATGTCTAACTTATCGGCTGTGGCGCTGAAACTGCCACTGGCCGCCACCTCCACAAACACCTTCATTGCCGTCAGTCTATCCATGATTAGTTTGCTATTAGTCCGTTATTTGCTCTAAATATGAAACATATAAGCGCAAATTATAGAGTTTATCTGCACACTTATTGAAACTAAGATTCAACCCAACGCAGTAAAGCGTCGTTTTCAATCAATCAACAGGAGCTTCCCATGATCCGCACAACCCTCATCGCCGCCTCGTTAGCTGTGGCATTCACCACTGCCCAAGCAGCCCAGCCACTCACCGTCAAAATTTACAACGCCAACAACAACAGCTTCAACGTCAACTCCACACTGGTTTATGGCGAAAAAGAAGCCATGGTCATTGACGCTGGCTTTACACGCGCCGACGCTTTGCGCATTGCCGCGAATGTGCTGGACAGCGGCAAACAGCTCACCACCATCTATGTGAGCCAAGCCGACCCGGATTACTACTTCGGCGTTGAAACCTTGAAAGAAGTCTTCCCGCAAGCCGATGTGGTGACCACGCCTGCTGTTTTGGAAAAATTAGCTGCCAAAATGTCTGGCAAACTCGCCTTTTGGGGACCAAAAATGGGCGCAAACGCACCGCGCAAGCCCGTTGCACCCCGCGCGTTGGTTGGCAACACCTTGACGCTGGAAGGCCAGACCATTGAAATTCGCGGCACCCAAGGCGTGCTGGCGCACCGTCCGTATGCGTGGATTCCATCTATCAAAGCCATCGTCGGCAACATTGGCGTGTTTGGTGGCATGCATGTGTGGACGGCAGACACGCAATCCGTCCCTGAGCGTGCAGCTTGGGTGACTCAATTGGACGAGATGGCAGCTTTGAAACCTGAACTCGTCGTGCCTGGTCACATGACAGTTGGCACCAAGGTCGATGCCAGCGCGATCACGTTCACGAAAGACTACTTGCAAACCTTCGAGAAACACCTAGCCGCTGGCAAAGACGGCGCAGCTGTGATCGACGCGATGAAGAAATCCTACCCGCAAGTGACCGAAGGTGTTGGTTCCTTAGAACTGGGCGCCAAGGTCAACAAGGGTGAGATGAAGTGGTAAAACACATCTTTTAGAGATATATTTTTTTGAGGAAAGCGCCATGAACACCACCGTTACTTATCTATTCGACCCCTTGTGCGGTTGGTGCTATGGTGCTTCGCCCATGATCCAAAAGCTTGCTCAGCAAAGCAGCTTGACACTGGAACTTGCACCAACTGGCTTGTTTGCAGGTGTTAACGGTCGCATCATGGATGCTGAGTTTGCTCAATACGCGTGGTCAAACGACTTACGTATTGGAAAAATGACAGGCCAGCCATTCACAGAGCAATATCGCACCCAAGTGCTGGGGCAGGCGGGTAGCCAGCTTGACTCAGAACTCGCAACCTTGGCGTTGACTGCTGTTTCTTTAACGGAACCGCAGCGCGAAATTGAGACACTGAAGCTCCTGCAGGAAGCCCGCTACGTGCACGGGCTGGACATCACCAGCCCATCCGTTGTTGAACAACTGTTGCGCGACATGGACTTAACGGCTGCCGCAGACAAACTAGCCTCTGGATCGACTGAGCTGAGCCTGTCTAACGATGCGCGTTTACAACGTGCGCAACGTCTGATGCAGACCTTTGGCGCATCTGGCGTGCCAGCGCTGATAGTCACAAAAGGTGACAATCGCAGGCTACTGCGTGGTGATGCCTTGTTTGGCAGCTTTGATGACTTGATGAGGTCATTTAAAACGTAGTTTTGCCCATCAGCAGCATTGAATGAAAGTAACTGCCATGAACACACTTCAAACAGTCTTAGCCCAAATGCGTTCGAGTCATTGGATTGAGGCACATAACCTCGTGCAGAGCGATGATTCCCCGCTGGCCGCTTGGTTACACGGCATTTTGCACATACAAGAAGGTGACTTGGAAGATGCCGAATACTGGTATGACAAGGCGAATCGGCATTTTCGCAGCCGTGGGACGCTAGCAGAAGAGCTGGCGAGCTTTGAGTTGGCGCTAAATGAGTCGTTAAAATCAACTTAGAACATCAAATAACGCTATATTATTTATAGCTATTTAGGCAATAAACATACCGGCTAGAGTCGAATTTTTTGCTTAAAAATTACTCTTATTTTGATAGCAAAGCTAGGCTGACAGGGTATGCAGCGGAATGTCGTGCTGCGCGGCCAAAACGTCTAGTTGTTTGCGGGTTCGGCTGGCTATCCATACAGTTATAGCGTCGTGCGTTTGAAGGGAGAACATGGTTTTCATGCTCTCAACTTTGACGCCAGCCAAGGCGCACAGTGATGCTGCGAAGTGTGGCTCTAACGCGGCGACGGCGACACGGCCGTCTTTGCAGGCATAGACTTTGTAACCCGCGTGACCGCCACCGACGGCTGCGCCTGGCTTGGTTAAGCCCCATGTGCGGGGCAGGCCGATATAAGCGGCGGCTTCGGACAAGGCAACTTCAAGCTGAATACCTTTGTTTTTACTGCGCTGCGTCAAAACCGCCTGCAAAACGGCCTCGGTCGCCATCAAGGAGCCGCCCATATCAGCATACAGGCTGGCGGGGAGCTCTAGGCCGGGAATCAAGTCGTTTTCAGCCATGTAGGTCAAATCATGGCCGGGTTCTTCCGCACGTGCACCAGGCGCGCCGACAATGGCGACGATGCTGAGCTGCGGGTATTGCTTGTGCAAATCCTTCCAAACCAAACCCAGTTTTTTGAGCGCCGAAGGGCGAAACGAGGTGAGTAGGACGTCGGTTTTGGCCAATTCGCGGTGCAAAGCGCGTTGCCCAAGCTCAGTTTTTAGGTCTGCTTTGGCGATGCGCACGCCGGTGTGAAGCTCAGCATAGGCATTTGGGTTGTACAAACCCATGGGGTCGCCACTGGGCGGCTCTAGTTTGACGCACGTTGCGCCCATCGCTTTGCAGCGCATCAGCGCGGCGGGGCCAGGCAAGTTCAAACTTAAACTAAGGACGCGAACGCCTTTGAGTGCTTTCAATGTGTCCAAGATTTTGTCGATTTAGCGAACAATAATTAACGAACAATGATTTCTACACGGCGATTTTGTGGCTCGTCCACCTCATCTGCGGTGGGCACCAACAGCTCGCGTTTGCCGCGCCCGACGGCTTCAACCCGAGAAGCCGCCACGCCGTTGTCAACCAGCAACTGGGTGACCACTTTAGCGCGGCTGAGCGACAGGGTGTCGTTGGTGTCCAGAGCGCCCGTCGAGTCCGTATGCCCAGTAACCACCATGTCCGCACCGCTGCGACTGGTAGCGTCTTCTAAGATTTTTGGCAACTGCGCTTGCGATTCCAGCGTCAACGTCGTGCCTCCAAGCATGAAGTTCAGCACATACTTGGTCGCACGTGGCGGCATGGACGCATACAGCTGCGGGTAGGCCTTTAAGACGTCAGCGGCTGACGTCGCGTCCAGCTTCAGCTCTTTGTCTTCTTGAGCCGTGACGCGCTGGTACGGGGTGCTGAGCAATTGCTCGTATTTGGCTGTTTTGACCAACACAGCAGACGCTGAACCATCCGCTTGTGGCAACAAAACAACCTTGGTTAAAGGTGCGCAAGCGCCTAAAACGACCACAAAGACTGTCGTAAAAAGGCGGCATCCATTTAATTTGATCACAGTTTGTCTTCCGTATCGACTATGAAGTCTGTGCCACGAATGCCCACGCTGAGGGTTTTTGTTTTGACTTGAATAGCTTCAGGATTTATTTTGGCGATCAAGCCCGTCAACATACGCATAGAACCTTGCAGCAAGTTAACCAAGATGCTGCCATTTTGCGTGGTGGCATCAAATGCGAACTTTTCAACATTGAATTGGCTGTTTTCAGACAACACCAGTGTCGTGCCGTCTCGCAACACCACACTAGCGCTGCTTTGCTTGCCAGCGATCAAGCGCGTGTTTTCAAAAATGGCATCGCCGCTTTTCAGGGGGCGTTCGCCTTGGGCATCGCTGACGCGAACATCGCCAGTAACGATTTTGGCTATGCCAGCTGCTGTTACGCTAGCCGCCATCTGCGCCAAGGCTAATGTGCTGCTCAGTGCCATCAGACCTGCTGTTGCTAGAACCAATATCGGTCGATGTATTTTTGCCATATTAGTATTTCCTAAACTAGCCATTTTTGCCCGATTCTACGCGTTTGCCTGTTGATGCTGTAAGAAATACACCCAATCTGCGACTTAATACTCACAAAATGAATCATTCAGCCATATTCACTTACACTTATACAAGCAGTCACTCATACCTGTTAACCGATAGATCCGCCTAATATGAATACTTCATCTCACAATATCATTTTCAATGCCGTGTTGTTAAGCGTTTCGCTGTGTCCAGCGCTGGCGTACAGTGCAGAACTGGGCGATTTTTATAATTTAGGGCAGCGTCCGGCTGAAACGGCTGTCAGAGCTGGTTTTATCACCCTCAACGCGCCACGCTACCAAGGGTCTGACGAGCAAAAGACATCTGTCGTGCCTGGTATTTTTTTGCAAGCGTCCAACGGCTTGTTTGCCGACCCTTTTAACGGCGTAGGTTATGTGTTTGAACCTGCTGGCCAATGGGTTTACGGCGTGCGCGCGAATGTGGAAACGGGGCGCTCTGTTGAGGATGCGCTGCCAGGCCTTGAGAAAATCAAAACCCGTCTGAACCCAGGTGTGTTTGCCAACTACACGGTAAACGACCAATTAACCCTGAAATCAGCACTTCGTGCTGGCTTGGGCGATGCGGGGGCCGGTAGTTTGCTGAATCTGGGCGCGACTTACAAGCTCTACAACGCCAACTTCGTCAGCGTCAATTTCAATGCTTCGGTCAAATTTGGCAGCAGCAGCTACATGCAATCGTATTTTGGTGTCACATCCACACAATCCAACGCTTCTGGCCTTGCCGCTTATCAGCCAGCGGCTGGCTTGGCGATGGCGCAAGTGGGTTTAACGGGTGGTTTCCCCATCTCGCGGGAGATTTACATTTTCTCTAGCGTTTCGGTGCAGCGCTTGATGGGTGATGCGGCCAACAGCCCCATCGTGAAGAAAAAGACGCAACCGGCTGGTTTTGTAGGTGCGGTATATAGTTTTTAAACGTCGCTCTAGACTTGTTTTTTGGCTTTAGATTTGGCTTTGTAGGGATTGGCAACACCCATATCCGCCAAAATTTGAATTTCTAAAGCCTCCATCGCATCCGCGTCGGCGTCGCTGGTTTCGTGGTCAAAGCCTTGTGCATGCAGCGCGCCGTGTACCAGCAAATGGGCATAGTGCGCCGCCAATGTTTTCTTGTTCTCTTTCGCTTCTTGCGCAATAACAGGGGCGCACAGCACCAAATCTGCCGCGACGTGCGGTGCTTGCGTGTAGTCAAACGTCAGCACATTGGTGGCGTATTCCTTCTTGCGATAGCTCGCATTCAGCGCTTGGCCTTCGTCGGCATCGACAATGCGGACCGTTATTTCAGCCGATTCAACATCAGCCAAGAGTGCATGTTTGAGGTATTTGGTCGCCGCATGGCGCGGTAAGGCGGCGCGGTGGCGTGCGACGTCAGCGAATTTGGCAAATTGCAGTGACAGTGTTAGATTTATAGCCATTTTAGGTATTTTTGAGGTTATTTTAGGCCTAATTTAGGTTGTAGCCGGTGTATTTACTACCTGAGTAGCTATGAAATATATAGTAAATTAAGTTTGTATTTTTGTTGATTTTTTAGCATCATACGCGTCCACAATACGCGCAACCAGCGGATGCCGCACCACGTCGGCACTGGTAAATCTTGAAATCGCAATGCCCTGCACCTTTTTCAAAACCTTCTCGGCATCCACCAAACCGCTGAGCTGCGTCTTCGGTAAATCAATCTGGCTCACATCACCCGTGATCACCGCTTTGGCGCCAAAACCGATGCGGGTCAAAAACATTTTCATTTGCTCCGCCGTGGTGTTTTGCGCTTCGTCTAGGATGATGAAAGCGTTGTTCAGCGTACGACCCCGCATAAAAGCCAGCGGCGCGACTTCCAACTGTTGCCGTTCAAAGGCTTTTTGCACCTTGTCAAAACCCATCAGCTCGTACAAAGCATCGTACAAGGGGCGCAGGTAGGGGTCGATTTTTTGCGTCAAATCACCCGGCAAGTAACCCAAACGCTCGCCGGCCTCTACGGCAGGGCGGGTTAAAACGATGCGCTGTACGCTGCTGCGCTCTAGCGCATCCACCGCGCTGGCCACCGCCAAATAAGTTTTACCGGTACCGGCTGGGCCTATACCCAGCGTGATGTCGTGGCTGGCGATGTTGTCTAAATAGGTTTGCTGGTTCGGTGTTCTGGCCTGCAAATCTAAGCGGCGCGTGGCTAAACCTTTGTCTTTTTTACCCGTTTTGACCAAATCCGGGTCGCCCGCGAGCATGATTTGCACAATGTCAGTCGCAATCGGCTTGTCTGCCATCTCATACAGCGCTTGCAGCATTTCCAGCGCCATCGCCGCTTTCACCTTGGGGCCATCAATTTTGAACTGTTCGTGCCGATGCGCAATGCTGACACCAAGCTCGGCCTCTATGGTCCGCAAATGCACGTCTAGCGGACCACAGGTGTGACCGGTGCGGGTGTTGTTGGGCGGTGAAAAGGTGTGGCGCAGAATCAAGTGCAGAATCCTTGGATAATCTGTGAAAACAAGTGTTGTTAGTGTTCTAATTTACACGAATACAGATATTTCTTCCCACAAATTAATAAAAAGACAACAAACCCGCATGATTGGCAAACTAACCGGCACACTGTGCGACAAAAATCCGCCGCAAATCGTCATCGATTGCCACGGCGTGGGGTATGAAGTCGATGTGCCCATGAGCACGTTTTACAATCTGCCGCCATTGGGTGAGCCCGTCACGCTGTTGACGCATTTTGTGGTGCGTGAAGACGCGCAAATCCTGTTTGGCTTTCAAACCGCGCAAGAGCGCTCGGCTTTCCGCCAACTCATCAAAATCTCTGGCGTGGGCGCGCGCACCGCTTTGTCTGTGCTCTCTGGCATGAGCGTGGGCGAACTGGCACAAGCCATCACCCTGCAAGAAGCCGGCAGGTTGATCAAAGTCCCCGGGATCGGGAAAAAAACGGCAGAGCGCTTGCTACTAGAACTCAAAGGCAAAATGGGTGCGGACATTGGCATGCCAACACATACTGGCAGTGATGCGCAAATCGACATTCTTCAGGCTTTGGTGGCATTGGGCTACAGCGACAAAGAAGCTGCCTTGGCGCTGAAAGCGCTGCCGCAAGAGGTAAGCGTGAGTGATGGTATCAAGCTGGCACTGCGGGCTTTGGCAAAGTAATTATCGAAATAATTAAAAACAACAATGAGCATCCAAACCGACGATTTCGGCATACTCCCCCCTGACAAACGGGTGATGTCTGCTGCGGCCGCCTCGCCCAATGAGGAGGCGGTCGAACGCGCCTTGCGACCCAAGCTGTTTGACGAGTACGTGGGGCAAACCAAGGTGCGCGAGCAGCTGGAGATTTTTATTGGCGCTGCCAAAATGCGCAGCGAGGCGATGGATCATGTGCTGCTGTTTGGACCACCGGGTTTGGGCAAAACAACGCTATCACACATCATTGCACACGAATTAGGGGTTAATTTACGTCAAACCAGCGGGCCGGTGCTTGAAAAGCCCAAAGATTTGGCGGCGCTGCTGACCAATTTGGAAAAGAACGATGTGCTGTTCATCGACGAAATTCACCGCTTAAGCCCTGTGGTCGAAGAGATTTTGTACCCCGCGCTGGAAGACTTTCAAATCGACATCATGATTGGCGAAGGGCCATCGGCACGCTCTATCAAGCTGGATTTGCAGCCCTTCACCCTCGTAGGTGCGACGACCCGAGCGGGCATGCTGACCAACCCGCTGCGCGACCGCTTTGGTATTGTCTCGCGGCTGGAGTTTTACACGTCGCAAGAGTTGGCGAAGATTGTGAAACGCAGTGCCGCGTTGCTCAACGTACCTGCCGACGAAGAAGGCGGTTTTGAGATTGCGCGGCGCTCGCGCGGCACACCCCGCATTGCCAACCGCTTATTGCGTCGCGTGCGCGATTATGCTGATGTCAAAGGCAAAGGCCGTATCACGCTGGAGATTGCGAATAAGGCTCTAGCCATGCTGGATGTGGATCCGCAAGGCCTGGACATCATGGACCGCAAAATGCTGGAAGCGGTGATTCACCGATTCGATGGTGGCCCTGTCGGGCTGGACAACATTGCCGCCAGCATTGGCGAAGAGCGGGACACCATTGAAGACGTGATTGAGCCGTATTTGATTCAGCAAGGCTACTTGCAGCGCACCCCGCGTGGGCGTATCGCCACACTGGCGGCGTACCGCCATTTGGGAGTACTGCCGCCCAAGAACAATGCGGAGCTGTTCAACGAGAAAGAATGAAGCATATCCGTTCGCCCAAATGCTGTCATTCCCGCGCAGGCGGGAATCCATCGTGGCGCTTGTGGATTCCCGCCTGCGCGGGAATGACGGTTTGTTTAATGCAGCACGCGCGCGCCTGGCGTGTTTGCTTCAAGTACGAAAAGCGCAACAGGCGTTTCAAAACGCTCACCATCTTCCGCCACGCAAAAATAGCTGCCGTGCATCGTGCCAGATGGCGTACGCAAACGGCAACCACTGCTGTATTGGAAAGATTCACCAGGTTTGAGTAGGGGCTGATGGCCGACCACGCCCAATCCTTTGACCTCTTCGGTGTGACCCGAAGCATCAACAATGACCCAATGGCGGGAAATCAACTGCGCCGGCACAGTACCGGTGTTGTTCACCGTGATGGTGTAGGCAAAGGCATAGCTGTCCTCCTGCGGATCAGACTGCTCGGCAATGTATTGCGAAGTCACAGAAACTTCAAATTTATAGGTCGACATAGTCTGCTAGTTTATCTCTAAGCTGAGAGACTCGCTGAGCAGACTAGTCAAGTAGAGAGTCAGGCTACCTGCCGATTCGACCAATACTTAGCGGCGCGTGGCAAAACCAGCACAGCCAAAACGACCACGATCAAGGTCAAAGACATGGGACGCTCTAAAAACACCGTCCATTTGCCTTCGCCAATAGACAGCGCATTACGCAGTTGCGCTTCAGCCAATGGCCCCAAAATCATGCCGACAACAACGGGGGCCGTTGGAAAGTCAAAACGTCGCATCACCACCCCAATGACGCCGATGACGTAGAGCAACACCAAATCAAACGCACTTTGGCGCATACCGTACACGCCAACGGTGGCAAAAATCAAAATACCAGCGTACAAGTACGGTTTAGGTATTTTGAGAAGCTTGACCCACATCCCCACCAACGGCAAATTCAGCACCAACAGCATCACGTTACCAATATAAAGTGAGGCAATCAGCGCCCAAACCAGCGCACCGGAGGTTTGAAACAACTGCGGACCAGGCTGGATGCCATAGCTTTGGAAAGCCCCCAACAATATCGCAGCGGTATTTGACGTTGGAATACCAAGTGTCAAAAGTGGAATCAAGGTTGCTGTAACGGCTGCGTTGTTGGCCGCTTCCGGGCCTGCTACACCCTCAATTGCCCCCTTTGTGCCAAATTCAGTATTGTTTTTTGCCAATTTTTTCTCAGTGGCATAGCTTAAAAAAGTTGGAATTTCTGTGCCGCCTGCAGGGATGGTGCCAAACGGGAAACCAATCGCTGTACCGCGCAACCAAGCAGGCCAAGACCTGCGCCAATCGCTTTTGGTCATGTGCACACTGCTTAGTTTGTTTTGAGTCTCAGCAGTTTTACCTTCGTATAGTACGGCATACAAAGCCTCAGCCACAGCAAACAAACCCACAGCAACCAAGACAATTTCAATGCCATCAAGCAATTCTGAAACACCCCCTGTGTAGCGCGCTTGGCCAGATATTTGGTCCATGCCAATCAAACCAACCGCTAAACCGATGAACAACGCCACCATGCCACGCAATGTGCTTTTACCCAACACCGCGCTAACTGTGGTGAAAGCGAGCAGCATCAGCATGAAGTACTCTGGCGGCCCTAGGCGCACTGCAAAGTTCGCCAGCATAGGAGCAAACAAAGTCACCAAGACCGTTGCAATCGTACCAGCCACGAAAGAGCCAATCGCAGACGTGGCCAAAGCAGCACCTGCACGGCCGCTTTTCGCCATTTTGTTGCCCTCCATGGCCGTCACCATACTGCCAGTTTCCCCCGGTGTATTCAGCAAAATGGAGGTCGTTGAACCACCATACATGGCCCCGTAATAAATACCCGCAAAGAAAATCATAGATGCGGTGGCATCGACCTTGGTGGTAATAGGCAACAACATCGCCACAGCAACCGCTGGACCAATGCCTGGCAACACGCCCACGGCTGTGCCAACAGCGCAGCCTATCAAACACCACAACAAATTAATTGGGGTTGCAGCTGTTGCAAACCCCAGCATGAGCTGGTTCCAAACTTCCATCAAATCCACCCTGTAGAAGTTAAACCTGGCAAATTAATAGCCAAAAGCTTGGTAAACATCCAATACACCGGCGCTGCAATGGCAAAACCGATCAGCAAATCTTTGAAGAATAGCTTGCCGTTGAAAGCGCCAATTTTCTCAAGTTCTGCCGTACGAAGACCGCGCACTGCTAGGGCAAAGCACAAGGTACAGCTCAAAATGAAGCCAATCGTTGTGATCAGCGCCGCATTAGTCAGCAATCCTGCCGACATCCACGCAAAGCCTGACCAAAATCCGGTGTCAGCGCCATTCGGAGCTTCCATGTTGCGAAAGCCACCGCTAAGTGCTTCCCACGCAACAAAAATACCACACAGCAACAGAACTGCACCCACTAATGTGGGCAGAAAATCAGGCCCAACGCCTGCGTAACCCGCATCAGACGGAATCATGGTGGCACCAACCACCATCGCTATGCCCAGAATCAATATGCCGACGCCAAGGAGCAATTGCCCCTTGGAAACAGATTGTTGCTTCAATGCGTTGTTCGAGCTCAAACCGTCATTCCTGACAAATACATGATGGCACGAAGACTTGCAAATTCGTAATCAACAAACTCATCAAAGTCTTTGCCCGTCATCAAAGCAGGCGTCCAAGCGTTCTTAGCAAGTGATTCCGTCCAAGCCTTAGACTTGGTCGCCTTGACAACAATCTCTGTCAACGCTGCACGTTGTGCGGCTGTCAGACCAGGAGCGCCATAAACACCACGCCAGTTACCTAAAACAACGTCATAACCTTGCTCCTTCATGGTGGGAACATTGATACCGGGCAAACGCTTCGCTGAAGTGACGCCAATCGCACGCATTTTCCCTGAAGCAATGTATTCAGCAAACTCACTGTAGCCGCTACCACCCACTTTAACGTTGCCACCCAAGATGGCTGCAATCGCCTCACCACCGCCACGGAAAGCCACGTAGTTGACTTTTTTAGGGTCTACACCTACTTGGCGAGCCAGCATGGAGGCAGAAATATGCTCGGTGGAACCTTTAGAACCACCGCCCCAAGTCACACTGGCTGGGTCTTTTTTCATTTGCTCAACCACGTCTTTCATGGTTTTGAAGGGTGAATCAGCAGGTACGACAAACACGTTGTACTCGCTGGTCAAGCGTGCAATTGGCGTTGCTTTGTCCAAGCCAATTTGTGGCTTGCCTGTGATGATGCCGCCCAACATGACCGCACCCATCATGATCAGTGCGTTTGCATCACCTTTGTTCGCATTAACAAATTGCGCCAAGCCGATGACACCAGCAGCGCCCCCTTTGTTGTCATATTGCACGGTATCAGCCGCTTGGGCGTCCATGATGGCTTTGCCAAGTGCACGGCCTGTGGTGTCCCAACCGCCGCCTGGGTTGGCTGGGATCATCATTTTGATGTTGCCGGCAGCTTGTGCCGTCAAAGGCAAAGCACCAGCAGCGGCTAAAGCAACTAAAGATTTGAGGAATGTATCGCGACGCATGGTTGACTCCTAATTTAACAAAGACAATAAGTTAATAGCAAATGGTAGGATTGCCTAACTTCTAAATGATGCCCTGCTTGGCTGTCGTTTGGCTGTCGAAATCCGTTGTTTTTAATAGGGAAAACACTTAGAACTCGCTGTTTACCTGCTAGTTTGCTTCTTTATGCTAGGGTGCTGGCTGTGAAATTATTAATTATTGAAGACGATCTCGCCATGCAAACAGCGCTGCAACGTGCGCTCAGTTCGCGTGCTATCACCGTCGCTGTTTGTGGTGACGGCTTGCAAGCACTGACCGCGTGGAAGCAGTTACAACCCGATGTGGTGTTGCTAGATCTGACGCTACCCAGCCTAGATGGTTTGGCCGTGCTGTCTCAAGCTCGCCAGCTTGGACTGCTGACGCCTGTACTTATATTGACAGCCAGAAGCACAGTGGGCGACCGCGTCATTGGCTTGAACGCTGGTGCAGATGATTATTTAGCCAAACCGTTTGATTTAGATGAACTAGAAGCAAGGCTACGCGCATTACACAGGCGCAATGTTTCAACACTTGCCGAACACGTGAGCGACATCATCCAAGCTGGGAAACTGCGCTACAACAAGCAAAGCGGTGCTGTCTATTGCAATGATGAGGTGATTGATTTAACACCGCGTGAGCTGGCACTGCTCGTGCCTTTGATGAGCAAAGTGGGGCATGCCGTCAGCAAAGAGCAGCTGTTTAAGCTGGTGTTTCCCAACGCAACGGAAGTGCAATACGAAGCTGTCGAAGTGGTGGTTTACCGCTTGCGAAAAAAACTGACCGGCAAGGGCGTGAATTTAATGACTTTACGCGGGCTTGGTTATTTGCTAAAAGAGGATGCAAACGCGTGAAACGCGCGACCTCTTTGCGCCGCACCTTGCTGATCGGTATTTTGGTACCTATCTGTTTGTTTGTCGCCGTCGATACCTTCTTTTTGTATCGCCAAGCACTAGCCGCCATCAATACCGCGTATGACCGCACTTTGTTAGCCTCAGCAAAATCCATTGGTGAATTGCTCAAGGTTGAAGGCGTGGGCGATCAAGCCCAAATCAGCACGACTATTCCATACGCAGCACTTGAAGCTTTTGAAGCAGATAACCGTAGCCGCATGTTTTACCGAGTTTCAAGCACACATGGCAAGTTGATAGATGGGTTTGAAGACTTGCCACTTTGGCAGGGTGAACTGCCGGACAAAAGGCCTTACGCCGCTTTGGTTGATTTTTATGACAGCCAATTTCGCGGCGATGCCATTCGTATGGCGGTGCTGTTGCAACCCGTTGCTGGTGAAAAAGGCTTGGGCATGGCTATTATTCAAGTGGGTGAAACATTGGAGCTGCGCGAAGTTTTAGCGCGCCAAATTTTGATTGAAACCCTTTGGCGGCAAGTCTTGCTTATTTCGGTGCTTGCTCTGATGGTGATTTTGGTCGTGCAGCGCGCGACACGGCCTGTACGACGCATAAGTTTGGAGCTACAAGCTCGCCCTGTGGGTGATTTAACCCCGATCACCGCGACAGATGCACCGCGCGAGCTACAGCCCCTGATTGTCGGCACCAACGACGTGATGGCCAGACTCAATAGCTTACTCAAACACCAAAAACGATTTGTGCGTGACACGTCACATCAGTTACGTACACCTTTGGCGGTGCTTAAAACGCAGGTTCAATCCGCACTGCGCGGTGATGTTGCGCCTTTGGTGGCGCTGCAAGAAATCAAACACACGGTTGAGCGTGCTACCTATTTGGCCAACCAAATGTTGGCATTGTCTAAAGTTGAACAGTTGCGTCAACAAGCCGATGCCAGTGTTCTGAACTGGGCAATTTCGCTACGCGACGTGACTTTGGATATTTCACCGTTGATTGCAGAGAAGAATTTAGATTTTGAAATCCACATTGAAGACTGCCATATCCTTGCACATGACTGGATGCTGCGTGAGCTGTCACGTAATTTGCTGCACAACGCGATCAAATACAGCCCCGTTGGTGGCGCACTGAGCGTTCGGCTGGAGGTGCAAAACCAATCTGCGCAACTCACTATCCGTGACAGTGGAAAAGGCATATCGCCAGAGTTACAAGAGCGCTTGTTTCAGCCCTTTTCAGCGGGCGACGTACGCACGGGGTCGGGCTTAGGGCTTGCTATTTGCCTAGAAGTGGTCAAGGCATTAGGTGGCACGATCACCTTAACCAACCGAATGGACCCACCTCACTTGAGCGATTTCAGCAAAGGCAAAGTGATTGGTTTAGACACCGTCGTTCGACTGCCCTTGCAAGCCCCCTGAAGTAGCACAAGCAGCGCAAATGCAGGCTAAATTTCGTTTTTCTTGGGGCACACTGGCGAGCAAGTCCGCATCAAACTTAACAGCCGTACACCAACACGGCTCTGTTTGCTTGATACCAGTTTCGCGCTCAATCTCCATGATGCATTGATTCAAGTGCCCGCACAGAGGGCATTTATTAGGTGTAGTCAGCGTATTCATTGCATATATAGCTATTTATTTAATAGCAATATTCAGATCACTTTGCACCACAGACTTGCGACCGGTGAATCGCCCTGTGAGCTTATGCCAAACCCATTTCAGCGCGGACGGAACATCATCCACCAAGGTAAACACCGCAGGAATCACCAGCAAGCTTAAGAAAGTTGATGTGATTAGACCACCAATCACCGCCACTGCCATCGGGCTGCGGAAGCTGCCATCAGCACTGCCCCAGCTCAAAGCAATAGGCAACATGCCTGCACCCATGGCGATGGTGGTCATCACAATCGGGCGGGCACGCTTGTGACAGGCATCAAGTAACGCATCGATACGCGACATAGGTGGCACAGCAGGTTGCGTCTCGGTGGCGTGGCGGCCACGGCGCGCTTCGATGGCGTATTCCACCAGCAAAATCGAGTTTTTCGTGGCTACACCCATCAACATCACCAAACCAATCAACGACGGCATGGAAAACGATTTTTGCGCAATCAACAAACCCACAAATGCGCCGCCCAATGACAATGGCAAGGCGGCCAAAATGGTAACCGGGTAGAGCAAGTTTTTAAACAACAATACCAAGACGATGTAGATGCACAAGACGCCAATACCCATGGCCAAAGTAAAACTGGCAAACAACTCTTGGAAGACCTCCGCATCGCCAATCGTGACTTGTTTCACCGAGGCGGGCAAGTTTTGAATCGATGGCAATTTGGCAACCGCTGTCGTCATGTCGCCCAGTGCCACGCTCGTCAGCTCCACTTCAAACTGCACATTACGTGAACGGTTAAAGCGGTCTATCACTGCGGGGCCACCTGCTAACTCCAAGGTGGCGACTTGGCTCAGCATCACCGCGCCTTTGCTTCCAGGAACCATCAAGCGCTCAAGTGTTGGCAAATCGGTCTTTGCATCATCCGCCAAACGAACCACGATGGGCACTTGGCGTTGCGATAAATTCAATTTTGGCAAAGCGGCATCGTAGTCACCCACGGTAGCGACGCGCAAGGTCTCGCCAATCGCCGCACTGGTCACACCCAAATCTGCCATGTTGGAAAAGTTGGGGCGAATCGTCACCTCCGGCCGCACCAAAGCAGCGCTTGAAGCAATAGAACCCAAGCCGGGAATGGTCCGCAGGTCTTTTTCAATCGCCGACGCCGCCGACGCCAAGGCGATAGGATCTTCACTTGTCAGTGCCAAAATGTATTTTTCGCCCGAACCGCCCAAGCCCACTTTACTGCGAACTGCGGGGACACTTTCCATTGCATGACGAATATTGTTTTCAATCACTTGCTTGCGTGGTCGCTCACCGCGCTTGGTCAGCAAAATAGTTAAGGTGGCTTTGCGTGACTCTGCCGCCCCACCAGGCGCAAAAGGATCGGTGCCCGCTGCGCCACCGCCTATGGTGGTGTAGACCGACTTCACATGGTCCAATTTGCTGATCAAGCTGCGTGCGAGCTCAGCGGATTCTTTGGTTTGCGATAGCTTGGTACCTGGCGGCAGTTCAAGATAAACCTGCGTCTGGCTGTTGTCGTCTGGCGGAATAAAGCCCTGTGGCAACAAGGGAATCAGCATCAACGAGCCGACAAAAAACGCACCCGCGGCTGCAGATGTTATCCAGCGATGGCTGATGCACCAACGACTGGCCTTCATGTACCAGCGCATGATGAAGCCTTCGTTGTCGATATGGTTCACAATGGGTTTCAAGATGTAGGCTGACATCATGGGCGTCAACATACGCGCCACCACCAAGGAAGCCAACACAGCCAAGGAAGCTGTCCAGCCAAACTGCTTGAAGAATTTTCCAACAATGCCGCTCATGAACGCCAGGGGCAAAAATACAGCAATCAAGCTGAACGTTGTCGCAATCACCGCCATGCCAATCTCATCGGCCGCTTCCATCGCCGCTTGGTAGGGCGTTTTACCCATGCGCAAATGGCGCACGATATTCTCCACCTCCACAATCGCATCGTCCACCAAAATACCGATAACCAAACTCAGCGCCAACAAAGTAACAATATTGATGGTGAAGCCCAGGTAATCCATGCCGATGAAAGCAGGAATCACCGACAAGGGCAAGGCCACAGCAGACACAAATGTGGCGCGCCAATCGCGCAGGAACAGCCACACCACCAGCACCGCCAACAGTGCTCCTTCAATCAGCAGGGTGAGTGAGGCGTTGTATTCCTCTTCCACCGGTGTCACAAAGTCAAAGGCTTCGGTGAGCTCGATGTCTGGATGCGTTACTTGCAACTCTTTCAGCGCCAAACGTACGCCACGACCCGCCTCCACTTCACTCGCGCCTTTGCTGCGCGACACTTCAAAGCCGACAACCGGTTTGCCATTCAACAAGGCTGCCGAGCGCTGCTCCGCAACCGTGTCTTTCACGTCAGCAATTTGGTCTAAACGAATTTTTCGGCCACCCAGTGACAGCTCAATCGCACTCAATTCAGCCGCTGATTTGACCGTCGCAAGCGTGCGTACAGGCTGTTCGCTGCTGCCCAAATCTGTGCGGCCCCCTGCCGTGTCCAATTGCACCAAACGCAATTGACGCGATACGTCTGCCGGGCTGATGCCCAAAGACGCCATCTTGCCCTGATCTAAAGCAACGCGTACTTCGCGCGTCACGCCACCCACACGCGCAACCGAGCCCACCCCTTTAACCGCCAACAACCGGCGATTGATGGTGTCATCGACAAACCAGCTCATCGCCTCATCATCCATGCTTTTGCTGCGAATGGCGTAAGCCAAAACAGGTGAGCCCGCAATATTGATTTTGCTCACTACCGGGTCACGCACATCGGATGGCAAATCGGCGCGGACTTGCTGCACCGCCGAGCGCACCTCGTCCAAGGCTTCTTGCGTGGGCTTTTCTAAGCGAAATTCAGCAGTAATCGTTGCCGAACCGTCTTGCACCTTGGTGTAGATATTTTTCAAACCATTCAACGAAGCAATCGAATTTTCAATTTTTCTGGCTACATCCGTTTCCAACTGCGCGGGCGAAGCACCTGGCAAGCTGGCAGAAATAACAATATTGGGAACTTCCAAATCAGGAAAGTTTTGCACCTTCATGTTTTGGTAGCTCAACACGCCGGCAAAACACAACATCACGAAAAACATGATGGCGGCGATGGGGTTACGGATACACCATGCGGAGACGTTCATTATTTCGCTCCCACTGGCGTGGCAGCCACAGCGGCTATTGCTGCGGAAGCTGACTGGGCATCCACAATTTTCACCGTGTCACCGTCTGCCAAAAAACTGGCGCCGCTGGCGACAAAGCGGTCGCTGGTTTTCGCGCCTTGCTTGATTTCAACCGCATCACCTACACGGCGGCCCGTTTCCAGCTTGACTTGGCTAACTTTGTTGTTGGCTTCAACACGCATGGCGTAGGTAAAACCATCACGCAGCACCAAGGCTTGCTGTGGCAGTGTCAACGCATTCGCTGTACCCAAAGCAAACTCGCCTTTGGCAAACATACCGGCTTTCACACCTGCGTTGGCTGGTAAATCGACATACACCAAGGCGTTGCGCGTCGCTGCATCAACGGTGGGCGCTATGGTGCGCACCGTACCCTCAACTTTTGCGCCGCTGGCAGCCGTCACCATCGCCTTGGCACCTGGTTTGATACTGGCGATTTCATTGCTGGTGACTTCAGCGCGCCACTCCAGGCGACCGCCGCGAATCATGCGGAACAACTCAGCCCCAGCACCCACCACTGCGCCCACGGTTGCACCACGCGCAGAAATGACGCCATTGTCAGGCGCGCGAACTTGTGTGTTTTGCGTGCGGACACCTTGCGCGCTCAGCGTCGCTTGTGCGGCTTGCACGCGGGCAGCGGCGGTTTTTTCAGCCGTTAAATATTGGTTGATTTGCTGCGTGCTCAAAGCACCTGTGTTTTGCAGGGTACGTGCCCGCTCGGCATTGGCTGCCGCATCCAAGGCATTGGCTTGTGCTTCCATCAGCGATGCTTTGGCTTGCGCCACGTCGGCTTGCACGGCGTCACCCGCAAAAGTAGCCAACAATTGGCCTTTTTTGACCGTGTCGCCCACATTGACCAACACCTGCGTCAAACGCAAACCGCTGGCCTCCGCGCCAATGCTGGCTTCTTGCCAAGCTGCCACGTTGCCATTTGCGGCTAATTTCAGCGCGAGGCTGCCGTTGCTGGGCTGCACCGCTGTCACGGTTAAGGCTGCTTTGACGGCTGCTGGCGCTGCGTCTGCTTTGACGGTTTTGGCCGCTTCTGCGGGTTTAGCGGTTTCAGTTTTATCTGTTTTTGCAGCGGCCGCTGTGTCTGACTTGCCCGAGCAAGCCACGCCGCCCAGTGCGATGGCGATGGCCGCAGCGACGGCAAGAAGTTTGGGTTGCTTAAGAACGGAGAGTTGATTTTTGTTCATGATTTTTAAGTTTCTTTTGCGTTGATTTTTTAATAACTTTTAATGACTTATCTAGGGCTTCAAATAGATTTAAATCGTTTTCACATAGCCTTCGAGCTGCTTGACCAACCACCACCCACCGCACGGTACAGCGCCACCCAAGCGGCGCTGCGCTCACGCTCTAAGTTGAGCAAGGCGGTTTTGGCAGCTAATGCGGTTCGGCGCGTGTCTTCGAGGTCGCTCAAACTGCCCAAACCGCTTTTGAAACGCGCTTCTGAGGCCACAAACGCTGCGCTATAGCCTTCGGTCGCGATGGCGGCATCGCCTAAACGGTCAGCCGCACTTTGCACGCTGAGAAGGGCTTCTTCCACCTCGCGCACCGCGCCACGCACCTTGGCGCGGTAGTTGGCGGCGGCGGCTTCGTAGTTGGCATTGGCTAAATCAACAGCTGCGCTGCTGCGACCGCCATCCAAAATTGGCAGCGTTAAAGAAACTGGGCCGATGGACCAGGTTGCGCCATTGATGCCCACGCCACCAGAGCGAATGCTCTGCAAACCGACCGAGCCGCTCAGCCCCAAGCGCGGGTATTTGGCGGCTTGGGCGCTGCCGACGTCGCCACCGGCTGCGGCCACTTCTTGCTGTGCTGCGAAAACATCTGGGCGTTGTGCTAACAGTTGGGCTGGCAATACTGGAATAGCTACATTATTCATAGCTCTAGAGTCAGCAAATACGCCGGCTTGACCTATATTTGAGGCCATTTTTTGCCTGATTTCAGGCTCTGAAAACGTGGTCAACGCCACCAGCGCCTTGACCTGCATATCGCACTGGGTGCGCTGCATGGTCAGCATGCTTTGGCTTTGCGCGTTGCTGGCGCGGGCTAAGGCCGCGTTGGCCGGTGCAGTGAAACCGGCATTGGCCAGCAAACCCGTCAAACGCGAGGTTTCTGTGCGTGAGGTCACATCGTCTTTGGCGACGTTGACCAACAATTCGCAGGTACGCAGGTTCAAATAGGTGTTCGCTACTTCGGCAGCCACAGAAACCCGCGCTTCATGCCAGCCGGCTTGGCTGCCGGCTAAACGCGCTTGTGCAGCGTCTTGCGCTGCGCGGTTGCCGCCCCACAAATCGATCTCCCAACTCGCTTGTAGCCCCACTTGGCCCACGCTGGCCAAGGGCACGTTCAGCTGGCTCACGCCACGGCTGGCGCTGGCTGCGGCAGACAAATTCGGCCCTGCTGCCGCACCGGTGGCGACCACCGCGCTGCGAGCTTGTGCAATGCGGCTGGCTGCAGCGGTGACGGACGGGCTGGCGGCTTGGGCGCTGGCAATCAGCTCGACCAAGAGCGGGTCACCCAAGCTTTGCCACCAATCACTCAAAGCTTTGACCGAGCCTTGATGCGGTAAATCTGCTGTTGCGCCCGCCGCTGCAGCTGTTGCCGTCGGAAGAGGGCTGTACCACTTGGTAGCAACTTGATCGCTCACTTGTGCCGTAGGCGCAGTAACGGCGCATGCCGTTAAAAATAGTGGGCTGAGGACTAACAATGGTAAGAGAGGTTTGCGTAGTTTTTGCATGTGGTATTGTTTGAATTAGTTTTTAGTTTGTAGTTTTTAAGAGATTGAAGAGCTTGAGTCGTCGCAACTTTTCGCCTTCCACCATGGCCAAGGCATAGCCAATCTGCCGCTCAATGTAGGCATCAATCGCAGCGGGGGTTTCTATCAAATGCGGCTGCAAAGCGAGCAAAATATCGCGCCCCATGAACAAATACACGGGCAGCGCCACGATGGAGTGCGCCAAACTGTGCAAGTCATCGTCGGGCTGCTCTAAACCCAAATGAACACTTAAAAGCTGCGACAGTGCCGCTTGGCCTTGGCGAATGTCGGTGTTGATTTCTTCTTGCCACAAGCCCGTGGGCTCCAGCATTTCGCGAAAGTGCAGACGGGTGCACAACTGCACAATTTCGCCCTGTTTCAAAGGCTCGGCGATGTGCGTAAACATCAAACGCAAGCCTTGCTCCAAGCTCACAGCTCTGATATCCATGGATGCCATCACGGCGCAATCACCCATGGGTTCGGTGTAAGCGGCGCGGTACAGCCCTGCTTTGTCGCCAAAATAGTAGCTGATGGCGGCGATATTGACGCCGGCAGCGGTGGCTAATTCACGGGTGGAGGTGTTGGCGAAACCTTTTTCGGCAAACAAATGCACGGCGGTGTGCAGCAGGCGGGCGCGCGCTTCGACGCCGTCAGCGCGTGGCGTGCGGCTGCGGCAGGCGCTTAATTTTTCAAAAACTTCTTTGACTGTCATACTTTTATTATGACATCTAAATCAAACGTTTGATTTAACTAAGCGACAATTTAAGGGTATTGTGTTGTTTTAAACCTTGTAAATTCATTCAAATCGCTCAAAATAGCATGAAAATATGCCTCTAGCCGACGCGTTTATTGGCTAAACAGCTATTAAATATATAGCGTGTATTTTGAATCATTTAAGTCACTATTAAGCTGCAACTTGGTAGCCTTCTTCCGAAATCGCCTTGGCCAGCGCCTCGCGTGGCTGCTCAGACTGCACGTCGACCTTGTTGTGGCTGCGGTCAATGGCGACTTCTGCGGCTGGATCGACCTGTTTGATAGCGCGTGTGACGGCTTTTTCGCAGTGGCCGCAGGTCATGCCGGTAACTTCAAAGGTTTGGTTCATGGTGGTTCTCCAAAAGTTGGGCTTATTTTCGCTGGGTCTATTGTCGTTTGACTTGGCAGAGTTTGATTTGATTTGAATCAACTTGATAAACCCTAAATAGCACCAAACTAGCACTTTACAAGCCTATTATGCAAACATGACTGCCACTTTAAATCCCACCCTTGACACCGAACTCGACATTGGCATCGACGGCATGACCTGCGCGTCTTGCGTCTCGCGGGTGGAAAAAGCGCTGTCCAAAGTGCCTGGCGTCAGCACCGCCACGGTCAATTTAGCCACCGAAACCGCCCGCATCCACTTCGCCCCTTCCGAACAAATAGAAGCCAAACTGCGTCGCGCCGTGCGTGATGCGGGCTACGAGCCAGTGGCTGCCAATGCCGCGATTGACGCACCGAATGCCTCGCCTTGGGCGGGCTTCATGCCGGTGGCCATTGGTTTGGCGCTGTCTGCACCGCTGGCGCTACCGATGTTCGGTGATTTGTTTGGCAAGCATTGGATGCTGCCGGCTTGGATGCAATTTGCCTTGGCCACGCCAGTGCAGTTCATCTTGGGCGCTCGGTTTTACAAGGCGGCTTGGGGTGCGGTCAAAGCGCTGACGGGGAATATGGATTTGCTGGTCGCCATTGGCACAACGGCGGGTTGGCTGCTGTCGGTGTGGCTGTGGCTCACGTCTGAGCCTGACACCATGGTGCACCTGTATTTTGAAGGCTCTGCCATCGTCATCACGCTGGTGTTGCTGGGCAAATGGCTGGAAACCCGCGCCAAACGGCAAACCACCTCAGCCATTCGGGCGCTGCATGCGCTGAAACCCGAAATTGCGCATTTGATCGGCTTGGATGGCGAGGTCGACGTGCCCATCGCCGAAGTGCTGGTGGGCGACAAGCTGGTGGTGCGCCCCGGTGAGCGCTTGCCGGTGGACGGCGTGCTGCTGGAAGGGCATTCGCAAGTGGATGAATCCATGCTTACGGGTGAATCTGTGCCTGTGCGCAAAGAGCCCAATTCAACAACTTCTTCCAAGTTAACCGGTGGCTCCATCAACGGCGATGGCCGCTTGGTGATGCAGGTGAAAGCTGTCGGCAGTGAGACCGTGTTGTCGCACATCATCCGCTTGGTGGAAGACGCGCAAGCGGCCAAAGCACCGATTCAGCGGCTGGTGGACCAGGTCAGTGCTGTGTTTGTCCCTGTCGTTTTGGGCATTGCCATCGTCACGCTGCTAGGTTGGTGGCTGACGGGGCATTCGTTTGAACTTGCCGTGATTCGCGCCGTTGCCGTCTTGATCATCGCCTGCCCCTGCGCACTCGGGCTGGCCACGCCCACCGCCATCATGGCGGGCACGGGTGTGGCGGCGAAACACGGCATTCTGATCAAAGACGCGCAGGCGCTGGAGCTGGCGCACAAGGTGGACGTGATTGCTTTCGACAAAACTGGCACGCTAACCCAAGGCAAACCGCGTTTGACCGACTTCGTCCTTGCCGATTCAGCAGCGGATGAAGCACTACTGCTTCGCCAAGCCGCCAGCCTGCAAAGCGGAAGTGAGCACCCACTTGCGCGCGCCGTGTGTGATGCTGCCACTGCCCGTGGCATAACCATACCCGCACCCGACAACGTCCGCGCCGTACCCGGGCGCGGCAGCGAAGGCGAGGTCGGTGTGGACAGTTACCTGATCGGCAGCCTGCGCTGGATGCAAGAACTCAACATCGACTTGGGCGCATTGGCCAGCAAAGCCGCAGATTTGCAGCAACAAGGTGCTACCGTCTCCGCCATGGCGCAGCGCACCACCGCTGGTTTGACCCTGAAAGCCCTGATGGCCTTTGGCGACGAACCCAAACCGGGCGCGAAAGAAGCGCTGGCATTGCTGCGCCAGCGCGGCATCAAAACCATCATGGTGTCTGGCGACAACCGAGGCGCCGCTGAAGCCATGGCTCGACGCCTAGGTTTACGCCCCGAGGAGGGAGAAGTCCTGTCCGAAGTGCTGCCCGGCGACAAAGCAGCGTTGATTGCCAAGCTGAAAGAGGGCAACCATACAGTAGCCATGGTGGGGGACGGCGTCAACGACGCACCGGCTTTAGCCGCAGCCGATGTCGGCATGGCCATGTCCAACGGCACCGACGTGGCGATGCACGCCGCCGGCATCACCCTGATGCGCGGCGACCCGGCTTTGGTGGCGGCCGCGCTGGATATTTCCGACCGCACCGTCGCCAAAATCCGGCAAAACCTGTTTTGGGCCTTTGCCTACAACGTGGCCGGCATTCCGCTGGCGGCATTTGGCTACCTGAACCCCGTGGTGGCAGGTGCGGCGATGGCGCTGAGCTCGGTCAGCGTGATGAGCAATGCGTTGTTGTTGAAGCGTTGGAAGCCCACAACAAGTGAAAAATTGTGAATCAACGAAAAACCTTGTAATTGTTGATTTTTATCAACGCAGCTACGAATAGATGGTCTAAAGTGAAGTTTGATCAACCATGCGGGAGTGAATCATGAAACAGATGAGCAAAATTGGTAAAGCTAGTATGGCAACGCTTTTGGTAGCAGCAATGACAGGATGTGTCGTACCCGCTACCCAAGAACAAAGCGGAGCCGTCATAGGAGGCGTTGTGGGTGGCGCGATTGGTTCACAATTTGGACGCGGCGATGGCAGAATAGCCGCCACCATCATTGGCGCCTTGGTTGGCGCGTCGGTCGGCGGCAACATTGGCAGATCCATGGACAACAATGACCGAATGAGAATCGCCCAAGCGCTAGAAACCCAGCCGCTCAATGCGCCAACACGCTGGGTCAACCCAGACAACCGCAACGCCTACACCGTGGTGCCGATCCGCACCTACGACAGCACCACTGGCCCCTGCCGCGAATACACCATGGATGCCGTGATCGGTGGCCGTGCGGAACGCGTGGTCGGCACCGCCTGCCGTCAGGCGGACGGCAGCTGGCGCAACATCAACTAGCGCGATGTTTGCGCCCTAGTTCGTCCTAGCCAGCGCCTTGTTTGCCGCTGGCTTTGTCTAAGGCTCGCCTGTCGCGCTTGGTCGGTCTGCCGTGCTCTAGCGTGGCAGACGGCTCTGGGTTCAACCGGCGTTGCTCGGCAGCCCGCTCTCTGGCGGCGATGCTTTCTGCTGTTTCCGCAAACAGCAAAGCCGCAGCCGGCGCACCCCCGCGCTGCCCGCTGATGCCCAAAACCGTGACGGTCCGAATCGTAGCCCCCGAGCGCATCGCCACCACATCCCCCACCTTCACCTCTTTGGCCGGCTTGGCCTCCACGTCGTTGATGCGCACCCGCCCCTTGTCAATCTCCTCCCCCGCCAGCGACCGCGTCTTGTAAAAGCGCGCCGCCCACAGCCATTTGTCGATGCGAAGTTTGTCCATCTGATTGAATTCTCGATTTTTAGGCTTTTTTACCTTCTAAATATGACTCTAGCCGGCGTATTTATTGCCTAAGCAGCTATTAAATCTATAGTGAATTAGCAGTATTTTATAGCCTGTATGATTTAAAGCATGCCAGCCATCATGACCGACATTGTCCCCATGCTCATTATCTGCGCCGTTGGCCTGGGCGCGGGCGTCTTGGGCGGAGTGATCGGTTTTGGCACCACCATTTTGCTGATGCCGCCCTTGGTGCATTTCTACGGCCCCATGCAAGCGGTGCCGGTGATCGCCTTGGTCGCCATCGTCGCCAACCTCACCCGCGTGGCACTGTGGTGGCGCAATATCGACTGGCGCGTAACAGCAGTCTACGCCGCCACATCCGTGCCCGCCGTTATTTTGGGTGCAAACACCTTGGTGCAGTTCAACCCACGCGTCATTGAGCTGATTTTGGGCAGCTTTTTGTTGCTGATGATTCCCCTTCGCCGCTGGCTACGCCGTCAAAATTTCACCTTACGTTTGCCGCACATGGCGGTGGTGGGCGCGGTGATTGGCTACCTCACCGGCATTGTCGCCTCCACAGGCGCGATCAACACGCCGTTTTTTCTGGCCTACGGCTTGCTGAAAGGCGCCTACATCGGCACCGAAGCCGCCGCCTCCTTAGCCATGTTTCTGGCCAAAGGCGCGACCTTTCACCAACTAGGCGTGCTGGACAACCGCGCAATCCTACAAGGCTTGCTGATAGGCGTTTTCGTGCTGGCAGGCTCTACTTTGTCGAAACGCTTGGTGCTCAAACTGCCCGAGGAGCGGTTTTTGCAGCTGATGGAGGGCGTGATGCTGGTGTCTGGGTTGTCGATTTTGTGGATGGCTTGGCCTTAACGATTAGATATTTGCTCCAACACAGCAAAATAACTACAATCAAAGTGTTTACACAGATAAACACACAAACACATAAAAGGCACACCATGTCAACTTTAGCCAACTCATCAACCAACGGTTCTGCAGCCCGCTGGAATTTGGTCATTTCTGAGCAAACCAACATTGCCGTGCGCAGCTTTTTGGCGCTCAAAGGCTTCAAAAAGGGCGATTTGTCCAGTTTTGTGGAAGAAGCGGTGCGTTGGCGTGTGTTTGACCAAACCCTGACCGAAGCCCGCAGCGGCTTTGATGATTTGCAAGTCGACGAAGCGCAAAACATGCTGGAAGAAGCCTTGGCCGAGGTTCGAGCGGAAGGATTAACAGCGGGTCGGTATTCCTCCTTCTCCTCTGCAAAGGCTTTTCAAGCTAAGAAAGCCTAAGCACCACCATGCGTGTGGTGCTAGATACCAATATTCTCATCAGCGCCCTGTTGCTGACCCATTCAGCCCCCGCGCAGGCCGTCATCGCATGGCGGCGTGGCCAGTTTGAGTTGGTGACCTGCGAACTACAGCTGCAAGAACTCCGCGACGTCACCCGCCGCCCCAAAATCCGCACCCTCATCCGCCCCGCTATGGCTGGCGAAATGGTCAACCAACTGCGCAACATGGCGCTGATGGTCGACAAACTCCCC
>JANPIC010000138.1:0-1543 GCA_031424795.1 Polaromonas sp. | reverse complement strand
GAATTTTCAATGCATTATTTGCATAACGTTATGCATCCTCAAGAACCGCTGAATAGACGTCGATTTGTTGAATTTTGCACTGCCGCTGCTGCTTTTTTAAGCACTGCCAGCGTAGCTGCACCTGTCAAACTACGCGTTGCCGCTGCCAGCGATCTCAAATTTGCCCTGACCGCGGCAACGCGTAGTTTGACAGGCGCAGCTACGCTGGCAGTGCTTAAAAAAGCAGCAGCGGCAGCGCAAAATTCAACAAATCGACGTCTATTCAGCGGTTCTTGAGGATGCATAACGTTATGCAAATAATGCATTGAAAATTCATGTAACTTGTAGGTAACCAGCAAGCTAGGTTCATAAAATTGACACACAGACCTGTTTCCAGGTTCGTTGGGTCGCGTTTTCAAAGCAGATTTTAGGTCTTACCTACAAGTTGGGTAAATCTGGTTTGAAAAAACGATTTTTTAACTTTGGACATCTTCGGATGATGACTACGATGAACGCACGCAACATGATGGGTTTGGAAACGTATAAAGACGTATTGGCCCCCAGCTATGTCAAAAACGCCAAATTGATCGCTTGGGTGGCCGACATGGCTGCCCTCACCAAACCCGCCGCCATTTATTGGTGCGACGGCAGCGAAGAAGAATACCAGCGCCTGTGCCAATTGCTGGTCGATGCGGGCACCTTCAAAAAGCTCAACCCCATCAAGCGCCCGAACAGCTTTTTGGCCAACTCCAGCCCCAGCGACGTCGCCCGCGTGGAAGACCGCACCTTCATCTGCTCAGAAAAAGAAGAAGACGCCGGCCCGACCAACAACTGGATGGCGCCTGCGCAGATGCGCGAGAAATTACAAACAGGCACTTCCAGTGAAAAAGCGCTGTTCGACGGCTGTATGGCTGGCCGCACCATGTATGTCGTGCCCTTCTCCATGGGCCCGTTGGGCAGCCCGATTGCGCACATCGGCATTGAGCTGTCCGACAGCGCGTATGTCGCGGTGAACCAAAAAATCATGACCCGCATGGGCAAAGCGGTGTACGACATCATCGGCGTGAATGGCGACTTTGTGCCTTGCGTGCACACCGTGGGCGCACCGCTGGCTGCCGGTCAGCAAGACGTGACCTGGCCGTGCAACGACACCAAATACATCGTGCATTACCCCGAAACCCGCGAAATCTGGAGCTATGGCTCAGGTTACGGCGGCAATGCTTTGCTGGGTAAAAAGTGCTTCGCCCTGCGCATTGCCTCCAACATGGGACGCGACGAAGGCTGGCTGGCCGAGCACATGCTGATTTTGGGTGTGACGAATCCGCAAGGGAAAAAATACCACGTCGCAGCAGCCTTCCCGTCGGCTTGCGGCAAAACCAATTTCTCCATGCTGGTGCCGCCAGCGGGTTTTGAGGGCTGGAGCGTCACGACGATTGGTGACGACATCGCCTGGGTCAAACCCGGCGCAGACGGCAAAATGTACGCCATCAACCCGGAAGCGGGCTACTTCGGCGTCGCGCCTGGCACCAACATGCTGACGAACCCGAACTGCATGTTGAGCCTG
>JANPIC010000137.1:0-11941 GCA_031424795.1 Polaromonas sp. | reverse complement strand
ATTTTTAACTTAGCTGCAATGGATTTTTTACTTCGCACCTGTTTTTTGCGTTGCAAAAGTGATTTGGTTCAAACCCGTTTGCCGCGCCGCTTCCATCACGCTGATGACGGACTGGTGCGTTGCTTGGGCATCCGCGCTGATGATGACGACTGGTTCTTTGCCTGCTGCGGGTGTTCCTAGCGCTTTGCTGGCCTCAGTCAAGGCGGCAGCCAGCGCCAACACACCGCGCTGTTGCACGACAGTTTTATTGACCGAATACGTGCCCGCACTGTTGACGGTGACGATGATCTCGTTCGGCCGGTCTTTGGCGGCTTGCGTGTCTGCCGTCGGGAGTTTCAACTGCAGCTCGGTAAACTTGCTGTAAGTGGTTGATAACATGAGGAAAATCAATACCACCAAGAGCACGTCGATGAACGGAATCAGGTTGATTTCTGGCTCGGTGCTGGCGCTGCGGTGGGAGCGGTTGCGAAAATCCATGGTTTTTCAGCTACTTTTTTAACTTATTTTTTGGACTTATTTACTTACGCAGCGTGATCAGGTGACGCAGCAAACGCTCAGAGCTGAGCTCCAAAGTCAACAAGTATTCATCGACACGGGCACGGAAATAGCGCCAAAAAATCAGCGCTGGAATCGCCACAATCAAGCCAAACGCCGTGTTGTACAGCGCCATTGAGATGCCCTGCGCCAGCTGTGCAGGGTTCGCGCCGCCTGTGCTCGAGCCTTGTGAGCCAAAAATTTCAATCATGCCGATGACCGTACCCAACAAACCCAAGAGCGGCGCTGCGGAGGCGATGGTAGCCAGCGTGGTGAGGTATTTTTCTAAGCGATGCCCAACTACGCGGCCAGATTCTTCCATGCTGGCGCGTAAATCAGCGTCGGATGCACGCGGGTTGATGTTCAAAGCGCGTAGCCCGCTGGCTAACACGGTGCCTAGTTCAGAGCTAAGTTCCAGCTGCTTCACCACATCAGGACCAGGCACAGAGTTGCGGGCAACGGTGAGTGCTTCCTCAATCAAGTTAACCGGTGCAATTTTGCTGGTGCGTAAGCTGTAAAAGCGCTCAATAACCAAGGCCAAGGCGATGATGGAGCAGGCAATAAGGGGCCAAATCGGCCAACCGGCGGCTTGAATGATGGATAGCAAGAGGAGTTTCTCCGAAATTTATAGAATCTGTTGCTGTGTTCAAGCAACGCAGGCAATTATGACCTAGCCTGCGCTCAGTCTGCATGTGTTTTGACAAAAAAATCAGGGACTCAAAACGAGCAAAACGAAGCACACAAAAACTGTGGATATCTTTGTGCAAAACTAGCTTGTATGTAACGCAAACCCGCATTTTTAGGTACTCTTGTTGGGTTGCTTAAAAAATAAGCATATTGATGATAACGGTATTTATGAAAAATAGTCAATAAAATCAATGGGTTGCAAGGTGTCATCGAACTGTCATGCTATTGTTTTTTAGACACTATTGGATACATTTAACGGAGCAAAGAAGTGAATAAACATGCGCTTTTTATCGCGGTACGGGGATAAATAAGGATAATTCAAACACCCATGAACGACGCAACGACTTCAACCGTTTCACGACGACTTCCTGCACAAGTTTGGCAGGTCGGTGCACTGTGCCGTGCCATTGCTGATGCGCTGGATGCGCGCTTCAATCCCGTCACGGTGCGGGGTGAGATATCAGGGTTTTCCCGCGCTAGTTCAGGGCATTGCTACTTTTCGCTGAAAGATGCGAGTGGGCAAATTCGCTGTGCGATGTTCAAACGCGCGGCGTCCATGGCCGATTTCATGCCGCGCGATGGCGATTTGGTCGAAGTGCGCGGCAGAATTGACGTGTACACGCCGCGTGGTGACTTGCAGTTGATTGTTGAAAGCATCAGCCAAGCGGGGCAGGGTGCGTTGTTTGAGCAGTTTTTGCGACTGAAAGCCAAGCTCGAAGCCGAGGGCTTGTTTGAGCCCAGCCGCAAGCGCACGCTGCCGCTGATGCCGCGCCAGATTGGTTTGGTCACCTCCCTGGGCGCCGCTGCTTTGCACGATGTCGCCACCGCCTTACAGCGCCGCGTGCCGCACATCCCCGTGGTGCTGTCGCCAGCGTCTGTGCAGGGCGCGAATGCACCGCAGGAGATTATCAAAGCGCTATCAAAACTGTATCAATACAATGAACAAATACGCCGGCTAGATGCCAATTTTGAGCATGATTTATTATCAAATCTGGATAATGATACTTTGCCTAAAATTGACGTCATTTTGCTCGTTCGCGGCGGTGGTTCGCTGGAAGATTTATGGGCCTTCAACGACGAAGCCTTGGCCCGTGCGATTGCTGACAGCCCGATCCCCATCATCGTCGGCGTGGGCCACGAAACTGATTTTTCGATTGCCGATTTTGTGGCCGATGTGCGCGCGCCTACGCCGACCGCGGCGGCTGAATTGGTCAGCGCATCGCAGCAAACTTGGCTGAATACGTTGGATTTGATACAGGAGCGCTTGCAAAGCACCGCCAACCGCAGTATCGACAGCCAGAATCAAAGGCTAGACCGTGCGCAAGCGCGTTTGGGGCGGCCATCTACATGGCTGGCACAGCAGCGCCAGCAGCTACAAAGCCATCAGCAGCATTTGAAATTTGCGGTGAAAGGGCAGGTGGCGGGGCAACATCAGCAGTTGCGTCATTTGCAAACGCAGTGGCCAAATCAGGTGAAATCTGTGCTGTTACGCATGCAAGAGCGGCTGGCGCGGTCAGAGCGGGGTTTGGCTTTGCTCGACCCGCAGCTGGTGCTGCAGCGAGGTTATGCGTGGCTGGCGGACGAGGCGGGTGTAACGGTTGTTGACGCTGCCCAAGTGCAAGCGGGTCAGGCATTGCGGGCTACTTTGGCCAAAGGGCAGATTGATTTGACCGTCAAGTAACGATCAAATAGATAATAAGTAACCATGCTCTCGCCAAGTGAAGCGCGACATCGTTAGAATCAAGCTTAGTTCTGCTCAGCACGCTAGCGATATTTCAACCACAACACATCAAAGGACTTCACCATGGAACATACCCTACCAGCTCTGCCATACGCGATTGACGCTTTGGCGCCTAACTACTCACAAGAAACCCTAGAGTTTCACCATGGCAAGCACCACAACGCGTATGTGGTCAACCTCAACAACCTGCAGAAGGGCACTGAGTTTGAAAGCATGACTTTGGAAGAAATCATCAAAAAATCTTCTGGTGGTATCTACAACAACTCAGCTCAAATTTGGAACCACACTTTTTTCTGGAACTGCATGAAGCCAGCTGGCGGCGGCGAGCCAACGGGTGCTTTGGCTGCGGCGATCAATGCCAAGTTTGGCACATACGCTGCATTCAAAGAAGCATTCGTCAAATCAGCCGTTGGTAATTTTGGCTCTGGCTGGACTTGGTTGGTGAAAAAGGCGGACGGTTCCGTAGATATCGTCAACATGGGCGCTGCAGGTACACCGCTGACGACAGGCGACAAGGCTTTGTTGACGGTTGACGTGTGGGAACACGCTTATTACATCGACTACCGCAATGCACGTCCGAAGTTTGTTGAGACTTTCCTCAGCAGCTTGGTTAACTGGGAATTTGCGCAAGCTAATTTCGCTTGAGCTTGAAGGCATCAAGGTCTTATTGACCTGAGGCAGGAATTTAAAAAGGCCATAAAATGAAAGTTTCATGGCCTTTTTCGTGAATTTTTAACATTGCCGTCAGATATTTGCAACAACATCACTGCTTAAAAGGTGCACCAGACAGTTTGGTTCCTGCTTTGATGCCGCGTTTGGCAAACCAGCCTTGGTTCATTTCCAACACATAACGCACTTCTTTGGTCGAGCAATGGGCTTCTAAAGTTTGTGGCTTCATGTCTGCAAGGTTCACGATGGTGCCGTCGTCGGCGACGAAAGCGGCTGTCAATGGCAGCAGGGTGTTTTTCATCCAGAAGCATTGTTTGGTAGGCTGTTCAAAGACAAAAAGCATGCCTTCATGTGCGGGCATGGCGGGGCGATTCATCAACCCGATTTGGCGCTCCATCGGCGTCATGGCCAATTGCGTATCTATTTGGTGCATGCCAGCAGAGATTTTGATACGCTGTAGGTTGAGCTGCGGACCTTCTTGCGCATGGGCGCAGAAACTTAGAGCCGCAAACAAACCTACAAATAGTGCGCGAACTAGGCTTTTCGGATAGCTTTTCATATTTTTGATACCTATAAATAACAATGCCCGCTTAAGTCGAGCTCAAACGGGCATTATTGACAAAGGCTAGAACCGAGGTTCATGCCAAAGTCGCAAAAATTACTTAGCTGCTGGAGCTGCTTTTTTTGCTTTTTTTGATTTCTTTACTTTTTTAGCCATGATAGTCTTCCAAGTATTTAAAGTTTAAACAAGTAGTGAATAACTTTCATTATCCACTACATCCAAATACTAGCATGGCTTAAGCGAAGCTTCAAGCCGGCTAGTAAATTACTTAGCAGCTGGCTTAGCGTCAGCAGCAGGAGCAGCAGCTTTAGCAGCAGCTTTCTTAGCTTTCTTGGCTTTCTTAACTTTCTTAACTGCTTTTGCCATTGGCTTAGCTTCTTCTTTCTTCATTTCAGCAGCAGGTGCGGCAGCAGCTGGCTTGGCAGCAGTAGCTGGAGTTGCAGGAGCAGCAGCGTGAGAAGCGGCGAATGTTGTAGCAGCGAAAAGACCAGCAACCAAAGCAGCGAGGATTTTGTTCATGATGAGAGTTCCTAAAAAATAACGTTATTTTAAAAAATGCCTACCAAAATTCTGGAAGGTGTATCCGTAACGAGGAGTGATTCGTTATGGTTGACAACTTTTTTAACTATTTTTGAAACTTTTTTTAAGACTAGAATCCAAGGCACCTCATTTCGGGCCATTCATCAGACAATATTGGAGAGTTTATTCATGTACCAGCACGTCAAAGTGCCTGCAGGCGGCAGCAAAATCACGGTTGATGCAGATTTGACGATCAAGGTGCCCGATCAAGTGATCATTCCTTTCATTGAGGGCGATGGTACAGGTCAAGATATCACGCCGGTGATGCTCAAAGTAGTAGACGCAGCCGTTGCAAAAGCTTATGACGGTAAACGCAAAATCCACTGGATGGAGGTTTACGCTGGCG
This sequence comes from Polaromonas sp., assembly GCA_031424795.1. Classification (GTDB taxonomy): domain Bacteria; phylum Pseudomonadota; class Gammaproteobacteria; order Burkholderiales; family Burkholderiaceae_C; genus Aalborgiella. The sequence continues at coordinate 6,823 of JANPIC010000137.1, read as the reverse complement.
AAAAAGCGACCAAGGTGTATGGCGCTGGTGCTTGGCTGCCTGAAGAAACTCTGAATTCTTTGCGCGAGCACGTTATTTCCATCAAAGGCCCATTGACGACGCCAATAGGTGCTGGTATCCGATCTTTGAATGTTTCTTTGCGTCAAGAGCTTGATTTGTATGTTTGTTTGCGACCCGTTCAGTATTTTGCTGGCGTGCCGTCGCCTTTGCTAGAGCCAGAAAAAACCAATATGGTCGTTTTCCGCGAAAATTCGGAAGATATTTATGCTGGCATTGAGTTTGAGGCTGGCAGCGAGAAGGCCAAGAAAATCATCAAATTTTTGCAAGAAGAGATGGGGATCAATAATATTCGCTTCCCCAATACATCTGGCATCGGCATCAAGCCTGTTTCCAGCGAGGGTACTGAGCGCTTGATGCGCAAAGCGATTCAATACGCCATTGACAACGACAAACCTAGTGTGACGATTGTTCACAAAGGCATTATCATGAAATTCACCGAAGGCGCGTTCCGAGATTGGGCTTATAGCTTGGCTAAAAATGAGTTCGGTGCGCAATTGATTGATGGGGGTCCGTGGTGCCAGCTTAAAAACCCTAAAACTGGCAAAATTATTATCATTAAAGATGTTTTAGCTGACGACTTTTTGCAGCAAATCTTGTTGCGCCCAACTGAACATGCCGTTGTGGCAACAATGAATTTGAATGGCGACTATATTGCAGACGCCTTGGTGGCTCAGGTTGGGGCTATTGGTATTGCACCAGGTGCGAACATGTCAGATACCGTGTCGTGTTTTGAAGTCACGCATGGCAGCGCTGTCAAATATGCGGGAAAAGATTACGTGAACCCAGGCGCTTCCATTTTGGCGGCTGAAATGATGCTGCGCCACATGGGTTGGCTGGAAGCAGCAGATGTGATCATCAGCGCTATGGAAAAATCAATCGCCAGCAAAAAAGTAACTTATGACTTTGCCCGCTTGATGGAAGGCGCAACGCAGGTGAGCTGCTCTGGTTTCGGTCAAGTGATGATTGAAAACATGTAATCCGCGGAAAATACCGGCGGCTTTTTTACTGAATGACTGATAAAACTACTTATTCCCATGCCAGAGCCGGCTACAAAAACATCGATTTCGTTCGGTTTTTGCTATGTCCGCCGTTCTACGTCATGCTTTTTTTATTGATCGTCGAAGCGGCATTAGCTGCGACGACGACATGGCTCATCATCAAAGCTGGCCAGCATGTGGCGGAAGAAGAGTTTTTGATTGACGATTTGCTGTGGATTGTGGCTGCGCAGTCAACCGCTTATGTGGTCGGCGCTGTCAGTTGGGTATTTGCCGAGCGGGCCGGTTTCGGCGCATTTGGCCGCTACATGATGCGTTTTGCGCGAGACAATAAAAAATTCGCCAATTTGTTGGGAAACAAGCAGGTTCGGGAAGTGACAGAACCGTTTTTGACCAATGAAACTTTCCACATTTTCTTCGAGCTGATGTTTGAGCTTGAAGCTGATTTAAAGCTCTTCTTTGGTTTGATTTTTAATGCCGTGGTGCTGGGTATTGCGATTGACGCAGGTCTACCAGTTGCTTATGCCGCCGTGTTTGCGGTGCTGATGTGTATACAGTGGTTTGTGCGCAAACCTGTGGCTAGAGCCTACGCCAACAACCAGCGCCAAACCAACCGTTTGACGGCGCATACCTACAATGCGTGGGACAATATTTTCAGTGGCAACCGCTACAACTTTCGCTTGTGGCACAGCACATTTAAGGAGCGTTTGCGCGATGCGCTTTCCGCACAAATCAAGTCCATCATGGCGCGTGAGGGGCTGTCCACCATCAGCGGCATCATCGCACTGGGCATGGTATTTGGCTATATCGTGGTGATTGCGTCTCGTGACGTGTCAAACACCGCTTTGCTGATTGGTTTGGCCGCAACGCTGCCAAGGCAAATTGAGCTGTCGCATGACGTGCATGGCTTGGTCACTGGCTGGAACGATTTGCTCGCAGTATGGACGCGCATCACTGGCGCGTGCAATACCATGCATCCTGAACCAGATGCGGATTTTGATTCGCGTATCAAATTTAACCGCGTTAGTTTGACGCTGAGAAGTTCAACGGGTGGGCAAGCCTTGGTTTGTGATTCGCTAGCTTCGGTTTTGGATTTGGTTAAAACCCATCAAACAGGTCGCATTCTGGTGCGCGGTGGCAACGGCTCAGGCAAATCAACCCTGCTAGCCGCCATGAAGACCACGCTAGGTGCTAAGGCGTATTACTGGCCAACGGCGGACAATTTGGCATTTGCTTACGACAAGCCAAGGCTAAGCAGGCACCCTGAAAGCTTGGCAGACGATGAAGATGACTTGAACGAAGACTACGAAGAGCAAAAAAGCGGTTTTTCTTCGGGTGAGCGTCAGCTGAAATCTCTGCAAGAAATTGCAGAAAACACCAATGCCGTGGTGTATTTGTTAGACGAATGGGATGCCAACTTGGATGCCAAAAACCGCAGCCAAGCCGAGAGTTTGGTCGAAAAAATTGCCGCTAAAGCCTTGGTAATTGAAATTTCGCACCGAGATAGGGTTTAAATCTCTGTTTATTCCCACTAAATAGGCAAGCAATTTTGCGCTTGCTACAATGAATAATGGCTACAAAATCTCCTGCAAATCCGAACATACCGGCGCAACCCGCACCCGCTATCCCTAAACGGGACGATGGCGATACGACGGTGCTTGAGCGCGTGCCACAAAAAACCAAACCACCGCAAATGTACCAAGTCGTGATGCTGAATGACGACTACACGCCCATGGAGTTCGTGGTCTTTGTGATTCAAGAGTTCTTCAAGAAAGACCGCGAAACAGCCACCCAAATCATGCTAAAAATTCACCTAGACGGCAAAGGGGTATGTGGTGTGTTTTCTAAAGACATTGCGGCCAGTAAGGTTGATCAAGTCGCTGGTGCTGCCAAAGAGCACGGTCATCCGTTGCAATGCCAAGCTGAACCCCTTGATGAGTGAATGTAGCCTCTTGAATCAAGTTACAAGCACCCCATGTGAATCTGTAGCAAAACAACAAATTTTGCGAAATTTACATGGAAATAAAAAAATGTAGATTTATTGATATAAAGTTAGTCAAACAGGCCAAAGGACACAGCATGATTGCCCAAGAGTTAGAAGTTAGTTTGCACATGGCCTTTGTTGAAGCGCGTCAGCAACGACATGAGTTCATCACCGTTGAGCATTTGCTGCTTGCATTGCTTGACAATCCCAGCGGCGCTGAAGTGTTGCGCGCTTGCTCGGCCAATATCGACGATTTGCGCAAGTCCTTGACCGCGTTCATTGCCGACAATACGCCGCAAGTAGCGGGCACTGACGAAGTTGATACGCAGCCGACGCTGGGTTTCCAGCGCGTGATCCAGCGTGCCATCATGCACGTGCAATCCACCGGTAGCGGCAAAAAAGAAGTAATAGGCGCCAACGTCTTGGTCGCTATTTTTGGCGAAAAAGACTCGCACGCTGTTTACTATCTCCACCAGCAGGGCGTGACACGTTTGGATGTGGTCAATTTCATTGCCCATGGCATCAAAAAGAGCGACCCGCCAGAGCCGGTGAAATCTGGCGAATCTGCCGAGCAATCGGAAGAAGGCGCAGCTGAGAAGTCTGAAAAGCAATCGCCGCTAGACCAGTTCTGCCAAAACCTCAATGTGCTCGCCACGTCCGGCAAGATCGACCCCTTGATTGGCCGCGACTACGAGGTCGAGCGCACGATTCAAATCCTGTGCCGTCGCCGTAAAAACAACCCACTCTTGGTGGGCGAGGCTGGCGTGGGCAAAACCGCGATTGCCGAGGGTTTGGCTTGGCGCATCACGCAAAAAGAAGTGCCAGAGATTTTGGCCGATTCCGTTGTCTACTCCTTAGACATGGGCGCTTTGCTCGCCGGCACCAAGTACCGGGGCGATTTTGAGCAGCGCTTGAAAGGCGTGCTCAAGCAACTCAAGGACAAGCCAAATGGCATTTTGTTCATTGACGAAATCCACACCATCATCGGTGCAGGCGCTGCCTCAGGTGGCACCATGGATGCGTCTAACTTGCTCAAGCCTGCGCTAAGTTCAGGTCAGCTCAAATGCATTGGTGCAACGACATTTACCGAATACCGCGCGATTTTTGAGAAAGACGCCGCTTTGGCACGTCGTTTCCAAAAAATCGATGTGGTCGAACCGTCTGTGCCTGAAACTGTGGACATTCTCAAAGGCTTGAAATCACGTTTTGAAGAGCACCACGGCGTGAAATACGCAGTTGCCGCTTTGCAAGCCGCCGCAGAGCTGAGTGCCAAATACATCAACGACCGCCAGTTGCCCGACAAGGCGATTGACGTGATCGACGAAGCCGGCGCAGCCCAGCGCATTCTGCCAGCGTCGAAACGCAAAAAAGTCATCGGTAAAACCGAGGTCGAAGAAATCGTCGCCAAAATCGCACGCATTCCGCCTGCGAATGTGTCGAACGACGACCGCAGCAAGCTGCAAACGCTGGAGCGCGACTTGAAGAGCGTGGTTTTCGGCCAAGACAAAGCCTTGGATGTACTGGCTTCCAGCGTCAAAATGGCACGCTCTGGCTTGGGCAAGGTTGACAAGCCGATTGGCTCCTTCCTGTTCAGCGGTCCTACGGGTGTCGGTAAAACCGAAGCCGCCAAGCAGCTCGCCTACATCATGGGCATTGAGTTGATTCGCTTTGACATGAGCGAGTACATGGAGCGCCATGCGGTCAGCCGTTTGATCGGTGCGCCACCGGGCTACGTCGGTTTTGACCAAGGCGGTTTGCTCACCGAAGCCGTTACCAAAAAGCCGCATTGCGTGCTCTTGCTTGATGAGATTGAAAAAGCCCATCCGGACATTTTCAATGTACTGCTGCAGGTGATGGACCATGGCACGCTGACGGACAACAACGGCCGCAAAGCCGATTTCCGCAACGTGATTTTGATCATGACCACCAACGCCGGCGCGGAAACCATGAACAAGGCGACCATCGGCTTCACCAACCCGCGTGAAGCGGGTGATGAGATGGCCGACATCAAGCGCCTGTTCACGCCCGAGTTCCGCAACCGTCTGGATGCAACCGTCAGCTTCAAGGCACTCGACGAGAACGTGATTCTGCGCGTGGCAGACAAGTTCTTGCTGCAACTGGAAACCCAGCTGGCCGAGAAAAAGGTCGAAGTCACCTTCACCGACGGCCTGCGCAAGTACTTGGCGAAAAAAGGTTTCGATCCGCTCATGGGTGCGCGACCGATGCAGCGCCTGATCCAGGACATGATTCGCCGCGCCTTGGCCGACGAGTTGCTGTTCGGTCGTTTGGTCGACGGTGGCCGTTTGACGGTGGATATCGCCGTAAAAACGGACGAGAAGGGCGTGGAAACAGGTGAAGTGGTCTTGGACATCACGCCTCTGCCAAAGCCGGCGAAGAAAGAAGGCAAGGTTAAATCTGAGACTGAAGAGGTTTCAGAAGGATAAAACGCTATTTTCTTAGCTTGGTATTAAGCGATACTAAAAGGGTTGGTAACTTCGGTTCCCAGCCCTTTTTTACAACTCATAAGCATGGCAACAACTTCTCAGTCTCACACCCTCCCACATACGTTTTTGTGGCACGACTACGAAACCTTCGGCATCAACCCCCGCGTTGACCGCCCCTCGCAGTTCGCCGCCATCCGCACCGATGCGGATTTGAACGTCATCGGCGAGCCCATCATGCTGTACTGCCAGCCCGCGCCCGACTACCTGCCTGATCCGCAGAGTTGCCTCATCACGGGCATCACCCCGCAAATCTGCCTGGAGCGCGGCATTCCTGAGTATGAATTTGCCGCGCAGATTGAAGCCGCTTTGTCCCAACCCGGTACCATCGGTGTGGGCTACAACACCATCCGTTTCGACGACGAATTCACCCGCTTCATGCTCTGGCGCAACCTGCGCGACCCCTACGCCCGCGAGTGGCAAAACAACTGCGGTCGCTGGGACTTGATGGACGTGGTTCGCACCGCCTACGCCTTGCGGCCTGATGGCATCAACTGGCCCTTGAAGGATATTTCCGCCGAAGAACTGGTAAAAATGCAGAGTAATTTGGCTGCCAAGGAAGCTAAAAATACTACAAATAACATAGCAAATCAGGTAATAAATACGCCGGCTAGAGGTGAAAATACCCTTAAAAAACCCAGTTTCAAGCTCGAAGACCTCACCAAAGCCAACGGACTCGCCCATGAGGCCGCGCACGATGCGCTGTCAGACGTTCGGGCGACGATTGACTTGGCACGTTTGATCAAAAAAACCAATCCCAAACTGTTCGATTTTTGCCTCAGTCTGCACAAAAAAGACCGCGTCGCCGCCGAGCTGGGTTTACCGACCACGCTGCAAAGCGCGCGGCCATTCCTGCACATTTCAGGCATGTTCCCCTCTGAAAAAGGCTGTATCGCCATCATGTTCCCGCTGGCCATGCACCCCACCAATAAAAACGAAATGATCGCTTGGGACTTGGCTCATGACCCGAGCGAACTCGCGCTACTGAAGCCCGATGAAGTCCGTCTGCGGATGTTCACCAAATCCAGCGACTTGCCCGCCGGCATGACCCGCCTGCCCATCAAAACCATCCACCTCAACAAATCGCCCATGGTCATCAGCAGCATCAAAACCTTGACTGATGAGATGGCGCAAAAGTGGGGCATTGATAAATCTGTCCATGAAAAAAACGTAGGATTGGCTAGAGACTTGCCCGACATGAGCGCCCTGTGGCCCGTGATTTTTCAGCGTCCCGTTACAGAAAACGCAGCGTCCCCAGACGTGGACGCTGACCTCTACGGCGG
>JANPIC010000136.1:0-12209 GCA_031424795.1 Polaromonas sp. | reverse complement strand
CACCGCGTCCAGCATGGCTTTGACGCAATCGGCCACCAAGTTCGGCTCGGCCATCAAACATGCGCCAAAAGCGCCTTTTTGAACGCGCTCAGAGGGGCAACCACAGTTGATATTGACCTCGTCATAGCCCCATTCTTCAGCCACGCGGGCGGCCATCGCCAGCTTGTCAGGCTCACTGCCACCCAGTTGCAGGGCGACGGGGTGCTCTTCTGTGTTGTAGCGCAAATGGCGCGGCACGTCGCCATGCACGACGGCACCGGCATTGATCATCTCGGTATAAAGCAGCGTGTTTTTGGACAGCAGACGGTGAAAATACCGGCAATGGCGGTCGGTCCACTCCATCATGGGGGCGACCGACAGTTTTCGGTGGGCTGCAAAGCTATAAAGTTCAGTCATTCTTGACGATTATAGAAAGCTTCACTCAAATTGGCTGGCAGGTGCCATCCCTACACTAATGCAATCCTGACGCGAGAGGTGGTACGCTGACCCCATGATGAACACGCCAACACGTTATTTACGCCAAACTTCATCCGCAAAAAACTGGCTGACGGTAGCACTGCTGCTCGTTTTAGCCACTGCAGCCTGTTTTTTGCTGGAACCGCATGTGTCGCTGACCAGCCAAGCCATGATGTATGTCTTGGCGGTGGTGGTTGCCGCCTACAAACTGGACTGGCTGACCTCGGCCATCAGCGCCGTGGCTGCCGTGACCGCCTTGAATTTCTTCTTCGTACCCCCTCGCTGGACGTTTGAGGTTGAAAGCCAGGAACACTTTATCGCTTTGGGCGTGATGCTGGTGGTGGCTTTGGTCATCAGCAGCTTGGCAACTGGCTTGAGGCGCGAAACCGAAGTCGCCCAGTTGAACGAGCAGCGCGCGCGGCAGTTGCAGGGCTTGGCCAGTGATTTGTCGGATATTCAATCGAACGAACAGGTTTTAAAACTGGGACAACAGGCTTTGGACGCGGCGTTTGCAGGGCCGTGCAAGCTGGCTTTGACAACGGGTGAGCATGAACTGGCAGGCGATGCTGCGTTGACACCAACGCTGCGCGACGGCATGCGATGCTGCATTACCGAAGCAGCCGTGCTTGGCCCCGGCACGGGCCGCTGGCCGGGTTTGAACGCCTGGTATATGCCTTTGGGTGACAAAGATCACGCGACAGGTGCCGCCTGTATAGCGCCGGCTTTGGCGCACGACGATGCGGGGCGCGAACATGCGCAAGCGCTGTGCGCGCTGCTGGCACAGGCGCTGTGGCGTCTGCGTTTGTCAACCAAAGTGCAAGCCGCGCAGACCGAGGTGCAACGACAGCAATTGCAAAGCACTTTTTTGGCCGCCATCTCGCATGATTTGCGCACACCGCTGGCCGCCATTGTCGGTGCAGCCTCCTCCTTGCAAACGCAGCACGACAAGCTCCCACCGCCAGAACAAGTTCGCTTGCTGGGTAGCATCGTCAGAGAGGCGACGTATTTATCCACCTTGACAGAAAACACCCTGCAGTTTGTGAGTTTGACCAATTCAAGCCAAGCCATCAAACGCGACTGGGAGGCTATGGAAGAGATTGTGGGCACGGTGTTGTCACGCATTCGCCAGCGGGACACGAACCGACGCATCAAATCCAAAGTCCCAGAGGGTTTGCCGTTGGTCAAGGCTGATCCGGTGCTGATTGCGCAATTGATCAGCAACCTGCTGGACAACGCGCTGAAATACAGCGATGGCGCGATTGATTTGACGGTGAGCGCTGATCCCCGCCAATTGGTGGTGACGGTGAAAGACCGTGGCCCGGGTATTTCTGAGGCGGCGCAGGATGTCATTTTCAAGCCCTACACGCGCAGCGACCAATCCGGTCAACGGGGTGCTGGTTTGGGGTTGGCCTTGTGCAAAGCCATCGCCGAAGCGCATGGCGGACAACTGACCTTCAGCGCCCGTCAAAACGGGGGCAGCAATTTTACGTTGAGCTTGCCCGTTGACACGCAACCACCCGCTAAGGAGTTGCCATGACGCTCAAGGTACTGGTCGTTGAAGATGACCGTGAAATACGGGCTTTGATACAGTCATCGCTGTCGGTCGAAGGGTTTGAGGTGCAAACCGCTGCGTCCATCAGCGAGGCCGGCGCGATGTTGCGCCACAGTCCACCCGATGTGGTGGTGCTTGATTTGGGGCTGCCAGACGGCGACGGGGTTGATCTGGTGCGAGAAGTTCGGCAACGGCACACTCTGCCCATCATCGTGGTGTCAGCCCGCCACCAAGAAGAACAAAAAATCAAACTGCTGGATGCGGGTGCGGACGACTACCTGACCAAGCCTTTCAGCGTGGCTGAATTGCTGGCGCGGATTCGCGTGGCCTTGCGCCACCGTGGGACGACGTTGGCCGCAGCGGTCAAGGAGCACCAGCTGGACGATTTGTGGGTGGACTTGGTGAACTACGTGGTTGAAAGCAAAGGCGAGGCACTGCATCTCACACCCACCGAGTTCAAGCTGCTGGCGCGTTTGGTTCGCAGTGCCGGACGGGTGGTGACGCATAGACAACTACTGGTAGACGTATGGGGGCCAGAATTTACAGAGCACACGCACTATTTACGACTGTATATGGGGCAACTGCGGGCCAAAATCGAACGCGACCCAGCTGAACCACGGCACTTATTGACCGAAACAGGGGTGGGTTACCGTTTGGCTGTAAGTTAGAGCATTGCAGTTACAGCATTACTTATGCCTTCCTGATACGCCGGCGTGCATAGTTAACCCTTGTTCAATAAACATGGATTGCGATGCGTAAAACTTCCAGCCGCGAAAGCCTTGCGGCACTGACTTTGGGTGCCATGGGCGTGGTGTATGGCGACATCGGCACCAGCCCGCTTTACACCATGAAAGAGGTTTTCAGCCCAGCCACCGGCATTCCGCTGGATGCGGTGCATTTGATCGGTGCTGTATCGGTCATTTTTTGGGGCTTGATGATGGTCGTGACGCTCAAATATGTGTTGCTTATCCTGAGAGCGGACAACCGTGGCGAAGGTGGCATCATGGCGCTGACGGCTTTGGCCGCGCACGCTGCCGGTAAAACAACCCACAGACGCACGATCTTGCTGCTGATGGGGGTGTTTGGCGCGGCGCTGTTTTATGGCGACAGCGTGATCACACCCGCCATCTCCGTGCTCAGCGCGGTGGAGGGCCTGGAGGTGGTGACGCCCGTCCTCAAACCCTATGTGTTGCCCATTTCAATCGCGGTGTTGATCGGCCTTTTTGCCGTGCAGCGTTTTGGTACCGGCTTGGTGGGCAAATTATTTGGCCCCGTCATCATCGTCTGGTTTGGGGTGCTGACACTCACCGGCGTGGTAGAAATCATCCAGCAACCCGCTATTTTGGCCGCACTCAACCCGCTGAATGCGGTGTCTTTTTTGCATGCGCAAGGCTGGCACATGTTTGTAGCGCTGGGTGCCATCGTTTTGGCATTTACCGGCGCAGAGGCTTTGTATGCCGATATGGGGCACTTTGGCAAACGTCCCATTCAGTATGCATGGTTGGGCCTCGTACTGCCCGCTTTGGCCATCAACTACATGGGGCAAGGTGCCCTGCTGATGCGCGACCCGTCTGCGCTTGAGAACCCGTTTTACCGGCTCTTCCCCCAAACCTGGCTGATTCCGGCCGTCATTCTGGCAACCCTGGCCACGGTGATTGCCTCACAAGCCGTTATTTCTGGCGCGTACTCCATGACCAAGCAAGCGATTCAGCTCGGTCTTCTTCCGCGCATGCAGGTGCTTTACACCTCAAGCAAAGAAGTCGGACAAATCTATATCCCGGGCGTCAATTGGCTGTTGCTCGTTTCTGTGTTGCTGGCCGTTGTAGGTTTTGGCAGTTCGACTGCACTCGCATCCGCCTACGGCATAGCGGTCACTGTGACGATGCTGATCACAACAGCCCTGACCTTCTTTGTGGTACGCCACGCCTGGGGCTATCCTTTACCTGTAGCTTTGGCTGCTACTGGCGTGTTTTTGGCACTTGACGCCTTGCTGGTGGTGTCGTGCTCGCTCAAATTCATGCAGGGCGGCTGGTTTCCGCTGGTCTTGGGTATCGGTATCTTCACTGTCATGGCAACTTGGAAACGCGGTCGCGAGCTGCTGATCGGGAATATCAGCAAAGATGACCCAGAATTGCTGCCGTTTATCAAAGCATTGTCCGCCGACAGCGCCCATCGGGTGCCACGTACGGCTGTCTACGCCGTAGCCAACCCGGCCACCGTGCCCCAGGCGTTGATGCACAACATGAAACACAATCAGGTGCTGCACGAACGCAATGTGATCCTAACCGTCAATTTCCATGATATGCCCTGGATCCCTTTTGAAGAGCGAGTACAGATCACGCCCTTGGTGCCGGGCTTCTGGAAGGTTGAAGTGAACTACGGCTTCAAGAACACGCCAGATATTCCCAAAGCTCTGGAACTCTGCCAATCCAAAGGCAATAGCCACGGTTTAGTGATCAACTTGTTTGAAACCTCGTATTTCCTGAGCCGGGAAATCGTGGTGCCCACCAAAGGCAAGGGTATGGCGCAATGGCGCGAAGCCCTGTTTGCCGTGATGTCCCGCAACGCTGGCAGTGTTGCAGACTTCTTCCGACTACCCAACAACTGCGTGATTGAGCTGGGAACCAGAGTTCAAATTTGATTTACTTGAGCTGCACAGAACCGCTGACCGTGACCGCTACTGTGCTTTTCCCGGCTTCATCGGGCACAGGTGCGTCTGCGGACGCCATTTTCATCGACATTTCTGCCATGCGTGGACGGGGTGGGTAACCTTGGTCACCCGCACTAACCGTTACTTCGCGCACAATATAGTTACCCATACCAAAGCTTTTCGCGATGTCACCAGCTTTGGCACGAAAACGGTCAATGGCGATATGCTGTGCCTCGGTTTCCACTTTGGTGCGCTGCTCGCGGCTCAGGCTGAACGCGACGTTGCCGACTGTCAAAGTCTGGATTTTGCCGGCTGCAGCGCTGATTTTGGCGAAATCTCGCCCTTCCAGCACCAGCTCAGTTGTGCCTTGCCAGCCATTGATTTTGCCGTCTTTGCCATAACGCGGGTAGAGGCTGAAATTGCCAGTACGGACATCTAACTGGCCAGGCTGCGAGATCTTTTTAGCCTCGGTCAACGCTGAATCAAGCGCTGTTTTAAGCTGCGTTTGCACCGCGTTGGCATCCGACGCCTCGCGCGTGGTGCTCATGCTGATGGTGAGAATATCTTGCTGCACCTCGACCGCAGCATTAGCACTGAGTTGCACAATGTTTTGTGGCTCTCTATACCGTGAAGCATCTTGAATATTTTGCGCAAATATGACTGTAGCCGGTGTAAATATTACCTGCAAAGCTATAAATTTAATAGCAATTAAAACATGCTTTTTCATGGAATTTTGTGTATTTTTTGGACTGATGCTTGAAAAGCGCGGCTACTTTTGACGCAACTGTTTACGCAACTCCATCAGCTCCTCTTTGCTGAGGTGCTTTTCGTTAACTTTAGGTATTGCTGTTTCCACAGGTGCTAAATTTGGTTTGCGCTGATTTTGATCATTGCTAGATGTCACCGTCGAATTAGCGTTGTTTTTGGCTTTAGCCTGGGCTTGAGCTAACTCAATGCGCTCGGTATTGCGAGTATGAAAATCCATCACTCTGGCGGCAATCCACTCTGGATAAAGCCAATACGGCACCTCCATACCGGCGTGGCTGGGCTGTGGCAAAAAAACAGTCATGCATAAGCCAAACTGGAGGCCAAATCGAAGATAAGCGCTACGAATTTTCATAAAATTTATAACGTCAACTGTAATGGATTGATGTACCAAACAGCTTCGTGTGGTAAAAAAACTATATGCACAATTTCGCAAGAGTTGTAAGAATTTGTCAAACTAAGACCCCAAACTTGCGTATTCAGCTTTATAGGGTACAAAATACAGTTTTGTAAATGTAACGGCACTTTTTATGAACCAAACCACAACACAAACCACCCGCATTTTGGTTGTAGACGACGACACCCGTATTCGTGACTTGCTGCGCAGGTATCTGACGCAAGAAGGATTTGACGTGATTTTGGCTGAAGACGGCAAGGCCATGGACAGGTTTATGCAACGCGATGCTATTGACCTGATCGTGCTCGATTTGATGATGCCCGGTGAAGACGGTTTGTCGATTTGCCGCCGTTTGCGTTCTGCTAACAACCGCATCCCTATCATCATGCTGACCGCAAAGAGCGAAGATGTGGATCGCATTGTGGGCTTAGAAGTGGGCGCTGATGATTATTTGAGCAAGCCTTTCAACCCACGCGAACTGCTAGCCCGTATCCACGCCGTGCTGCGTCGCAGACCTGCTACGGAAGCACCAGGGGCACCGTCTAGCGACGATACACCCGTGCGTTTTGGTGATTATTTATTCGACATGGCCGCCCGCAGTTTGACCAAGAATGGCGAAGATTTACCCCTCACCACCGGTGAATTCGCGATGCTGAAAACCCTGGTTCGTCACCCGCGCATTCCTATGTCGCGCGACAAATTGGCACAGCTGGCGCGTGGTCGCGAGTTTGAAGCGTTTGACCGCAGCTTGGACGTGCAAATCTCACGTTTGCGCAAACTCATTGAAATAGACCCTGCCAAGCCACGCCATATCCAAACTGTTTGGGGTGTGGGTTACGTGTTTGTGCCGGATACTGAGCAATCGACTTCAGCGCACTAAATCAACACACTCAAGCTGTGCCACGGATTGGCTTAAACTTAGGTCTGCGCCTAAGTTAATGCCATGAAACTCCGACAACTCCTTCAAATCAGCCTGTTCTGGCGCACCTTTGTGCTGCTGGTGTTCCTGATTTTGGCGTCTTCACTGGTTTGGTACATCAGCTTCAAAGCGCTGGAATATGAATCAAGGGCGCAACTCGCAGCGCGTCAAATCAGCTCTGCGGTTAATTTAACGCGCAGTTCCTTGGTGCATGCGGATGCCATTTACCGCACAGCCCTGATCAAAAACATTTCCGACCAAGAAGGCTTGTATATTCGCCCGCGCGAGCCTGATGACAAAATATCTACCTATGCTATAGACAGCTATAGACAACTTTTAGAGTTTGAGCTGCGAAAAAGACTGGGAAATGACACCATTGTGTCTGACCGCGTCAACGGCATACCTGGCTTGTGGATCAGCTTTGCGATTCAGGGCGATCAGTATTGGCTACAAACTGACATGGTGAGGATTGAACCGGTCAACTCTGAGGCTTGGTTGTATTGGGTGGCCTTGGCGATTGCGATGTCGTTGATGGGTTCGCTGGTGATTGGTGGTTTGCTGAATCGACCGCTCAAAGATCTCTCTCTAGCGACTAACCACGTTCGTTTAGGGCATTTTGACCGCGTCAAACTCAATGAAAACGTGTTCACCACTGAAATTCACCAAGTCAACCGTGGCTTCAACAAAATGACGGCACAGTTGTCTAAAGTTGAAAGCGACCGAATTGTCATGCTGGCAGGCATTTCGCACGACCTGCGTACGCCTTTAGCTAGATTGCGTTTGGAAACAGAGCTGAGTGTGTCTGACGGTGATGCCCGCTTTGAGATGAGCCAAGACATTGAGCAAATCAACTCTATTTTGGGCAAGTTTTTAGACTACGCGCGTCCGCATGTATCGCAATTACAAGTCGTCGATTTGGCTAATGTGGTGGCCGCAGCGGCGCAATCTGTGAACCTCAGCGCTAAAGACGCACAAGACATTGCGGTGTCGCACCGCGTAGCCGCAGACTTACAAGTCATGGCTGATCCTGTAGAGCTACAACGCGTGTTGACCAATTTACTAGAGAATGCACGCCGTTATGGCAAATCAACCATTTACCCAGCGTATCTGCAAGAAACCAAGCATTTACCGCATCTGTTGCCAGCACCTGAAAATGTGCCCTACGCGGAGTACGACGAAGCGTGGTCACCCACGCGTTTGTTTGAAGAACCCGTTGAAGTTGCCAAGGTTGATATTGATGCCCGCATTCAAGGCGAATGGGTCATACTCACCGTACGTGACCACGGCGCTGGCGTGTCTCCCGATGTGTTGAACCACTTAAACGTGCCCTTCTTCCGAGCCAACGAAGCGCGCAGCAATGTGACTGGCACGGGTTTGGGTTTGGCGATTGTAGAAAAAGCAGTGCAGGGTATGCAAGGTAAACTCAGCCTGAGCAATTGGGGTACACCGCATTTTCAGGCCAACGACGACCCTTCGGCGCAAAGCAAACGTACTGCCGACCAAGACGGTGGCTTCATGGCAGAAATCCATTTATTGCGCCCAGCGCACAAGTTAACTGCTCAAAAAGAATTCCTTGACGAGTAGGCTTGAGGCCTTTTTGAAGCTTTGTTTTTTTTGATTTCAGTCTGCGAGTGATTTAGCTGTCGAAATTCAACAGCACCACAGCCCGCGCTTCCATACTTTTAAGCTCACCGACTGGTCCCATCTTTTCAGCTGTTTTGGCTTTGACGTTGACTTGGCTGACCGTTAAACCCAGCGCGTCCGCAATACGTTCACGCATCTCGTTGATATAAGGCGCAAGTTTGGGCGCTTGCGCGACCACAGTACTGTCAATATTGATGACCGTGAAACCCTTGGCTTCAATCTGTTGCCCCGTTAATTGCAACAACACCCACGAATCCGCATCTTTAAAATCTGCGCTGGTATCCGGAAAATGCCGGCCAATGTCGCCCAAACCCGCCGCACCCAAGAGCGCATCGGTGATCGCGTGCAACAGCACATCCGCATCCGAATGCCCCAGCAAACCGGTGCTGTGTGGAATCTCCACCCCGCCAATGACCAGCCTGCGCCCCGTCACCAGCGCATGCACATCCCAGCCTTCACCAATACGAATGTTCATAAATTTACGGTGCAATTATGAGAAATTTTACCCCTGCCCATGACCTTTTGCAGCCAAAGCGCGCTGTTTGTCTTTTTTGCTTGGGCGTTTGCCTTTGATGCCACCGTTTTTAGGGTGGTTCGGCGATTTCAAGCTTACATCCGCGTTTTCGTCCAAGCTTGCATCTGCCGTTGCCACCGCTTTCACCGGTGGCAACACGATTTCAGGCTCAAAACCCTCAATCTGCTCACGAATCAAATTCAAACCTTGGCGCTTTTCAATCAAGCGAAAATGCGCCTCGTTCTCTGCACTGACAAAGCTGATCGCCACCCCACTCTCCCCCGCGCGACCTGTGCGGCCAATGCGGTGGATGTAGTCCACGCTGGAGCGCGGCAGATCGTAGTTCACCACGGCAGCCAGGTTGGCGATGTCGATGCCGCGTGCGGCCACATCGGTGGCGACGACGACTTGCCACTTCTTCGCCTTGAAGTCCGCCAGCGTCTGCGTGCGGTTGCCTTGACTCAACTCGCCATGGAAAGGCACAGCATTCATTCCCGTGTTGTAAAGCTTGGTTGCTACCAATTCTGCAGCGTACTTGGTCGCCACAAACACCAGCACCTGCTCCCAATCACTGGTTTCAACCAATTTTTTAAGCAACATCGTGCGGCGTTTCGGGTCAACTTGGATGGCGCGTTGCAAGATAATCGGTGCGGTTGTTGGGGTGGATTCAACCGCAATGCGGATCGGGTCGCGCAACAACGCGTCTGCCAAAGCCTGCACGTCTTTCGGGAACGTGGCTGAGAAAAACAAACTTTGGCGCTTTTCAGGCAGCAAAGCCAAGATGGCGGCCAGTTCCTCGGCAAAACCACCGGTACGAATCGTTCCACCCGCCGAGGGATTACCCCCCATGTCCAGCAAACGATCAGCCTCATCCAACACCAGCATCTGCACCGACCCCAATTTGAGCGCGTTGTGCGCCACCAAATCCAGCAAACGCCCCGGCGTGGCGACCACAATGTCTGCCCCACCGCGCAAATTCATCATCTGCGGGTTGATGGAAACACCGCCAAACAGCACCGCAACCTTGAGCTGCATCGGCAAATGCTGCGCCAAACTGCGGATAGCCTCGCCCGTTTGCGCCGCCAGCTCACGCGTTGGCACCAAAATCAAAGCACTGGTGTAACGCCCCGCATGGCGAACGCTGCGCGCTTTGCCCTCTTGCTGCGCCAGAAGCTGCTGCAACAATGGCAAGCAAAACGCCGCCGTTTTGCCAGAACCCGTCTGCGCCGACCCTAAAACGTCCTTGCCCGCCAAAACCGCAGGAATCGCCTCGGTTTGGATGGCGGTAGGCACCTCGTAGCCTTGCAACTTGACGGCGTTGAGAATGGCGGGCGACAAGCCCAGTGTGTCGAAACTAGCGTCAAAGGACGTGGCAAATGGTGATGTCATGCCGCCATTGTAACCGCTCAAATACGCGTAAACCCGTATTTAGACCCCTAAATATGACTCTAGCCGGCGTATTTGTTGCCTGAATAGCTATTAAAAATATAGCGATTTTGAAATGCAACTGGATTTTATCTATTCTTTCTAGAAGTGTCATTTGAACAAGCTTAGGCTATAGTTGTTATACGCTAGTTTTGCTGTTTATATTGCCTTACGGTCACACCCAATAAATCATGGAGTCCACGCATGAATACTCATAACGCAACCAAGGAAACCACGCTAGGAGCAACCACCATCCAAGCAAGACCACACGCAGTATCGTTCGATCTTAATAAGACTGCAGTGATCGTCGTTGATATGCAAAACGACTTTGGCGCGGAAAATGGCATGTTTCATCGCGCGGGCATCGATATTTCAATGATCCAGGCGGCTGTTGCGCCTACAGCCAAGGTGCTAACGGCTGCTAAGTTAAGCCGCATCCCCATCATCTACTTGAAAATGGGCTTTCACGCTGATCTTTCTAATGCTGGCTCCAAAGACAGTCCTAATTACATGAGGCATCAAATGCTAGGCGTGGGCGCAGTTGTTCAGGCCCCCGATGACAGCACAAGTCGAATTCTGATAAGGGATACGTGGAATACAGACATTCTTACGGCACTTGCACCCCAGCCAGAAGACATCGTCCTATACAAGCATCGCTTCAGCGGATTCTATGAAACGGAACTTGACACTTTGCTCAAACAACGTGACATCAAGCATCTGATCGTTACTGGCTGCACGACTAGTGTCTGCGTCGATGCAACGATTCGAGATGCCATGTACAGAGACTATTCCTGCATTTTGTTAGAAGACTGCACTGGCGAACCAATAGGAAATGGCATGACACGTAGCAATCACGATGCATCGTTATTAACAATCGAGGTACTACTTGGGTGGGTCTCGTCCTCCGAGGAATTCATACGCGCCCTAGCTCAGTAAGCTAAATCTAGTAGCTAACCATCGTTAGAAAAAAAACAATCTCAAGTCTTATAACTCTCATCCATCTTATCCAACTTGCGCAGCAATGCCGGCCAAGCCAGTGCCGCGCCCTGGCCTGCAGTCGCTACTTTCATGATGCCCAAATTCGCATCGCACACCGCTTGCGGGATCAAATTCAACGGCCCGCCTGCAGCTTGCGCGTCGATTTGGATGCGGCAGCTGTTCTCAAACGTGTACATGTGCAAAAACGCGTCTTGAATCGTCCTGCCCACCGTCAACAGCCCGTGGTTGCGCAAAATCAGGTAGTTGGCTTTGCCCAAATTGGCTTGCAGGCGCGGTTTTTCAGCAGCGTTTAACGCGACGCCTTCGTAGTCGTGGTAAGCCAAAGACGCCAAAACAAAGGTTGATTGCTGACTCAGCGGCAGCAAACCGCCCTTTTGCGCGCTGACCGCAATGCCCGCCCGCGTGTGCGTGTGCAGCACACAGCCGGCGTCTTCCCGCAGCTCGTGCACGCAGCTGTGAATCGTGAAACCGGCTGGGTTCACGGGGTAGGCAGACTCGCTCAATTTATTGCAGCTTTGGTCGATTTTCACCAAGCTGGACGCGGTGATTTCGTCAAACATTAATCCGTACGGATTGATCAAAAAGTGATGCTCAGGCCCTGGAATGCGGGCGCTGACGTGCGTAAACACCAAATCGCTCCAGCCGTAGGCGGCGATGAGCCGATAGCAAGCGGCCAGGTCAACGCGCAGCTGCCATTCTTCGGGGCTGACTTTGTCTTTGAGGGAGGGAATGTTCAAGGCGCTCATAGGAATCTCCAGTTAGAATTTTGATGACGGCAGTTTTAACAATTGTAGGAGTGTCGCCCAAACCTCCAAAGCGTGCTGTCACCTGTGCGCTGTGACTTCAAGCGCATACGGTTTTTGCAAACGACTAACCATTCACCAACCT
>JANPIC010000135.1:0-6827 GCA_031424795.1 Polaromonas sp. | reverse complement strand
TTGCAGGCAGAACCGCCTGACGCTAAAGAAATTGCGGGTTTAAAAAAGAGCGGCTTGGCGCGGCTGAAGGATGCGCAAAACACGTCTTTGGCTATAGAAAGCCGGTTTGATCTGGCCTACAACGCCGCTCACTCACTCTGCCTAGCAGCGCTGCGCGCCAAGGGTTATCGCTCTGGCAACCGCTACATTGTGTTTCAGGTGCTGCCGCACACACTGGGTTTGGGCGCTGAGGTCTGGCGTGTTTAGGACAAATGCCACAACACCCGTAATTTAGGCGAATACGAAGGTATGCTGGATGTGGATGAGCGGCTGGTGGCAGATTTGATCACCGCGACGCAGGCTGTGGTTGATGCAATTGGGAGCTAAATTTACTATTTTTTTCATAGCTACTCAGACAATAAATACGTAGAATATAGCCATTTTTACCTCTTTAAAACCGCTATCATTTAAATAGCATAATGCAACAACCCACCCAACAACCCATAACCGGCTACTTCCAAGACGAAGAAAACCATTGGGTGGCCAAGCTGGCTTGTGGGCACAACCAGCATGTGCGGCACAACCCGCCCTTGGTGAGTCGGCCTTGGGTGCTGACGCATGAGGGGCGGGATGGGAAGATTGGGGTGTTGCTGGGGTGCAAGAAGTGCGATGAGGGTGCGCCGGCTGATCGCGCTGTGAGATGAATCATGGTTGATTCGTGCGTTGATTTTTTTGGATGATTTTGCTGTAAATTAGGTAGCTAGCATTCACCCGCACGACAAAAGGACTCACCCATGAAACACAAGGCTCTGGCTATCTTACTTATTGCTTTATTGGGCGGTATGGCTTTGTATTACAACAAATCAGCATCGCAAAGCACGGATGCAAAAACAGGTCAAAATGCCAACTCTGCCGTCAAGGTTGAACCAAGTAAGTAAATGAGCAAAGAGATAACGGATTAAGAAAATTATTATTCTGCGCTTGGCCAGCGCTTGTTTGTTGAGGTCACGAGCTACCAAATTTGGGCTCCAAAAAAGATTTCTATAACTGCCGGCAAGTCGTGACTGCCGCCAAGGTGACTAACTGCCTAAATTTAAATGTGTTTAAGCTGGCATCAAGGCTTTTTAGCAAGTAGAATGCACGACCTTAACGCTAAATGAGCAAATTAATCTACATATGCATTACGCTATCACAGGGTATTTCAAAGACGTTACGGAGCATTGGGTTGCTCGGTTAGATTGTGGCCACGACCAGCAGCTGCAGCACAATCCGCCTGCAAGCAACAACGCTTGGGTTTTGACGCAAATGGGGCGTGACGACAAAATTGGGGTTTTGCTGGTTTGCACCAAATGCATTGCTGGCATAGGGCCGGATCGCCAGTTTTCCAATTTGCTATCTCGCCAAGCCGCCTAAAAGTTAGTGTCAATCTTACTTTTAAGCCATTATTAAGTATTTTTATCAAATTTAAACTGAATTTTTACTATACTTTTGATAGCTACTTAGTCAATAAATACGCCGTCTATAAGCATGATAGAGGCATATATATAATCTCTATATGCTGAACATCAACGAATCTGAAGTGGCCATCACCGCCATCCGCGCGCAGGGTGCGGGTGGGCAGAACGTGAACAAGGTGTCTAGCGCGATTCACCTGCGGTTTGACATTGTGGCGTCCACCCTGCCAGATGATGTGAAAGAGCGGCTTTTGGCGCTGCATGATTCACGTATCACCAAGGCGGGCGAGCTGGTCATCAAGGCGCAGCAGCACCGCACGCAGGACATGAACCGGCTGGACGCGATGCTGCGGCTGCATGAGGTGGTTAATTCTGTAGAGTTTGCACCGGTGGTTCGCAAAGCGACCAAGCCTAGCCGAGCGGCGAAATTAAAACGCTTAGACAATAAAAGTTTGCGCTCAGATATTAAATCGCAACGCTCAAAGGTTATGGGTCGTCATAACGATTGAGCTTGAGGTTAAATGATTAACTCTTATTCGGATTAATCAAGTACTTAGTACCCGTGGCGCGCTGGCCGTAGATGGCTATGGCAGCGGGCTGCAGGGCTTCTTGCAACGAAATCTCTTTGGAATAGCTGCTGGCAAAGGTGGTTTTGATCTCTGTGGCGACCCGTTCTCGCATAGTTTGCACGGCTGCAGGGCCGATTTTTTGCAAAAACGGAAACAGCAGCCAACCACCCATGCCCCAGCTGAAGCCGAAGTTGCGCACAAACTCGGTCGGGCCGGTGTTCAGGCCGCCGTAGATGTACACCTGCTTATGGATGGGTGAGCCGTAGCGGCTGTATTCTGTGGCGGTGCGGTTGAGCGCAGCTTCCATGCAGCTTAGGATGCGCCCTGCCAAGTCGCCACCGCCTGTGGCGTCAAAAGCGATGGTGGCACCGGTGTCCACCAATGCTTGGGTGAGGTCTGCCATGAATGTGGGTGATGATTCGTCGCACACATACGTCGCGCCTATGCCTTTGAGCAGCGCGGCCTGCTCGGGTTTGCGCACGATGTTGACCAAACCAATGTTGTCTTTGATGCAAATTTTGTTGAGCATTTGACCCAGGTTGGACGCCGCTGCGGTGTGCACCAGCGCTGTGTGCCCCTCGCGCCGCATGGTTTCAACCATACCGAGCGAGGTGAGCGGGTTGACAAAGCAAGACGCGCCTTCGGCGGGCGTGGTGCCGGGTGGCAGCACCAGGCACTGGTCGGCAGCGATGCAGCGGTATTGCACATACATAGCCCCGCCCAGCACCGCCACGGTTTTACCCAACAGCGCCTGTGCAGCGGCCGACGAACCGGCGGCTACCACCACGCCAGCGCCTTCGTTGCCCACAGGCAAAGATTGGTCTAAGCGCCCGGCCATGCTTTTCATGGCGCGCTCAGGGATCTGCGCAATGATGGTTGGGTTGGCTGAGGTAGTGAGTTTGATGGTGCCGAGGTCAGCAGCGCCAAAGAGCAAGCCCAAGTCTGACGGGTTGATGGGCGTGGCTTCGATGCGTATCACCACCTCATGCGCCGCCGGTGTGGGTGTGGCTTGCTTGATGAGTGAAACCTCAAGCTCGCCATTGGCTTTGACCAGTGAACGAAGTTGCAGACCTGCGGGGATGGTTTGGGGTGTCATAGATTTATTCCGATTGTAGGTTTGAGGTGATTTTTCAGCTGAAATCAGTCTAGCAGTGTACGAATCTGTCGCCAAACACAAAACCCCGTGCCGGAAGGATTGGGTGTCTCCTAGGCGATACAAACCAGTGAATCTCTCTTGTGAATGCTGGTTTGCCCCCCAATTACTGAAAGTGGTGCTCTGGCGATGTTCGTTTTGGCACCACGCTTATCTAAAAATCCCCTGAAAGTGTTTTATGTCAGATTTAATCAGCAGACTCCAATGGCGCTACGCCACCAAAAAGATGAACCCGACCAAGGCTGTGCCGCAAGAGAAGGTGGAGCGCATTTTGGAAGCCGCCCGTTTGGCACCTACATCCAGCGGTTTGCAGCCGTTTGAAATCATCGTGGTGACCAACCCTGCGGTGCGCGAGCAGCTCAAAGCCAAGGCGAATGGCCAGGCGCAGATCACCGAAGGCTCGCATTTGCTGGTGTTCGCCGCGTGGGACAACTACACCGAAGCGCGTATCAACCACATGTTTGACTACACCAATGCCCAGCGCGGCGGCACGAACGAAGGCTGGGAAAACTACCGCGCCATGCTGTTGAAAAACTACCCAGCACGCGACGCTAAAGTCAACTTCGAACACGCCGCCCGCCAAGCCTACATTGGCCTGGGCGCAGCGCTGATTGCCGCCGCCTATGAGCATGTGGACAGCACGCCGATGGAAGGGTTTGACCCGAAAAGCTTTGACGAGATTTTGAACTTGTCCGCCCGCGGCCTGCGCAGCGTCGCCATCTTGCCGCTGGGCTACCGTGAAGAGGGCAAAGACTGGCTGGAGAAGCTGCCAAAGATTCGCCGCCCGCGTGATGAGTTCATCGTTGAGGTGAAATAAACAGCTCACCCACTGTCGCTAAGGCGCAAAACATGCCTGATGACTGAGAGGTCATCAGGCATACTTCGTTGGTAGATGCCTAATTTGAACCACACTGCTCAAACTCAGAAAGCCGCTAACCCCGTCAGTTGGGTCATCTCGCGGTTTAGAAGCCGCGTTCACCACCACACCCACCACTTGTCGCCCGGTATGCAAGCCATTTTGCTGGCGGCGTGCGCGGGGTTGACGTTCAGCATGTTGAACGCATTGCTGCGGCTGCTGGCTAAAAACCTGCCGCCGTTTGAAACGCAATTTTTGCGCTACAGCGCGGGTTTATTGCTGCTGCTACCGTTGATTTTCAAAAACGGCTGGGCTGCGTACAAGCCGCAAAACGTCACTGGCCAGTTCACACGGGGGGCGCTGCACACCTTGGCTTTGTGCTTTTGGTTCACCGCCCTGCCCAATATCCCGCTGGCAAACACGACGGCGATTGGCTTTTCAGGGCCGATTTTCATCATGCTGGGCGCTTACATTTTCTTGAAAGAGCCCATGCGCTGGGAACGCTGGCTGGCCACGCTGATTGGTTTTACCGGTGTGCTGGTCGTCGTGGGGCCGCAGTTTTCTTTGAGCAACAGCGTGGCTGGCAGCAACTCGGGCTGGTACCACCTGGCGATGCTGATGTCTGCGCCGCTGTTTGCAGCGTCGTTTTTGGTGACCAAGGCGCTGACGCGCTACGAATCAACAGGCACCATCATGGTGTGGCAAGCGATCACGGTGTCGCTGCTCAGCTTGCCAATGGCGCTGCTGGATTGGGCTTGGCCTAGCGCGTGGCAATGGGTGGGCTTTTTACTAAGCGGTGCGCTGGGCACGGCGGGGCATTATTTTTTGACCAAATCGTTTTCTAAGGCAGATATTTCATCCACGCAATCGCTCAAGTTTTTAGAGCTGGTGTGGTCGGCGCTGATGGGCTGGCAGCTGTTCAGCGACGTACCGACGCTGAACGCCATCATGGGCGGCGTGGTGATCAGCGCGGCGACGATTTGGGTGGCGCGACGGGAAGGACTGAAAGACGTGAAAGAGGTAAACTGACGCTATGAACATCATCGTTGTAGGCGCAGGCGCTATTGGCTGCTATATGGGTGGCCGCTTGGCTGCCGCTGGCGAGCGTGTAACTTTGGTTGGCAGACCGCGAACGACTGAGCCACTGGCGCTGAGTGGTTTGACGGTTACCGATATGCAAGGCTACAAAGCGCATGTAGAAGCGGACATAGAGGCTGACATAAAAGCCGACATAAAGCCCGATTTAGCGTCGCCCACGCTGTCTATTGCATCCAGCTTGAAGCTGGCGTATTCATCAAACGCAAACGAAACGAATAAGACCAATAAAACCAACAACACCAACGAAACCACCGTGGTGCTGCTGTGCGTCAAAGGCGGCGCAACAGGCGCTGCGGCGCAAGAAATTGCCGACTGTTGCCCGGCAGGCACGGTGATTGTGTCGCTGCAAAACGGCGTGGACAATGTGGCGCGTATTGCCAAAGTGGCACCGCAGATGACGGCTTTGGCGGGTATGGTGCCGTACAACGTGGTGATGAAAACGGCCACGCATGTGCACCGCGCAACGATGGGGCAAATCTACATTGAATCGTCAGAATCGACGCAAGAATTGATTGAAAAGCTGGTGGCTAAATTCAATGCTGCAGGGCTAAAAGCGGCAGCATCCAGCGAGATGCGCTCTGTGCAGTGGGGCAAACTGCTGCTGAATGTGAACAACCCGATCAACGCGCTCTCAGACTTGCCACTGCGTGAGCAACTGCTGAACCGCGATTTTCGCTACGTGTTTGCCACGCTGCAACTTGAAGCATTGGCCGCCATGAAAAAAGCGGGGATTGAACCCAAGCAATTGGCCGCCGTGAAGCCACACATCATGCCGCTGCTGTTAAAACTGCCCAACTGGATATTCACCCGCGTTGCCAAGAAAATGCTGCGTATGGACGCCAGCGCCAGATCGTCCATGTGGGACGACGTGCAGCAAGGTCGTGTCACGGAAATCGACGATTTGTGTGGGGCGGTGGTGCGGCTGGCACAACAAGTAGGCACACCTGCACCCTGCAATGCAAAAATGTGCCAATTGATGTCTGCCCACACAAAAGGCCACCGATTCACTGGACGCGAACTGCGCAAGGCGTTAGGAATTTAGAAGCTAAGTTCTAAGTTCTAAGTTCAGGACGGTACACTCAACAAAGCGTCTTTGAGCTTGTAATCGGCTGGCACAGGGCCAAGCCAGATGCTGAGCACCATTGCGAAGAATTCAGCATCGCCAATAGGTGCGCCTTGCGGTTTGTCCATGATGGAAAAAGTCAAACCTTTGCCATGCACAAATTCCATGGAAAAGCTCTCACCTGGCATGATTTTCGAACGACCAGAAGCGACTTCGCTGATACGTATTGCTGACGTTGAGTGCTTCAAGTACTGTGCAGGTGTGCTGTTTTCTTTGATGCCGCGGTAAAACAACTGGCCAAGGTCTGTCGTCGATAACTCACGTAAAGCCACAAATTCAAGTTTTTTGGGGCCTGGTGTATTGAGAACTTCTTGCAATGTGCTGGCTTTAGCCGTGGTGTACAAACCCATGTCGTACACCTTGAAAATGGCTTTGTAGCGCGTCCCTAGACCATTCAAGCTCAGTTTGACGCCTTCAACTTGGATTTGCTTTGGGAAGTTCTCAGCTTTGCTTTTTGCTACCGCTGGCGCACTTCGCGCCGAATTGGTGCTAGATTGCGCGAGAACTTGCTGGATAACGGAACTACACAGAATTAGGCAGAAGCAAATAATTTGTTTTTTTATTGATGGGGTTTGCATAAAAATTGTAACTAAAG
>JANPIC010000134.1:0-4205 GCA_031424795.1 Polaromonas sp. | reverse complement strand
TCACGGTAGGGATACGGAAACCACAGCGTAAACACCAGCAAAGCTACCACCGCAGCAACCAGCAGACTGAGTCCAAAATGAACGGTCATTGCTTTAAAAGCTTGTTTAAAACGTGATGCGTTGATCTTCATGGTTTGTCGTAAAAAGTGGCGTGGGTAAAAATTTTAAACGACAAAGTTAAGTTTTCGAGAACAAAATAGCGCTATTTTTTTAATAGCTGAATGCGCAATAAATACGCCGGCTAGGTGCCAATTTCACCCTCTGATTTGGAAATTCTCCATGAAATTCTAATCCTCAAAGCATTTATCCAAGTGGTGGGCAGATCATCTCAATGACAAATATCTGTCCAAAAGTGGCGTTGGCTTTGCCGAAGCTAAGGGTTTTCGCGCTATAATCTATAAGCTGTGCGGCTGTAGCTCAGTTGGATAGAGTATCTGGCTACGAACCAGAGGGTCGTGGGTTCAATTCCTGCCAGCCGCACCACAAAACTTGAACGCCTTTAGAGATCGAAAGATTTCTAAGGGCGTTTTCTTTTTTGGAGGTTACGCAGGGAATTTTTGCCGCGAATGCAAGACACGCAAAACTTTGATGCTGTTTTGCTCAACTTGGTAAACAAGTATGTAATTCGGGTGAACTACTATTTCCCGTGCACCTTCTACCCGTTCACTTTGTTTGTAGAGATAAGGATGCTCTGAAGTGTGCTCTAGCGCAGATTCCATTAGGTTGAAAAGTCGCAGCGCAGCTAGTTCATTTCTGAGCTTGTAGGTTTTGGCTTCAGCAAAGCCCGCATTTTCGCCATAACGACATCATGCGGAATGGATGGGCGAGGGTCATCTCTTGATTCTTGCACTTTTGCACGAAACCAAGCGTCATAGCTATCAGCAGCTTCTTGGGTCTCAAATTCCGAGACCATAGGTGATAAAACAGCTTTCATATTGTCAGATTAACACAAAATCTGCGTGTGTAAAAGTAAAGATTTGAGCGGTCAATCCTGCGTTAGCCTTTCATTTCCCCCACCTCCTTCGCAAACACCCCCCAAAACTCCGCATTCTGCGTCGTTGCAAAGTTAATCCGCATCAGCGTGCTCGGCCTGCGGTCGGCTAAAAACAAAGCGCCGGGCGCTAGCAGGTAGCCGTGGTCTAGCATGCGTTGGGCGAGGGCGTCGGTGTCTACGCCTGTGTTTACCCAGCCAAACAAACCTGCGGGCTCAGCCGCCAATGTGCAGCCGTGAGTGAGTACCAACTTCACAGCTCTGCCGCGTGCTGCATCAAGCTGGCTGCGGATGCGCTCGGCGTGGCGGCGCAGCTGGCCTTGGTCTATGCAGTGGCTGACGGCTTTCTCTAAGAGCGAGGGGGTGGTCAGCGTGGCGAGCAGTTTTGTGTCTAGTAACTGCTCTACTAAGTTAGGCGGCGCAGCAAGGTAGCCCACACGCCAGTTGGGGGCCAGGATTTTGGCAAACCCGCTGACGTAAATGGTGCGCTGCAAGCCATCCAGCGCACACAGCCGCGTCGCGTGATCAGGCGCGATGTGGCTGTAGGTGTCGTCTTCAACGATATGAAAATCGTACTGGTTTGCCAGTTTCAAAATACTGTGCGCGCTGCCGGGCGACAAGCTGTAGCCTGTGGGGTTGTGCAGGACGCTGACGCTGACAAAGAGCTTGGGGCGATTCACTGAACCTGCATGCGCCTCGCAATACTGCGCCATCACCGCCAAATCGGGCCCATCAGGTCCGCGCGGTACAGGCAAAATGCGCAAACCCAGCATTTGCAGGCGGGCGAACTCAATCGCCCAACCGGGCTCTTCCACCATCACCGTATCCCCGGCTTTCAAGAGTGTCCGGCTCACCATATCCAGTGCATGCGTCGCGCCCACGGTGGTGATGATTTGCTCAGGGCTGGCAGATATGTTGATGCCTGCGAGCTTGTTGGACAGCGATTTGCGTAGCGCGGAATCGCCTTGAGGCTCGCCATACGACAGCGAAAACTTTTGCAATTCTGCCGGACTGGTGACTTTGCGCACTGCGCTCGATAAAAAGCCAGACGCCAGCCACTCGGGCGGAAACGTGCCCATGCCGGGCTGTGGTTTGCCACTGCCCTGCACAAACATGCCGCGAATCAGCATGGCGGCATTCACGGGTCTGGTCAAGGGCTGCGGCGCGTGTAATTTTGCTATTTTATTAATAGCTGTATCGGTAATAAATACGCCGGCTAGAGGTGTATTTTTACCCACTTTTGAAGCGTTTTTTTGTGCTGCTTCACGTACAAAAAAACCGCGGTTTTTACGCGCTTCTACCAAGCCCAACGCCAACAGCTGGTCGTAGGCTGCCACCACGGTGGAGGGGCTGACCTGTTGCTGCTGCGCGCACTGCCGCACAGAGGGCAACCGCGAGCCAGGCGCCATCAGCCGGCTGTTGATGCGCTCGGCAAAACGGCCGCTCAGTTGTTCGGCTAAAGTCATGGAGGCGCTTTGATTCAATCTTTCGGTCAATAATTGTGCGGACATAGGGCGACTTCTCGTGGCTTTGTGTATTGGTAAAAATAACAGTACACTGAAATAAACTGAGTTGCTGTACTGTATTGCTAGTGTATTGTTTTATCGCTTACATTGTCAATTCAAAATTATTTATGAACACCTCAGAACTCACCGCCTTATTGGCCTTAACCACCGCCGCCAGCTTCACGCCGGGGCCCAACACCACGTTGTCCACCGCGCTGGCGGCCAACTTTGGCTTGAAGCGGGCGATGACGTTTGTTTGCGCCGTGCCCATCGGCTGGGGGCTGTTATTCACGCTGTGTGCTGGCGGTGTAGGCGCCTTGGTGGTGGCCATGCCAGCGCTGCGCCTAGGCATCAAAGTGCTTGGGGTGGGATATTTGCTGTGGTTGGCTTACAAAATTGGCACGGCAAATACATCAAATTCGAAGCTGAGTTCTGTTAATGAATCGCGCTTGAATGTCACCTTCTTTCAGGGCGTGATGTTGCAGTTTTTGAACATCAAGGCGTGGATGCTGGCGCTCGCGCTGGTGGCAGGCTGGATTGCGGGAAAGCCAGACGCGACTAGCCGTTTTTTGATGATGTTTCCTATTTTGCTGGCCTATGCCTTTGCGAGCAATTTGGCCTATGCGACTCTGGGATCATTGTTGCGTGAATGGCTGCAAGTTGGGAGTCGTTTGTCGTGGTTTAACCGTTTCATGGCAGTCGTATTGGCGGTAACAGCCGCTTGGATGGCGACTTTTTGATATGAATGCCGCACAAATATCAGCAAAAAACGTCAAATCCGGCCTGTGGCTAGGGCTTCTAGGCGTCACGCTGTTTGCCGCCACCCTGCCCATGACCAAGCTGGCCGTCGGCACGGCTGCAGACCCGCAACTGACCCCTTGGTTCATCACCTTTGGCCGGGCTGCCGTGGCAGGATTGCTATCAATTTTATATCTACTTAGGCAATATAATCGCCGGCTAGAGCCAAATTTAACCCCTAAAACGGCCCAAAACATGCTTTGGAAGCTGCCCAGTGCCTCGGAATGGGGTTTGCTGGCTTTCACCGCCTGCGGCGTGGTTGTCGGTTTTCCGCTTTTTATGTCTTTGGCGCTGCAATACGTGCCTAGCACGCATGGTGCGGTGGTGACTGGTTTGTTGCCGCTGACCACGGCGGTGATCGCCGCGCTGTGGTTCAGGCAAAAACCCAGCGCCGCATTTTGGTTGTGCGCGGTGTTGGGGACGCTGTTGGTGCTGGGTTTCATGGTCGTTCGTTCAGCTGATGCGACTGGGCATGTCAGCCTGCACACTGCAGATGTGTTTTTGCTCCTCGCCATGCTCAGTGCATCGTTTGGCTACATTGGTGGCGCAAGGTTAACGCCGTCTTTGGGTGCAGAACGTGTCATTTGCTGGGTCTTGGTGTTGTCTTTGCCTGTAACGGTGCCCATGACGTGGCTGAACCAGCCGCCAAACCTAGCCGCCATCCATCCCAGCAGCTGGTGGGCGTTTGCGTATGTTGCGGTGTTTTCCATGTGGCTAGGCTTTTTCGCGTGGTACCGCGGTTTGGCTTTAGGCGGCGCAGTCCGCGTCAGTCAGGTTCAGCTTGTGCAGCCGTTTTTGAGTTTGTTGTTCGCCATACCGCTTTTGGGAGAAAAAATCGATGCGCTGACGCTGGGTTTTGGCCTAGCCGTGATTGCGACGGTGTTTGTGGGGAAGAAGATGCCCGTGGGCGT
>JANPIC010000133.1:0-76913 GCA_031424795.1 Polaromonas sp. | reverse complement strand
CCTTCACGTCATTGCTCAACTTGGAAGCACGCGGCGTGAAAGCCGAAGATGTGGCGATCATGCAATACCCAGACTACGGCGTGAAGCTGTATGGCAATGCCATCATCGTCAGCCCTAAGCTTATCAAAGAGAATCCATCAGCTATCAAGGCTTTCTTAGCCGCATTTACCAAAGCAGCCAAAGAAGTGGTGGCGAATCCGGTTGAAGGTATCACCTATGTCAAGGGTCGTGATGGCATCATCAACGTGGCACTGGAAGAGCGTCGCTTGAAACTGGCGATTGACACGGTCATCAACAGCCCGGACGCACGTACTGAGGGCTTCGGCAAGGTCAGCGATGGCCGTTTGTCGCTGATGGCGAGCCAAGTGTCTGATGCCTTCGGCACAAAAACCCGCGTTGATCGTAATGCAATTTGGAATGGCAGCTTCTTGCCTAGCGATGCTGCTTTGAATGCTGTGCTGCCAGCTGCAAAAGCTGCACCCGCTAAAAAGTAATAGACAAAACTCGTTAGGACAGCCTCATGGCGTTTGTTGATTTTAAAAATGTCTGGCTGGCCTACAACGACGAGCTGTTGGCGCAAAACCAGTTTGCGGTTGAGGACATTAACCTGTCGGTCACTGAGGGCGAATTTATCGCCATCGTAGGACCATCGGGTTGCGGTAAATCCACCTTCATGAAGTTGACGACGGGCTTGAAAATGCCCACGCGCGGCAGCATTCATGTGGATGGTGCGCCTGTGACGGGGCCACTCAAAATATCGGGCATGGCGTTTCAAGCGCCCTCATTGTTGCCTTGGCGCACCACGCTGGACAATGTCATGTTACC
Source organism: Polaromonas sp. (assembly GCA_031424795.1). Taxonomy (GTDB): domain Bacteria; phylum Pseudomonadota; class Gammaproteobacteria; order Burkholderiales; family Burkholderiaceae_C; genus Aalborgiella. The sequence goes on along the minus strand of JANPIC010000133.1, from coordinate 76,088 downwards.
GCTAGAAATCGTAGAACCCTACCGCAGCAGCCTCAAAGCCAAACGCGCAGAGTACGAAGCACGTGCGCGGCAATTGCTCAAAACTGTAGGATTAGACGGCTATGCGGACAAGTTTCCGTGGCAGTTGTCGGGCGGCATGCAACAGCGTGCCAGCATTTGCCGCGCATTGATTCACGAACCCAAAATGCTGCTGCTAGACGAGCCGTTTGGTGCTCTTGACGCCTTCACCAAAGAGGAGCTATGGTGCGTGCTGCGCGATTTGCATCAATTGCAAAAATTCAACGTCATTTTGGTCACGCATGATTTGCGCGAATCTGTTTTTCTGGCCGACAAGGTGTTTGTGATGTCCAAAAATCCAGGTCGTTTTGTCGTGGAGCGTAAGATTGATTTGCCTAGGCCGCGAGATTTAGAAATCACCTACACGTCTGAGTTTAGTGAGATCGTGCACGAGCTGCGTGGTCATATTGGTGCCATCCGAGGTGGCGCTGGCGCTAGTTTGGCGGGAAAGGCAGCATGAACTCCAAAAAACTAGAAGCCTATTCGCCTTTAATATTATTTGTGGTCTTGCTGGCACTGTGGCAGGGCATTTGCAGTCTGTTCAACATCCCAGAATTCATCTTTCCTAGCCCCTTACTAATCGGTCAAGCCATGTTTGAGTTTGCGGGCCCTATTGCTGGCGCTGCTTGGCAAACCTTTTGGGTGACCATGGTGGGTTTTGGTCTGTCGATTGTGGTCGGTGTGCTCTTGGGCTTTTTGGTCGGATCAGCCCGTTTGGTTTACGCCGCCGTGTTTCCGCTCTTGGTCGCCTTCAACGCCGTCCCCAAAGCCGCTATCGTGCCAATCTTGGTGGTGTGGTTTGGCATTGGCATTGGTCCAGGCATCTTGACTGCTTTTTTAATCTCTTTCTTCCCCATCACCGTCAACATCGCCACAGGTTTGGCAACGCTGGAGCCTGAACTCGAAGACGTGTTGCGAGTGCTGGGTGCGAAGCGTTGGGATGTGCTGGTCAAAGTCGGCTTGCCACGTTCCTTGCCTTACTTTTATGCATCGCTCAAAATCGCCATCACCTTGGCGTTTGTGGGAACGGTACTGGCCGAGATGACCGCAGGGGATTCAGGCATTGGCTACCTCATGCAAACGGCTAGTTCGCAACAGCGCTTGGCTTTGGCTTTTGCAGGCTTGGTGGTGATTGGTGCGATGGCCATGGCCATGTACGAATTTTTCAGCTACATCGAGCGCCACACCACAGCATGGGCGCATCGGGGTTCGCAAGGTTCTTAAAAACCTCAATTAACCCAGCGAACTTATTTCGTTAAATCACCGCCCGGCGCAGCTCTTGCGCCCGCAGTGCGATGGCTTTGACATCGGGGGCCTCGGTGACATTGAGCAGGTAAACATCAAAATCACGTACTGCCGCTGTTGCCTTGCCCAGCTCGGCAAAAGCCAAACCGCGGTCGCGGTATTCGCTCCACGCATCAGGGTTCAGCGCGATTTGGCGGTCTTGCACCGGAATCATGCGCTGCCAGTCTTCCGCCGTTTTGTGCACCTCTTTGAGGTTGTGCAGCATGCGGGTGATGATGTCGCGCGGTTTGGCGGATTGCAAATACAAACCGAGCGGAATATCGGCCTCTTCCTTGTCGGATTCAGGCAAGTCGCTCAGATGTTTGAACGGCATCAAACGCTCACTCAGGTCTTCACGGCTCAATGATTGGCCGGTAAACGGGTCAATCACCACCTGCCCCTTGGGCAAATTCACCTTCACCATGAAATGCCCGGGAAAAGCGACGCCGCGTGCGTTCAAACCCAAGCCCTGCGCCAGCTCCAGCCACAACACCGCCAATGAAATGGGAATGCCCCGGCGGGTGCGCAGCACGGCGTGGGGGTAGCTGTTGTCGGGGTCGTAATAGTTGTTGACGTTGCCGCTGAAGCCGAGGTCGTGGTAAAAAAACTGGTTCAAAAGCCGCAATCTTGCCAATGCTGTGCCGTCTGCGGGCAAGCGACGCTTCAGCCGCGCCAAGAGCTGGTCGACCTCGCCCAGCACCTGCTCGACGTCTAATTCGGGGTATTCGTCTTGCGCGATGGCAACTGCCGCTTCCAAGAGCGGAAAATGCTCGTCACTACTCACCAACAGGCTGAAATAAGCCAGAGGTGTTGGGACGTCAAATTCGAGTTGCATGGCTCTATTTTGAACTATTTTTTAGACTTATTTCTTCACGCTAGCCTTGACCCCGCAGCAAAGTCTTGATTTTCACACCAGCAACCATCAATGCTATAAAATAAATAGCTGCAGAGGCAATTAATGCGCCGGCTAGAAGCATTATTCTCTTAAAAACGTCACTTTTTAGCGCAACCCAATCAACATAACCCGCGCTCCACCACAACCAGACCCCTAATAAGGCGCTGGCAATGACGACTTGGGCGATGAATTTACCCCACCCCGGCAACGGCTGGTAGCTGCCACGCTTGATCAAACCAATCAGCAGCCACAGCGCGTTGATCAACGCACCCAAGCCAATCGCCAGCGCCAGCCCCGCGTGCGCAAACAGCGGCACCAGTGCGATATTCAGCAGCTGGGTGATGATGAGCACAGCAATGGCGATTTTGACTGGGGTTTTGATGTCTTGGCTGGCGTAAAACCCGGGCGCCAATATTTTGATAGCGACCAAACCAATCAAACCGACGCCGTAGCCCATCAAAGGCGTGGTCACCTGCTGCACATCGTTGCTTGAAAACACGCCGTAATGGAACAAAGTCGCCACCAGCGGCTTGGCAAACAGCAGCAACGCCACGGTACAAGGCACAGCCAGCAAGATCACCAGCCGCAGCCCCCAGTCAATCATGGCGGAATAGGTGGCGTCGTCACCGCTGGCCTTGGCCGCCACCAAGCGCGGCGTCAGCACCACGCCCAGCGCAACGCCCAGCATGGCGGTGGGAAACTCCATCAACCGCTCGGCGTAGCTCATCCAGCTGACACTGCCGGGCGTTAAATGCGAGGCGATCTGCAGGTTGATAATCGCCGAAATATGCGCCACCCCCACGCCGAGAAGCGCTGGCAGCATCAATTTAGCCACGTTTTTAACGCCCGCATCCGCCCAAGCCGCCTTCACTTCCGCCCAATTGGCGCGAATTTTCGGCAACATGCCAATTTTGCGCAGCGCCAGCCACTGCATCACCAACTGCAACACGCCACCACCAATAACACCCATAGACATCGCGTAAATCGGCTGAATCCCCATGCTTTTGAACCACGGTGCACCCAGCCAAGCCGCCAAAATCATCGCCATATTCAGCAAAACAGGCGTCACGGCAGGCACGGCAAAGCGTCTGTAGGTGTTCAGCACCCCCGCGCCCAGCGCCACCAGCGACATGAACCCAATGTAAGGAAACATCCACCGCGCCATGAACACCGCAGCGTCAAACCCCTGCTGGTTTTGCTGCAGCCCGCTGGCCATCACCCACACCAGCGCAGGCGCAGCGGCTACGCCAATCACGCAAGTGAGCACCAACACCCAAAACAGCACGGTGGCGACACGATCAACCAACACCTTGGTCGCCTCGTCCCCGTTTTTAACCTTGCTCGCCCCCAAAACAGGCACAAACGCCTGGCTAAACGCCCCTTCCGCAAACAGCCGCCTGAACATATTCGGCAGCCGAAACGCCACGTTAAACGCATCCGTCATAGCCGAAGCCCCAAACATAGCCGCCATCAACTGGTCACGCACCATACCTGTGATGCGGGATACCAGCGTGAGCAGCGAGATGACGGAGGCGGATTTGAGCAGGGACATGGGGATTGAGTTTAGCGGCTTAATTCGGAGCTACGGAAGCCGTTTAAAGGTAGATTTGGCTTGTTTTTGTGGATTTATGGCTGATTTGTCCCATTTTAGCCTTTAAATATGCCTCTAGCCGGCGTATTTATTGCCTAAAGCGCTATTTTATTTATAGCAGATTAAATAATTTAACAGTGAAATTTGACTAAATTTGATGCTGTTTTCGTGAAATTTAAGTTATATTGCATTACTCTCTAAGAAATTTTTGCAACTTTTGCAATACTAATTACTTCTAGACCTTTTCGAACAAAATGCTTAAGGAAACCATGGAGAAGCTTGCACTTTTGCTCTTGGGATGGCTACTAGGTCTATTAGCCCCGATAGTCGTAGATGAAATAAAGCGGCTCCGAGAAAACAAGCTTGGTCGAGAAGCAATTAGATCAGAACTTTCCTCTCTAAAGATTAAATTAGCGCTTTGTAGCTATACCATTGAAGAGCACCAAGGCACAATGACTAGGCAAAGCCTCAAATGGCTTATTAAGCACCTAAGCACTGAAACTGCTGACACTGATGCGCAGAAGATCTGCTCAGTACTTAAACCATACCTTCATGCTACAGACGAGCAATTGAATCAATTCTTCCTCAGCAAGAAAGCTCCAGCTGGAAAGAGCCTTACTTTGCAAAAATACGGAACCCCACTTTTGGATGCTAGGGTTTCCGCAATATGGAGCTTCGACACGGATACTCAAAGAGCATTGCTAGAAATCCGAAGCGCCCTCGATTTCAACGCCGAAACTGTTGAACGTGCAAAGTACTACAACAATCTCACATTCCAGAAGCTAGAAAACGGCAACCATAGCTTGGTCGTTGATAATATTGAAGGCTGCTACAAACAGTATGCAGCCCAAGCCAAACGAATTATTGAACTTATCGAAAAATTTCAAAGTTTCGACAAATCTTAAATCCATATTTTCATATAACTTATGTTTTTGGCAATCGCATTTATTATCTAAAATTCTATTTTATTTAGAACTAAAATGCATTATTCACTCATAAGTTTAAAAAATATTTTCAAGTTTTAAATGTAAATAAAAATAAGGTTTGTGCAAATGGATGAAATTAAAAAATTAGAGTTTTTCAAGTTCCGAAATGCAAATTTACGCATGCAGAGAATTGTACTTAACAGTACATTTTTTTTGACGTCTGTATTGGGTGCAATACGCTGGTATCGTGACATAGCATGGAATTCACTTAGCATAGAAATGCTATTTGTAATATTAATTGTCTTTCCAGTCTTTATTTTTTTGCAAAGAGTTAGCTATTTCTTAAGCCGCTATATTGTCGGATCTTGGTATAAAAAAGAATTCGGCAAAAACTATGCCGAGTATTGCAAAAATGAAAAATTGGCTCAAGCGACTGAGTTACTTGAAAATGAAGTTTGATAAATGCAAGATTAGTGCATAAAACCTCTAATTTATTCCTCATTTACACCTCTAGCCGGCGTATTTATTGCCTAAAGTGCTATTTTAAATATAGCAAAACTTAGCCTCAACGATAAACTTCTTTACGATTTCCAATTGCTAAAACCAAGATGACGACTTTGCCGTCTTCGATGCTGGCTATGGCACGATAATCGCCGACTCGGTATTTCCACAAATCACCCAGCTTTGCGCCTTTAAGTGCCTCGCCTATGCTGCGCGGGTCGTCTAATGCGGACAGCCTGTCGCGAAGAAAATTACGAATTCGTAGTGCTACTGGTTTGTCGAGCTTGGAGAGGTTTTTAAGCGCCGTCTCCGACAGCTCAACCCGCCAAACCAAGCTTGGCCTCTACTTCGTCTAAGGTGTAAGTACGCTCTTCCCCTGAGCGGATGCGAGCCATAGCGCTTTCGGCTAAATAAAGATCTTCCATATCTTCGAAATAGCGAGCAAGTGCCTCTTTGATGTAAAAAGATTTGGGGCGGTGCGTTTTTTCAGACAAATTTGCCAATCTGACTGTATCGTCTTGGGATAAGCGGATGGTCATCACGGAACTGGACATGTCAGAACTCCTGTATTACATGTAATACATCCATTTTAGCGCTATTTCAAAAGCCTCGCAGCCATCTAAGCCCAGCAATGCGTGGACTGGAGTCCTCAAAAATGCTAGAATCATAGGCTTAGCTGACATCATCCACATACATTTAAGGAACATAAATCATGGCATCAGCCAAACCAAAAAAGAAAAACCCTCGTCTAGCCTCTGGCCGTAAGCGCGTACGCCAAGACGTCAAAATCAATGCTGCAAACACTTCTTTGCGCTCTAAATACCGTACCGCTGTGAAAAACGTCGAAAAAGCCGTTATCGCTGGCGACAAAGCAAAAGCAACTGAAGCTTTTGCGAAGATGCAAGCTGTGGTTGACACCGTGGCTGACAAAGGCATCTTCCACAAAAACAAGGCAGCGCGCGATAAGAGCCGTTTGTCTACCAAAGTCAAGACTCTGGTCTTGGCCGCTGCTTAATTCAATTTAAGCAAATCGCCCGAACTGCAAATTTGTAGTTCGCCGTTTTGTTGGGTGCGCTGTCAGCTAGCAAGCCAAACTGTTAAAAGTTAAGCAACTAAACCACCAATCGAAAGATTTGGTGGTTTTTTTTACGTCTGCTTAAAACGAGGCCCCCCGAGCTAAACCCGTGGTTTCGCGTCATGCACCACCTGCTGCGGGTACGGGATGTCGATGCTATGGCTGCGCAAGTGGGTCAAGATGGCGACGTTGACGTCTGAGCGGATGTTGAGCTGGCCATTTTCGGGATCGGTGATCCAGTAATTCAAGGTAAATTCCAGACCATTTGCGCCAAAGGCCGTCAAAGCTGAAATGGGCGCGGGTTCAGCCATGACGCGGCTTTGTCCCAGCGCGGCTTCTACCAGCAGGCGTCGGACCAGCGCGACGTCGCTGGCGTAGCCCACGGACACCAATGTTTGCTGCGCTATCAGGGTGTCGCTGAGGGTCAAATTTTCAACGCGGTTGGTGACCAGCATTTCGTTAGGGACGATGGATTCACGCCCGCTGCCTGAGCGGATGACGGTGTAGCGGGTTTTGATGTCGGTGATGCGGCCTTCAAAGCTGTCAACCCGCACATAGTCACCAATGCGCATGCTGCGCTCGGTCAGGATGACGAAGCCGCTGACGTAGTTGGACGCCAGTTTTTGCAGCCCCAAGCCAATACCCACACCAACAGCACCGCCTAGAACGGACAGCGCGGTCAAATCAATACCAACGATGCTGAGCGACAACAACAGGCTCACAAAAATCAACACCGCCCGCACCGCGTTGCTGGCGGCTTTGCGCAGCGACAGCTCACCACCGCTGGCGTGGCGCAGCAGCTTGGATTCCACCGCCGATGCGACCCACAAAGCCAACAACAGCACCGCTCCAGCGGTCAGTGCGCCATCCAGCATGGTGCGCAAAGACAGTGCGCTGTCGCCAACCTGCCAGGTAATCTGTTCCATTTCTTGCAGCACCAAGGGCAGCAAACCGCTGATCCACAACACCAGCGCCAGCCAGACCACCCAAGAAATAGTGCGCTCTAAAAACCGCACCAGTGGCGATTTTTTAAAAGCGACCTGCAGCACCTTGACACCCACGCGGATGACAACCAAGGCGAGCAAAACAGGTATCGCAATGTGCAGCACATGCACCTCCATGGTGCGCAGCAAGACCACGCGCGCCACAAAGGCCAAACACAACAGCAACAAAGGGAACAGCACGCCATCCACCAGGCGCTTGCCAAACAGAATGGATTTGTCGTCCACATGCGCCAAACTGCGCCGCATCAGCCACAGCAAGCCCCAGGCCAAGGCCGCACAGAGCGCCAGCACGGCCAGCTCAAGCAGCGATTTTGGTGTGGCTAACTGGGCAAACCATTGCGCTATGTCCTGCGTCGGCATGGCAGAAGATACAGTGAGCGAGGTGGCTGGCGCGAGTGCGGTGAATAATGTCATGCGTGACTGTTAATTTCAAAGATCCGCCAACACCCGCACATGCGCTTCCACGCTACGCGCCAAGGCATTGAGGTTGTAGCCGCCTTCTAAACAGGAGACGATGCGGCCATGGGCGTGGCGCTTGGCGATGTCTTTGATGCGGGCTGTGATCCACGCGTAATCTTGCTCTACCAAGCCGAGTTGGCCCAAATCGTCGTCTTTGTGGGCGTCAAAACCGGCGCTGATGAAGACCATTTGCGGCTTGAAGGCTTCCAAGCGCGGTATCCAGCCGTGCTCAATCATTTCGCGCACCACAGCACCTTTGGTGTAGGCGGGTACAGGCAGATTGACGATGTTGCTACCCGTGCTGTCCGCGCCGGAATGCGGGTAAAACGGGTGCTGAAAGATGCTAACCATCAAAATACGGTTGTCACCACTGACAATGTCTTCTGTGCCATTGCCGTGGTGCACATCAAAATCGACGATGGCGACGCGCTCCAGCCCGTGGCGCTCCAGCGCGTATTTGGCGGCTGTGGCGACGCTGTTGATCAGGCAAAAACCCATGGAGCGGTCATGCTCAGCGTGGTGGCCAGGCGGGCGGATGGCGCAAAAGGCGTTGGCCAGCTCACCGGCCATGACAGCGTCGGTCGCGGCCACGGCGGCACCGGTGGCACGCAGGGCGGCCAACAAGGTGAACTGGTTCATGGCGGTATCAGGGTCAATTTGCGCGTATTTGGGGCCGCCAGCCTCGATATCCTCCACCAAAGCGTCGCTCATGCCGCGCAGTGCGGCGACGTGGCGCTTGCTGTGGGCGAGTTCGACGACGCTGATGGGCACCAAAGGCACGTCAGGTTGCGCCAAATGGTCAAGCAGCCCGGTGTAAAGCAAATGGTCGTTGATCGCGTCCAGGCGCTCAGGGCACTCGGGATGGCCGCGACCCATTTCGTGTTTACGACAATCGGGGTGGGTGAAATAACCAGTTCTCATGGTGTGGCTTGGGGTCATCATGATTTTGTCATTTTTACGGTAAGGTACTGGTATCCATAATAGTGCAAAAATATGCTTCAAGAAAAGCCTGTGAACGCGTTAAATCCCAAAACCATGACCCAAGTCAATATCCAAAATAACACTCAAAGCAAACTCAAAGCCTTGCTGACTCAGCTCAACAGCGTGATTGTGGGCAAACCTGAGCAAGTGCAAGACTGCGTCGCCTGCTTGCTGGCGGGCGGGCATTTGCTGATTGAAGACGTGCCTGGCGTTGGCAAAACCACCTTGGCGCATGCCTTAGCGCGGACATTTGGGTTGCAATTTTCTCGCGTGCAGTTCACCAGCGACCTGATGCCCAGCGATTTGAGCGGCGTCTCTATCTACGAGCGTGCCAGCCAGTCGTTTGTCTTTCACCCCGGCCCCATGTTTGCACAAGTGCTGTTGGCCGATGAAATCAACCGCGCCAGCCCGAAAACACAAAGTGCGCTGCTGGAAGCGATGGAAGAAAAACAAGTCACCATTGAAGGCGAAACCCGCGCCCTGCCCTCACCCTTTTTCGTCATCGCCACGCAAAACCCGCACGATCAGCTGGGTACGTATGCGCTGCCAGAATCACAGCTGGACCGGTTTTTGATGCGCATTTCACTAGGCTACCCTGACCGAATTGCGGAACGAAGTCTGCTGACGAATGGCGATACACGCACTGTGGTCGATGCGCTGCCTGCACTGTTAACCGCTGCCGAGTTGGCGCTGTTGCAACAGCAAGTGCTGCAAATTCATGCCTCTGAACCGCTCCTAAATTACCTGCAAGACCTGATTGCCGCCACCCGCTCTGGCCATTGGTTTGTGCAAGGTTTAAGCCCGCGCGCCGGCATTGCGCTGCTGCGTGCAACCAAAGCGCAGGCACTCTTGAGCGGACGAGATTACGTCGCACCTGATGACATACGCGCCGTGATGGTGCAAACCGTAGCGCACCGTTTGCACCCTGTCAGCAGCGCAGGACGCAATGCCAGTGCGCAAGTTCGGGCGATGTTAGACGCTGTCGCTTTGTCCTGAATTTTCGATATGGGCTTCTTTCGCAAACGCTTTCAGCAATGGTTTGAAGCCCGATTGCCGTTGACCGACAGCATGCTGCTGAACCAGCGCAATGTCTACATTTTGCCGACCAAAGCCGGCTGGATGATGGTGGTGACCTTGCTGGTGCTGTTAGTCGCCAGCATCAACTACCAGTTGAATTTAGGCTATTTGTTGACGTTTTTGATAGGTGGTAGTGTGCTGGTTGGGATGCACATTGGACATGCCAATCTACGCGGAATAGCTATCAACATCATAGCACCTCAGGCATATTTTACGCCAGCTATTGTTAATTTTGAGCTTGTTTTGAGCAGTGCAGGAAAGCGCCTCAGACACGGCATTGGCATGAGTGTTCTGAATCTGTCGCATTGGACATGGGCAGATGTACCGGCTCAGGGCAGCGCCACCGTAAAAATCGCTGGCCAAGGCATGCCGCGCGGCAAGCACCGGCTGCCGACACTGACTGCCGAGACGCGTTTTCCCATGGGTACGTTTCGGGTGTGGACTGTCATACGCCCTGCGATGCACGTGTGGGTTTATCCAGCTATTGAGCCCAATGCGCCAGCTTTGCCGGCTGGCGAGCCGCTGTCTGGCGACGCCAAACAGGCGCAAACAAAAGCGACAGGTGAATTTGACGGCATACGTGCCTACCGCCGTGGCGACCCCATGAAGCACATTGTGTGGAAGAAAGTTGCCAAAACCTGGGCGAGCATGGATGCGGATGACCCCAGCCCTTCCATTGATTTGATCAGCCGCGATACCCAACACGCAGCTGCGCAAGAGCTGTGGCTAGATTTTGCACGCACGGGCTGTGCAGATACGGAAGCTTCGCTCTCGCGGCTGTGTGCTTGGGTGGTACAGGCTGAGACGCTTGGCTTGGTGTATGGGCTGCGATTGCCTGGGCTACGATTGCCTAAAACCGAGATTTCTCCGGCAAATGGTGAAGCGCATCAACAGCAGTGTTTGCAAGCACTTGCCCTGTATTGAGCCAACTTCATTGCAGAAATCATGTTTAGCAAACTCATCAACACCTTGAGCCACCTGCCGCGAGACAGCCGCGACACGCTGTTTCTGCTGCTCGTCATCACCACCGTGGTGCTGCCGCAGGTAGCGCATTTGCCATTGTGGTGCAGTGGCTTGGTGGCAGGTGTATTGGTGTGGCGGGGCATACTGGCTTGGAAGTCTCAGCCGTTACCTGGCCGCTGGTGGTTGGTAACTTTGCTGATCGTAGCCGTTGCCGCAACATTGGCAACACACAAAACCATATTGGGGCGTGATGCTGGTGTGACCTTGCTGGTGATTTTGCTGGCGCTCAAAACTTTAGAGCTGCGTGCCCAGCGAGATGCCTTTGTGGTGTTCTTCCTCGGCTTCTTTTGCATGCTAAGCAATTTCTTGTTTTCTCAATCGCTGCTCACTGCCTTTGCCATGCTGGCAGCGTTGATGGGTTTGTTAACCGCCTTGGTCAACGCGCACATGCCTGTGGGCAAACCACAGTTGATGGTGGCGGCTAAGATTGCGGCGAAGATGGTGCTCTTGGGTGCGCCCATCATGGTCGTACTTTTCATGCTGTTTCCACGGCTTGCGCCTTTGTGGGGCATGCCGGGGGGACCGGCGCAGGGCAAATCTGGCTTGAGTGCAGACATGCGGGTGGGCACCATTGCCAAGCTGGCGTTGGATGACAGTATCGCTCTGCGCATCAAGTTTGACGACAAACCGCCAGCTGCAAAAGACATCTACTTGCGTGGGCCCGTGCTGGCTAGCTTTGATGGACGGGAATGGTTACCGTCGAAAAACTATCCTGCGAATGCGAAATTGCGGGTAAGCGGCCGGCCGATCAACTACGAAGTAAGCTTAGAGCCCAACAACAAACCGTGGCTGTTTGTCGTTGATGCGGCGGCGACTGCGCCCAGCTTAGCAGGCTACGAGTTGCGCATGACACCCGACTTGCAGTGGCTCAGCAACCGCCCCATCACCGAGCTGGTTCGCTACAAAGCGCAAAGCTACACACAGTTTAGCTATGGCCCTCAAGAGGCAGAACCAAGTCTCAAAAACTATCTGGACCTACCCGCAGGCTTCAACCCACGTACCCTGCAACTGGCCGCAGACATGAAGCGTGATGTGCGCTTCGTCCAAGCAGACGCGGCAACTTTGGCTAACGAAATCATGCAAAAGTTGCGCACTGGCGGTTACGAATACACCCTAGAGCCCGGTGTGTATGGCGATAATACGGCAGATGAATTTTGGTTTGACCGTAAAACCGGCTTTTGCGAACACATCGCCTCTGCCTTTGTGGTGTTGATGCGTGCTTTGAATGTCCCAGCACGCATCGTCACAGGCTACCAAGGCGGCGAATTCAACGCGATAGATGGCTATTGGGTGGTGCGCCAAAGCGATGCGCATGCTTGGGCGGAGATATGGCAGGCAGGCAAACAAGATGGCAGCACCGTTGGAAGCTGGATTCGCGTTGACCCCACATCGGCCGTTTCACCACAGCGTATAGATTCGCTGCAACGATTAAGCGCGCCAAGCAGTGCTTTCGGTGGTGTGATGGCTAGTTTATGGACAAATACTGTCGGCACTGGCTACAACCCATTGCTGCAGCTTCGTGCCGTATGGGATGCGGTGAACAACTCGTGGAATCAAAAAATTCTGAATTACTCAGAGGCGACACAATTAAATGTGCTAAAAAATCTGGGTTTCACATCACCGAGTTGGACCGATTTAAGCTATGTCTTGATAACTATCATTGTGGCCGCCAGCTTATTCGGAATCGCATGGACCACATGGGACAAACGACAGCACGACCCTTGGTTGCGCTTGCTTTCTTCAGTACGGACACGACTGGAAAAAACAGGTTTGACAAGTCCGGCAAGCATTTCCCCGCGAGAGCTTGCTGGTATTGCAATCCACCATTTTGGCGAATCAGCAAAACCGCTTGCGGCCTGGCTGATCCAGCTTGAAGAACTTCGCTACCGTCAACACATACGTAACACGGATATTGCAAGCTTGAAATCCGGGCTTAAAAACATCGCTTGGCCTGTAAAATAGATCCAAACACCTGTCAATAATTGCGAATATCTACACTTAGCAGAAGTTAACCCTTTTTAAAATGCAACAAAGATTAATTTTTACTATGCTATTTATAGCATTTCAAGCAATAAATACGCCGGCTACAGCACAAATTGGCAATAAAAAACAGGTTAGCGCAAAACCTTCAACACAGTACGAACTCTACGCCACACGCACAGAGGCCATGCAGATGGCTGACGATATTGCTGAACGGCGCGATTTGGACAAAGAGTGGGTACGGAATGCAATTGGTCAAGCTAGGAACATTGGGCAAATCTCACGACTGATGCAGCCAGCTCCTAGGGGTGTCGCCAAAAACTGGCGCGTTTATCGCAGTCGGTTTATTGACCCTGTCCGTATCAAGGCAGGCGTTAAATTTTGGCAAGACAATGCGGCGGCACTAACCAAAGCGGAGAAAGAATACGGTGTGCCAGCGGAGATCATCGTGGGCATCATTGGTGTTGAAACCATTTATGGGCGCGATACGGGCAGCTATCGGGTGATTGATGCGCTGACGACTTTAACGTTTGACTTCCCTGCATCCCACCCTCGCGCTGCTGAACGGCAGGCGTTTTTCAAAGGCGAGTTAGAACATTTTTTATCGCTGACCTCACGCTCTGGTGTTGACCCGCTGTCGCCACGCGGCAGCTACGCAGGTGCCATGGGTTTACCGCAGTTTATGCCTAGCAGCTGGGTGAAATATGCGATTGATTTTGATGAAGATGGCAAGGTCGATTTGTTCACCAGCCCTGCCGATGTGATCGGCTCTGTTGCCAACTATTTCAAAGCCTTCAAGTGGCAACCAGGTATGCCAACGCATTACCCCGTTACTTTTGATACTGCAAAATTAGACATGGATGCACTGATGGCACCTGATATTTTGCCTACGTTTAGCGTCACCAGCTTCATGGCCAAAGGCGCAAATTTGAATGCTGTTGGTGCTGCACATACCGGTCCACTAGCGTTGATAGAACTGCAAAATGGCGACCCTAGCATTGCAGAAAATACGCCTAGCTATGTGGCTGGAACAGAGAATTTTTACGCCATCACCCGCTACAACTGGAGCAGCTACTATGCCATGTCAGTGATTGATCTAGGTCGTGAAGTAGCTCAGCAGATGGGAAAATAGATAAGCTAAACATATGTTACGGCACTTGATGATGCCAATACCGCCCAGCAATTTCACGTTGGCAACGCGCTTCCTTCGGTGTTGAGCTGCTCCAAAGCATTGCTCCACAATGCGCTGTGTCTATCACTTTGATATTGCGTCCGTTATAGCGCTCCAGAACATTTGCGGCGGGATGACCGAAACGATTTCTGTAACCCGCTTGCACGACCGCAAACTGCGGTTGAACAGCCTCTAGAAATGCAGCACTAGACGAGGTTTTGCTGCCGTGGTGCGGCACCAATAACATCGTACTCGTTAATTTCAAACCATCGTTTTGTTGGTTTGATACCAGTCTTGTTTCCTGCGCCAGTTCAATATCGCCAGCCAACAAAACACTGGCTTGTGGCGTGCTGATGCGCAACACACAACTCATGGCGTTTGATTTTTGTGGCGATTCATAATCTGACGTTGATGGGTGAAGCACAGCAAAATCAACGCCATCCCATTGCCACGCTTGCCCAGCCACACAACGCTGCACGGGACGGAGAACTTGTAATTCATGGGTGCTTTCAATTGAACTGATGAAGTTTGCTTTCGGATGCATGGCCAGCACAGATTTGATGCCGCCTGAATGGTCAATATCGCGGTGGCTGAGCATGACGGTATCAACGCTTTCATTCGTCGCCCGCAATAGCGGAACCAACACCCTATGACCGGCATCGCTGTCAATGGAATAACGCGGCCCCGCGTCATACACCAGCGTGTGCTTTGCCGTTCGTATGATGACGGCGTTGCCTTGACCAATATCAGCCGCTATCAATTCAAATTGCCCGTCTGCTGGGCGAGGCGCTTGCCACAAAATAACTGGCAGCAACAAAGGGAAGCCGAGAAGGCGCAGTTGCCAAGGCCATGGCAAAACCAAAAGAACACCACCTAACATAGCAATAACACTCACCAGCAGATGCGGGACAGCAACAGAGACTGTGGCAAACGGCAATCCAGCCAGTAAACCTAAAAATCGGCTTAACACATGCACAGCCAAACCGGCTAAATCCCACATCGGAGAAGCAATTGCGCCCAGCATTGCCAAGGGCGTCACAACCAGCGTCACCCACGGTATGGCCAAAGCATTTGCCAAAAGCCCGACCACAGAAACTTGACCAAACAGCAACAGCGTCAAGGGTGCAAGCACCATGGTGATGATGAACTGCTCACGACCACTTAGCCATAATTTCTTTTTGAATGTTGCTGCCAAGTTTGATTTTGATGAAGCATTGTCATTGGCATCGACATCAGCATGATTGCGATCCGAAAGTCTTGGGGTATTGGTCGAAATATCCGTGGCAAACAACACGCCGACTGCCACAAAGCTGAGCCAAAAACCCGCTTGCAGCAATGCCCAAGGGTCAACCGCAACCACTACGGCGCAAGCCAACATCCACACCGTTGGCCAAGGCCAGCGTTTGCCAAATAATCTGAGCAACGTTACCGTTGCCAGCATCAAAATCGTCCGCTGCGATGGCACACCCCAACCACTAAAGACCGCGTAGCCTGTCGCCAGCATCAAACCGCCCAGCAAAGCAGCGTTTGTTGCGGGGTAAGCCAAACATAAGCGCGTTGATCGTCTGTACAACATACCCACCACAAGCACTGCGCCCCAAGCAAACATGGTGATGTGGAGACCTGAAATACTCATCAAATGCGCAACGCCTGTGGTGCGAAAGACATCCCAATCGGCACGGTCAATCGACTGCTGGTCACCCGTCACCAAAGCGGCAACGATACCTGCTTCACTTGAATTTTTGAAAGAGTCTGAAGGTGACATGTGCGATGACATACGCGCAAAAATGGCATCTCGCACTTTGTAACGCAATTGTTCAACTGGATGCTGCCAGGTCTGCGCGATGCGTACGGGTGCGACGTCGTTTGCGCCCGTGCGCACATAACCAGTCGCTTGTATGCCTTGCTCCCACAGCCACAGTTCAAAGTCAAAACCGCCTGGGTTGCTGTTGCCATGCGGTGCTTTGAGTCGTACCGTCATTTGCCAACGTTCACCGGGAAGAATAGGCATGGGTTTGCGCTGCAGTGTTGCCAAGTCGTCCGCATTTTCCACAGCACCAAAAACGCTGCCATACCAACTGAGTGAAATTTTAGAAGGCAACTCAACAACTTGCTTGCTTTGAAGTTGCTCCGTATTTGAAGATGCAAGAGTCAGCAATTGTGCAGACTCAACATCAAGCTGAAACCGTGTTCCCATCTCGTTGATATGCGGCATGGCAGAGACAACCCCGACGACCTGGATGTCCCGCCCTTCGTAAGCCGGCAACAGCTGATGCGAGGCGTAGGCAACAGCACGCAAACCAGTCAAACCAAAAGCTGCACAGCCGCTGGCTAACAGTATGCAAATGGGTAACAAAATGTGGAAATATGGGTGTTTATTTTTCGTATTTTTTACTCTACCATTTATAGCAATACAGGCAACAAACACGCCGGCTAGAGCCAAATATGATGCATAAAATAAAGCATCATTCAAAGACGTTTGCAGCAGCTGCAACCAAGTGCCCATTACCCAAGCCAACAAGGTTGCAAAAAGCAAGCTAATCCGACCATGCCAGAACGACATAAGCGTCATATGGTCACAAAGTCATTCGTGTACAAAAGCACTAAACTTGTGCGGCATTCTTCCATGCAACGCCAGCGGCTATTGCATCGCCCCGCTGCTCTGCCAACTCAGCCAAAGCACACCAAGCGCGGCGCTTCAAATAGATGTCTTTTAACTGCGGTGCAGCTTGCGTCAATTGCTGTTGTGCTTTACCCCACAGTTGGTGAGATTTGCAGGCAATACCCGCCAAATACTGTAAACGCGCATCTCTAGGATTCGCCAATTGCGCTTTTTCAATTCTTGCCAGCCACGCCAAATCCTGCGATTCCATTTGCGCTGTCAATATCGCTTCCAGTGTTTGTATCAACTCCGCGCAACGTGTGCCATCAATATTGTTCAAACCGCCCTCGGAACCAGTTAACGTAAGCCATGCGGGCAGCAGCCAATCTGTCACTTGCTGTTCCTGCCCATTCATGGCGCTGAGTTTGTGTGCGGCATGAATGGCAATGTCTGCTTGCAATCGATCACCAACGTCCAACGCACGCCATGTGGCTTGCAGCTGGGCGGCATCTCGTGCATCGTCCAGCCGTTTCAACACCAAACTTTTGATCAAACTTGGCGCAACATCTTTGGAGAAAGCGTGGTGCTTGGCGAGTAAACGTGTGGTTTCAAGTGCTTCAACGCTCGCATTGTCCAGCTGCGCCGCTTTGAGTTTGAGTCGCAGCGCCAAAGTACGACGCGCTGCGCCACTGGGCAATTGCGCTAACCACTTCAGCGCCGATGATGCGTCGCGGTCATCCAATGCCCAACTGGCAGCCAGCAACTGCGTGCCTTCGCGTGTGTCTAAGGAGGCACGTTGATTTTGATTTTCTAGCGCTTGCTTCAAATGGTCATCTCGCGCAGCACTGTCTTGCAAGGCATGGGCACTTTGCGCCGCCATGACGTGCGCCAAAGCACGCAGTTGCGGCTCATTTCCCACCAAATCGGTGGCTTTTGGGTGCGCATGCTCCCTTGACCTATCCAAACTCAGCGCAGACAAAGCCGATTTGCGCGAGCGAATATACCGCCCCGCTAAAAAATGTGACTGTGCATTGAACAGCTCAGCGTTGATAGCCCGCTCTTTTTGCAAGGCGCGCCAGCGTTTGGCTTGATCGGGCAAAGCAAACAAAAGCGCCGCCGTACGCATAGCGGCATAAATAAGCGCAAAACTGAAAACCAACGCGAGAATCACAAAGTTCAGCGACAAATCGACTCGGTAAGGCGCCCAATACAGAGTTACCGTTGCATCGTTGTTTCCCGCGAACACGGCGACCGCCACGGCGATACCAAACAAAGCCAAAAACCACAAAGCCGCGCGCATTATTTACCCGCCGCAGCCAGCGTCAACGCTGCTAAAGATGAATCAAGCGCAGGAATGCTGGCATTGCCCAGCTGCGTCTGCACTTGTGACAGCGCGCTTTGCAGCGTCTGCGCTTGTCTGGAGGTTGGGTCGCTGTACTTACGCACATCGTCCGCCACTGACGCTAGGTCAGATTTAGCAGACTGAATTTGCCGCCCCAACAAACCAAGCCTTGCATTGAGGATTTTGAGTTTGAGGTTTTCACGCAAAAAGTAGGTTTGCTCAGGCGACAGCAGCACGGCATCTGGGTTTTCAATGCGGCTGACGCGCACCAATTTCGCAAGTTCAGCACGGACAATTTGCCAATTGTTTTGCATGAAGTTTTGCACACTGCTTTGCCAGTCGGCATCTTGGTTTGCAGAGGTATTTACAGCTGATTTAGCACCTGACGCCTTGGATGATGTGTTAGATGGCGCGTTTTGCTTGTCAACCCTCGCCACCGCTGTCACCGTATTCAACACGGGCAAGTCTTCCACCAAACGGCTGATTTCGTCCAGCTTGACGAGTAAGCTTGGAATATCTGTCACCGCTGCGGCCTTGATTTTGTCGGTGTCACTGGCCAAGGCTCGGCGCACGGCGTTCAAACGGGGTTGGGCTGCACGTGCCAAACGCTGGTCTGCTGTTTTCAAAGCAGCCAAAAGCGGCTCGACACTGCCGGTTAACTGCGCCTGCTGCTGCGCCAAACGCAGGGCAGACTCCACATCCACCACCAAATTTTCATCGCGTGAGCGGGACAAACTTTGCATCAACTCGTCCAACTGGCTGCGCTGCAGGGCAACTTCGCTCAGCCGCGTTTCGTTCAAAGACGATCTCGCGGACGCTTCCCGCGCCACGTCTTGCGCGTTTTTCGCCAAGCTGCGCGCTTCGACGCTTAAATTGGTCGCATCGGCACTTTGTCTGGCCAAATGCTCTTGCATATTCGTCAATTTACGCCATAAATAGAAGCTAGCCAGCATAGATACTGCCAAAGCTGCTATTATAAATATAGTAAAAAACTTAGAAAAGCCAGTATTTCCAACATGATTACTACTGGCAGCCGTGTTTTGCAAAGCATTTGAGGTCGTTGCTGCCTGTGCCACAGGGCTCTCAGGGCTGTTAGGGGGGTCTTGCATGGAAATGTCACTCATAGCAGAGATTCTATAGAAGCCGCCACGTCAGCCAGCAGCGGGCGTGACTCGTAAACAACACCAAAACCAGCGTCTCTGGCTGCCTGTGCAATGCGGGGGTGGGTGGCAATGGCTCTGGCTTGTGACAAGTTCAGCTCTGGAATCTCCTTTAAATGAGCTGCTAAATTCGCTACCGCTTCCGAACTGCTGAGCAACCAGACTGATTGATCCGTTGCGGCTTGCGCCATCAGCGCCAGCTCCGACACATCAAAAACTGGAGCGCTGCGCTGGTAGCTAACCACAACATCCACCTGCACACCAGCTGCGGTCAGTTGGTCAGCCAACCAAGGACGACCGTTCATGGCAACCCCTTCAGCATCTTTGGTATGTGGGGTGCTGCCTCGCACAATCAGCACTTTATCGCCCGGTTTGACTTGATATTTGATGATATTCCACAGCGCTTCTGAGTCAAACTGTGCTGCGTCTGCAGCGGGCGAATCAATCAAATCGCTAGGCACAGACTGCGCCAGCAAGGCGTCCCGCGTGCCTGGTCCGGTTGCCCACAGTCTTGGATAGGATGCAGAATTGTCTAAATTTGCTATATTTTTTATAGCTGAATAGTCAATAAATTCGCCGGCTATAGGCATATTTAAGGGGTAAAAATAGCGAACTGCGTTGCTGCTGACAAACATGATTGCACGGTATTGGTGCAAATTCTGCCAAACCCACTTAACGCTTTCAGTATCTGCCGCAGCGCCAATGTGAATCAACGGTAGCGCAACAGCATCAAAGTGCAAAGCCCGCAACTGTTTGACCCAAACATCGGCCTCTAGGCGCGGGCGGGTCACGATGACTTTCACGTTAAAACCCCAACTAAGTATTGCTTTAACTCTTGTTCCCCACTTTGAAAAAGGGGGGCTAGGGGGGATTTACTCATCGCCAACTAACTTGGTGTATTTCCGTGCACCATTGGCGAGCAATTTTGCGGCAACCTCCTCGCCCATCGCAGTAGCCGCATCAATATCGGCCGCAGCATGGCTTGAGCTTGCTGTGACCAACTCGCTTGTTTCGTTAGCTGCTGATGTTTTGTCCTCTTCAGGCTCACCCCAAGCCGCATTGAGTCGCAATTGCGCCCCATCCCACACGGCATGCGCTGCCAAAGGCATAGAACAACTGCCACCCATGGCGCGGCTGACGGCCCGCTCAGCAGAAACAGCCATCCACGTCGGCAAATACGCCAATGGTGCCAATGCAGCAACCAAATCAGCCCGATCTGCTTTGATTTCAATGCCCAAAGCACCTTGCCCAGCGGCCGGCAGCATTTCTGTCGTCTCAAAAACGGCACGAATGCGTAGGGCTAAGCCAAGACGTTTCAGCCCTGCAACGGCCAAAATAATGGCATCAAACTGACCTTCGTCCAGCTTGCGCAAGCGAGTGTCCAAGTTGCCACGCAGGGGAACAATCTTCACATCAGGCCGCAGCGCTTTGAGCAACACAACGCGGCGTAGGCTGGATGTGCCTACGGTTGCACCCAACGGCAAAGCGGCTAAATTGGCGTAATTATTGGAGACAAAAGCATCACGCGGGTCTTCACGTTCCATTACACAGGCTAGGGCGAAGCCGTCTGGCAAATCCATAGGCACGTCTTTGAGCGAATGCACGGCAATGTCTGCCGAGCCATCGTCTAAAGCGGTTTCCAGCTCTTTGACAAACAGCCCTTTACCGCCCACTTTACTGAGCGAGCGGTCTAAGATTTGGTCACCCATCGTTGTCATGCCCAGCAGTTTCACGCGGTGGCCACGCGCTTCTAACAAGGCTTTCACATGCTCGGCCTGCCACAGGGCGAGACGGCTTTCACGGGTGGCGATGGTGATATTCAATAACGGTTGTTGACTTGTGTTCGGCATTTTTTGCTTTTATTTGTTTTTATATTGGGAACTCATTGGTAATCTACAGGTAAATACAGCTTAGTTTTGATGCTAGCATGTACAACAACCATGAAAACTCAAACCCTAAAAATAACGGAATCTCCGAAATCTCAATCTCTGTCCAAGCAAAAACTGAATGAACGGCCTTTGGTCGAAGATATTCGGTTGCTAGGACGAATTTTAGGCGATGTGATTCGGGAGCAAGAAGGCGCTGCCGCGTACGAGTTGATCGAGCAAATCCGTAAATTGTCAGTCGCTTTTAGGCGCGATGAGGACCATACAGCCGACAAAGCGCTCAAAAAGCTGCTCAAAGGCTTGTCGGGTGACCAAACGGTCAGCGTGATTCGTGCTTTCACCTACTTCAGCCATTTGGCCAATTTGGCGGAAGACAGACACCACATTCGCCGCCGCGAGGTGCACGAGCGCGTGGGCGACACGCAAGAAGGCAGCATTGAAGTGGCCTTGGCGCGCCTGCGCTGGGCGGGCATCACGCCCAAAACCATCTCGCAAACTTTGGCCAAAAGCCACGTTTCCCCTGTGTTGACAGCGCACCCGACCGAGGTGCAGCGCAAAAGCATTTTGGATGCGGAGCGCGACATTGCCCAGCTGCTCACCGCGCGTGATGACATCAAAATGCGCAGTTTGGCCAACGGCAGCAGTAAGGATGCCCTGACACCCAAAGAGTTGAGCGCCAACGAATTACAGCTGCGCGCCCGCGTGATGCAGCTGTGGCAAACGCGATTGCTGCGCTACTCCAAGCTCACCGTGATGGATGAGATTGAAAACTCGCTGAGCTATTACGAATCCACGTTTTTGCGCGAAATTCCCAAACTGTATGCAGAGCTTGAGCAATCCTTGGGCAACCAACCCGTGCACAGCTTTTTACGCATGGGGCAATGGATTGGCGGCGACCGCGATGGCAACCCCAATGTCAGCGCCCAAACCCTGCAATATGCCCTGCGCCGTCAGGCCGAGATGGTGCTGCGGTTTTATTTGACAGAAGTGCATTTTTTAGGCTCTGAGTTGTCGATGTCGTCAATTTTGGTGCCTTTGTCTGAGCCCATGAAAGCTTTGGCCGAACAATCACCCGACACCAACGAACACCGCAAAGATGAGCCCTATCGCCGCGCTTTGACGGGCGTGTATGCCCGTTTGGCTGCGAATTTAAAGGAAATGACAGGCGGCGACGCGGCGCGCCACGCCGTTTCACCGCAAAACCCCTACAAACAGGCTGAAGATTTTTTAGCCGACTTGCGCACGATTCAAGCCTCACTGCAAGACAACCACGGTCAAGCGCTAAGCAGCCAACGTTTGCACCCCTTGATTCGCGCTGTTGAAGTCTTTGGCTTTCACTTAGCCACGGTAGATTTGCGCCAAAGTTCTGACAAGCATGAAGAAGTCGTCGCTGAACTGCTGGCCGTAGCGCGTTTAGAGGGCAATTATTCAAGCTTGGACGAACAAGCCAAACGCAGCCTGCTGGTTAAACTGCTCAGCGACGCGCGGCCTTTGCGCGTTTTGGATGCCACTTATTCAGACCACACCCAGGGTGAATTGGCTATTTTTGAAGCCGCCAAAGCCATGCGCCAACGTTACGGCCACCACGCCATTCGCCACTACATCATCAGCCACACAGAAACCGTCAGCGATTTGCTGGAAGTCTTGTTGTTGCAAAAAGAAGTCGGTTTGATGCATGGCACGCTGGACAAGCAAGCCAGCCATGATTTGATCGTCGTGCCACTCTTTGAAACCATCGAAGACCTGCGCAACGCCGCCCCCATCATGCGCGAGTTTTACGCTTTGACGGGCGTGGCGCAGCAAGTGCAACGCAGCGGTGGCGAGCAAGACATCATGCTGGGCTACTCTGACAGCAACAAAGACGGTGGCATTTTCACCAGCAACTGGGAGCTGTACCGGGCGGAGATTGCGCTGGTAGAACTGTTTGATGAACTCGCCGCCTCGCACGGCATCCAGCTGCGCATGTTCCACGGCCGTGGCGGCACAGTGGGGCGTGGCGGTGGTCCAAGCTACCAAGCCATTTTGGCGCAACCACCCGGCACCGTGCGTGGCCAGATTCGCCTGACCGAGCAAGGCGAGGTGATTGGCTCTAAATACGCCAACCCTGAAATTGGCCGTCGCAATTTAGAAACCTTGGTTGCTGCCACCTTGGAGGCCACCTTGCTGCAGCCCACAAAGTCTGCAAGTGCCAAGTTTTTAGAAACCGCTGCGAGTTTGTCGTTGTCCAGCATGGCGGCTTACCGTGCTTTGGTGTACGAAACACCCGGTTTTACGGATTACTTCTTCCAGTCCACCCCACTGCGAGAAATTGCTGAACTGAACTTGGGCTCACGGCCTGCGTCGCGCAAAGCGTCGCAAAAAATTGAAGATTTACGCGCTATTCCCTGGGGATTCAGCTGGGGACAGTGCCGTTTAACCCTGCCGGGTTGGTACGGCTTTGGCTCTGCGGTTCATACGTTTTTACATGCCGATCAATCGCCAGCAGAATCCAAGAAACAGCTCGCCTTGCTGCAAAAAATGGTCAAAGACTGGCCATTTTTCCGCACCCTGCTGAGCAATATCGACATGGTTTTGGCGAAAAGCGATTTGGCTTTGGCGTCCAGATACGCCGAATTGGTCACCGATGCCGCCTTGCGCAAGAAGATATTCAACCGCATTGAAACCGAATGGCATTTGACGGTCACAGCGCTGCAACTGATCACCGGCGACAAACAACGCCTGACGAACAACGCTGCGCTGCAACGCTCCATCCGCCACCGCTTCCCCTACATTGATCCCCTGCACCACCTGCAAGTCGAGCTGGTACGCCGTTACCGCGCAGGCCAATCCGACGAGCGGGTACAGCGCGGGATTCATATTTCCATCAACGGGATTGCGGCTGGGTTGCGGAATACGGGCTAGCATGTAAAGAACCGGCTAGAGCATGAAATCAGACTCTAGTCGGCGTATTTATTGCCTAAATAGCTATATTGTTTATAGCTAAAATTACTTCTTGCTGAAATCTAGTCGCTTTGCAGATTCTGTGTAAAGCTTGGTTTTCTCCGCCATAAAGGCGTCCATTTTGTCCACACCAACATTGACCAGCTCAAAACCGCTCTTGGCTGCTAGGGTTATCATTTCAGGATCGCTGTTTAATGCAGCCCAATGGTCAGAGATGCGCTTGCGAGCTTCTGGCGGCGTGGATTTAGGTACACCAATGCCACGATAGGCACCATCCACCCAGTTCACACCCAGTTCTTTGAAAGTTGGAACTTCTGGCAGCAAAGGGTGGCGTTTTTCCATAGCAACGGCTAGTGCGCGTACACGACCTTTGTTCGCGATGGCAAAGGGGGTGTAGGTCATCGCCCCGTCAACTTGCGAGCCCAGCACGGCTGTGGACATGTCGCCCGTGCCTTTGTAGGGGATATAGACGGTTTTAATGCCAAACTCGGCATTCATACGCTCATGCGCTGCATGGTTGGCTGAATTCAAGCCTGAGCCACCCAAACTGATTTTGTCGGGTGTGGCTTTAGCAGCTTTGACCAAATCTGCAAAGGTTTTGATGGGACTTTTCTCTGGAACAACCAAGATGTCTGGGGTGTAGTGAAACCAGAAAACGGGGGTGATATCTGCTGTTTTGTATTGCACTTGCCCTTCCAAGGGTTGGAAAACAATATGTGGCAGATTCACGCCCACGATATTGAGTCCATCTCCTGGCAGCTGGTTCATTTGCCCCCACATCAATGCGCCGCCTGCACCGGCTTTGTATTGGATGATGGTGTCAATGGCGGGGCATTTCTTCTTCATCACAATTTGCTGGTGACGAGCTGAGAGGTCAGACTCGCCACCTGGTGGGAAAGCTTGGTAGTACAGGTAGTTTTTGTCGGGGCAGGCTTGTGCTTGCGCCATGCCTGTCGCAGTGGTGGCAGCTAAGGCTACCAGCAGGAAATTGAGTAGTTTTTTCATGTTTTGTCTCCTTTAAAAATACGGGGTTTTATGATTACTTCAGACCTTGCACCACAGCCGCCGTGACTTGCGCGGTTGTAGCTTTGCCACCTAGGTCTCCGGTGTGCAAACTCTTGTCAGCCGTGATTTGTTCAATCACAGCCATAAGCTTCTTAGCGGCTGCCGCTTCGCCCAAATGCTCTAGCAGCATCACACAGCTCCAAAACGTGCCAACGGGGTTGGCCAAACCTTTGCCCATGATGTCAAAAGCTGAGCCGTGAATCGGCTCAAACATGCTAGGGTAGCGGCGTTCTGGGTCGATATTGCCAGTTGGTGCAATGCCTAGGCTGCCGGCGAGTGCGGCAGCCAAATCGCTCAAAATATCAGCATGCAAATTGGTCGCTACAAGGGTGTCCAACGTGGCTGGGCGGTTGACCATGCGGTCAGTCGCCGCATCTACGAGCACCTTGTCCCACGTCACAGCAGGGAATTCTTTACTTATTTGCAATGCAATTTCGTCCCACATCACCATGGCGTGGCGCTGTGCGTTGGATTTGGTCACCACGGTAAGTAGCTTGCGTGGGCGTGATTCGGCCAGTTTGAAGGCGAAGCGCATGATGCGCTCCACACCGGCACGCGTCATCATGCAAACGTCGGTCGCCGCTTCTGTCGGGTGGCCTTGGTGCACACGACCGCCCACGCCAGAGTATTCACCTTCTGAGTTTTCACGCACGATGACCCAGTTCAGGTCTTCTGGTTTGCACTTTTTCAGCGGACCATCAATGCCGGGCAAAATGCGTGTGGGACGCACGTTGGCGTATTGGTCAAAACCCTGGCAAATTTTCAAACGCAGGCCCCATAGGGTGATGTGATCAGGAATGTCTGGGTCACCCGCAGAGCCAAACAAAATCGCGTCTTTGTTGCGTAAGGCGTCCAAGCCGTTTTGCGGCATCATCTCACCGTGGGCACGGTACCAGTCACCACCCCAGCCGAAGTTTTCAAATTCAAATTTGAACGAGTTGCTTGCTATCGCCAGCGCCTCCAGCACTGTTTGCCCCGCTGGAACGACTTCTTTGCCAATGCCGTCGCCGGGGATGCATGCTATTTTGTAGGTTTTCATGTTTACTTTCAAAAAAAGAAATACAGGTTAAAAAATTGGTTAGACGGTTGCTGTCAGGCACAAATTCTAGGTACTGTAAAATTTAATGAAGTATGCAAAAATGAAGTCATTGTTTACTTTGACTGCACAATAAAACAAACAAATCCGTATTCTTTGGTCATAATTCAACCCCATGTCTACCCCCGTATCTGCCCCTTCAGAAATGGCATTTTTCAGCTTGTTGGCCAGAACGGGCAGCTTTTCGGCCACCGCACGGGAAATGGGCATTTCAAAACCTGCAGTGAGCAAGCGCTTGGCGCTGCTAGAGGGACGGCTGGGTGTGCAGCTGCTCATTCGCACCACGCGGCGCAGCGGTTTGACACCTGAGGGGGAAATCTACCTCGCCCATGCTAGGCGCATCTTGGCGGACATTGACGACATGGAGCAGCAAGTCGCCAGCAGCACGGCTGCCCCCAAAGGCTTGCTGCGCGTGAATGCCACGCTGGGCTTTGGCCGCAGCCACATTGCGCCGCTGATTTCTGAATTCGTCAAAATGCAGCCCGACGTACAAGTGCAATTGCAGCTGACTGTTAACCCACCGCTTTTGAGCGAAGACGTGTTTGACGTGTGCATTCGTTTTGGCGAACCGCCCGACAACCGCGTGATTGCCAAACGCATCGCCGCCAACAGACGATTGATTTGTGCCGCCCCCGCCTACTTAGAGCGACATGGTATGCCCAAAACCCCCGCTGAATTGGCAGCGCACAACTGCATCGGTATTCGCCAAGGCGACGAAGCCTACGGTACTTGGCACCTCAGCGCAGGCGCTAAGACAGAAACCGTCAAAGTGAGGGGTAATTTAAGCACCAACGACGGCGAAATCGCTGTGAACTGGGCCTTGGCTGGCCACGGCCTGCTGATGCGCGCGGAGTGGGACGTTGCCAAATACATGCGTAGCGGCAGACTCAAACAAGTGCTGGAAAACTACCAAACGCCGCCTGCCGACATCTACGCCATCTACCCCCAACGCCACCAAACAGCGGCGCGTGTTCGGGCTTTTGTGGATTTTTTAGTGGCTAAATTTGCCAAAGCCACGCCATTGGGGTCGGCGTTTTAAAAGTTTTGATTCAAGCCTAAAAATACGCCTCTAGCCGGCGTATTTACTTCCTAAGCAGCTATATTATTTATAGCAAAAAATAGCAAATCTAGCATCATTTAAGGTGATTTATTCGCCCAAATACGCTTCACGAACCTTCGGATCGTTCAACATGATCTTCGCATCGCCACTCATGGTGATCAAGCCTGAATCCATCACATAGCCACGGTCTGCAATGCCAAGGGCGCGGCTGGCGTTTTGTTCGACGAGCAAAACGGTGACACCTTTGGATGACACGTCTTTGACGACTTCAAAAATTTTATCGACCATGATGGGCGATAAACCCATCGACGGCTCGTCCAACAAAAGCACTTTCGGGCGGCTCATCAAGGCGCGGCCCATGGCTAGCATTTGTTGTTCGCCACCGCTCATGGTGCCGGCCAACTGGTCTTTGCGCTCTTTTAGGCGAGGGAAAGTTTGAAAAACCATGTCCACATCCGCTGCAATTTCAGCTTTGTCGTTGCGGATGTACGCGCCCATGGCCAAGTTTTCCAAGATGGTCATGCGGGTGAAAACGCCTCGTCCTTCTGGAACCATGGCTAGACCTTGGTGAACCAAGTCCCAAGCGCCTTGACCTTTGATACTTTTACCCAAGTACTGAATGTCGCCCTCGGTAAACGGCAAACCGCCGGTGATGGCTTTCATGGTGGTGGTTTTGCCAGCGCCGTTGGAGCCGATCAAGGTGACCAGTTCGCCCTCGTGCACTTCAAAATCAACCCCTTTAACCGCCTGAATGCCGCCGTAACCCACTTTGAGTCCGCTTACTTTGAGAAGAATATTTGCCATGTTTGTTTCCTTGAATCTCAGTGTCACGTCGTGACAACTTCATACCTCTTAGTGTCCACCTGTGCCCAAATAGGCCGAGATCACTTTTTCGTTAGCCCGTACTTCGTTGGCTGTACCTTCGGCGATTTGCTTGCCGTAGTCCAACACGGTGATGCGATCGCACAAGCCCATGACCAACTTCACGTCATGCTCGATCAGCAAAATGGTGCGGTTGTCGTGGCGAATTTTGTCAATCAAGGCACGAAGTTGCACTTTTTCAGTGGCATTCATACCCGCAGCGGGTTCGTCTAAGGCGATCAATTGCGGATCGGTCGCCAAAGCGCGGGCGATTTCTAAGCGGCGCTGGTCACCATAGCTCAAGGTACGCGCTTTGTAGTCCGCCAGCTGCCCAATGCCTACATAATCTAGCAACTCTTGCGCGCGTTTGGCAATCGCTTTTTCTTCAGATTTGAAGCTACTGGTTCTGAAAATAGCACCAAACAAGCCGGAGTGTGTGCGGATATGGCGACCAACCATGACGTTCTCTAACGCTGTCATCTCTGCAAACAAACGAATGTTTTGAAATGTGCGCGCAATACCCGCCTTGGCCACTTCGTGAACCGCTGTTGGTTGATAAGGCTTGCCAGCCAACTCAAACGTGCCGCTATCGGGCGTGTACAAACCAGTGATGACATTGAAAAATGTGGTTTTGCCTGCACCGTTAGGGCCAATCAGCCCATAAACCATGCCGCGCTCTATGGTGATGCCGACATCGCTTAAGGCTTGTAAACCACCAAAACGCTTAGAAATACCCGCAACTTTGAGAACTGTATCGCTCATGTGATGTTCTCCTGTTTATTTAGTTTGTAATGATTTGCCATGCTCAGGCGAAGGCCACAAGCCCCGAGGACGCATCAGCATCACGCCAATCATGGCCAAAGCGATCAAGAGTTGGCGCAAGATGGAGGCATCTAATCGCCCACCGCTGATGTCTTGCAAAGGCCCTGCAACGTAGCGTAAAACTTCAGGCAAAGCAGCCAAAAGAACGGCACCCAATACCACACCAGGCAAGTGACCCATGCCACCCAAAACCACCATCGCAACAATCATCACGGATTCCATCAAACCAAATGACTCTGGAGACACAAAACCTTGGAAAGCCGCAAAGATAGCACCTGACAGTCCGCCAAACGTAGCACCCATGCCAAACGCCAACAGCTTCAAATTGCGGGTGTTCAGGCCCATGGCTTTTGCGGCAATTTCGTCTTCGCGAATCGCCATCCAAGCGCGGCCAATGCGGGATAATTCCAAACGATGGCTGATGAGAATGGTGAAGAGAACCATCACCAAAATCAAGAAGTAGTACAAAGTCACCGAGTTGATATTAAAACCAGCAATGTTGAGCGTTTTGGCAAAATCGTGGCCAAACAGACTCACCGAGTCGATGCCTGAAATGCCTCTTGGGCCATTGGTGATGTTGACCGGGCTTTCCAAGTTGTTCAAAAACACGCGGATGATTTCGCCAAAGCCCAAAGTAACAATCGCCAAATAGTCGCCACGCAACTTCAGCGTAGGCGCACCTAAGAGCATGCCCAATAACCCCGCGCACAGTGCCGCTATGGGGGCGATCACCCAAAACGACAAATGAATGCCATTGGGGAACATTTCTGCCAGTGCTGGTATATTTTCAGTCAAATGCGGCGATGCCAGCAGGGCAAAAATGTAAGCCCCTAGAGCGAAGAACGCCACATAGCCTAAATCTAACAAGCCGGCGTAGCCCACCACAATATTTAAGCCCACGGCTAGCAAAACATAAAGCAAGGCAACGTCTGCAATGCGAACCCACGCATTGCCAAACATTTGCAGAATAAAGGGCAGAACTATTAATAGTATGCCGCCAGCGATATACATAGGTAGTTTATTTTTTGTCATGATTTTTTACTCAATATTTAAGTTGTCGTGCAATACAGATACTTTTGAAAAGCACCTACGCTCGATCAGCCACCCTCTCCCCCAGCAAGCCAGAAGGACGCAAAGTCAGCACCAAAATAAGCACAACGAAAGCAAAGATATCTGTGTAATGACTTCCCAAGACGCCACCTGTTAAATCACCCAAATAGCCAGCGCCAATGGACTCAATCAAGCCTAATAGAAGACCACCGACTACAGCACCGCCCAAGTTGCCGATGCCACCAAAAACGGCTGCCACAAAAGCCTTCAGTCCCGGCATAAAGCCCATGGTGTATTGCACTGTGCCGTAGTTCGCCGCCCACATCACTCCAGCAATCGCAGCCAAAATCGCGCCAATAATAAAAGTAGCTGAAATCACTGTATCTGGGCGAACACCCATCAAACCTGCAACGCGCGGGTTCTCTGCCGTGGCGCGCATCGCACGGCCTAATCGGGTGTGATTCACCGTGTACATCAAAACAGCCAATGAAACAGCCGTTACACCTAAGATAAGTACTTGCGTCACAGTGATCACTGCGCCAGCAAATTCAATCGGTTCTGAAGGAAGCAAAGACGGGAATGGCTTAGGATTAGGCGTCCAAACAATGCGAGCCAAAGTTTGCAACAGCAAAGACATGCCCATCGCCGTGATCAGCGGGGCCAGTTTAGGGCTGTTTCGCAAAGGACGATAGGCTGCTTTCTCAATCACATAGTTAAGCGTGGCTGCTACGACGCATGCAATCAGCAGTGCCAACAGCAAAATCAGCCATCCTGGCAAGTTAGGGCTTGCATCTTTCATCAACCCAATAATGGACCAGCTGGTCATAGCGCCAACCATCAGCACCTCACCGTGCGCAAAATTGATCAGGCCAATAATGCCGTAAACCATGGTGTAACCCAGAGCTACCAAAGCATACATGCTGCCCAGCACCAGACCGTTGATGATCTGTTGTAGCAAGACTTCCATTTAATTACTCCAATATGTCTAATATGACCCAAAAAAGGGCGTTCCACGAACTGTGCGCAATTGTATCGACCGATTGCAAATTTGCAGCATAGAAACGGGTGGGTTTACCCTTGCATTTCTCATGTATTCGTTGCTATTAACAAATAGCCCTATGCAATTAATGCATGATTAGATTTACTTATCTAGTCTTTGCACCATTTGCTTTACTGATTTAATTTCTTGCGTTTAATTTTTTCAGCGTCCGCAACTTATCTGCAATCTTGATTTCCAAACCGCGTTCTACAGGTTCATAGAACAAAGCATCTTTCATGCCATCTGGTAAATATTGCTCGCCAGCGGCAAATCCGTCGGCTTCGTCATGTGCATAACGGTAGCCTTTGCCATAGTCCAGCTCTTTCATCAACTTGGTCGGTGCATTGCGCAAATGCATGGGCACAGGTCGCGTACCGTCTTTTTTGATGTGCGCTTTGACGGCGTTGAAGGCTTTGTAAACCGCGTTTGACTTAGGAGCAACTGCCAGATAAATCACACATTGCGCCAATGCCAACTCGCCTTCGGGCGAACCCAGTCGTTCGTAGGTGTTGGCAGCATCTAGCGCCATGGATAGCGCACGCGGATCCGCCAAACCAATGTCTTCACTGGCCATGCGAACCAGCCGGCGCGCCATGTAGCGCGGGTCTGCCCCACCATCCAACATGCGAACAAACCAGTACAACGACGCATCAGGGTCTGAGCCACGCACGCTTTTGTGCAAAGCGCTGATGGTGTCGTAAAACTGCTCGCCGCCTTTGTCGTAGCGGCGCATGCGCTCGCCTAACACTTGGGTGAGCCAAGCATCCGTGATCGTCGTTATCTTTTCCTTTTCAGCGGCGATGTAGAGATTCTCTAACGTGTTGAGCAAGCGTCTCGCATCACCATCTGCATACGCCACCAATTTGTCAATTGCTACTTTATCTATAGCTATTGAGACAGAAAATACGCTGGCTAGAGCAATAATTTCCTCTAAATTAGCAGGTGATAGTGGTTGCAACACGTAAACAGCAGCGCGGGACAACAAAGCGGAGTTGACTTCAAACGACGGGTTCTCAGTCGTCGCGCCAATAAAGGTCAATAAACCGCTTTCCACATGCGGCAAAAACGCATCTTGCTGCGCTTTGTTAAAGCGGTGTACTTCGTCCACAAACACGATGGTTCGTTTGCCTTGACCTTGCCAAATGAGTGCTTGCTCAACCGCTTCCCGAATGTCTTTGACACCACCCAAAGTCGCACTGATGGTGATGAATTGCGCATCAAATGCATTCGCCATCAACCGCGCGATCGTCGTCTTCCCCACCCCAGGCGGCCCCCAAAGAATGCAGCTGTGTGGCTGTCCAGACTCAAAAGCAATGCGCAACGCCATGCCTTCGCCCAAAATATGCTGCTGCCCAATGACTTCAGACAGCTTGGTGGGGCGCATCCGCTCTGCCAGCGGCGGAGTATTTACCATTTGAGTTGAATTCGATAGTGATGACTTATTGCCGAATCACATCCGCTCCCACTGGCGGTTTGAAATTGAAGTTGTCAGCGCTAAAAGTTACATTTCGCTCAATATTGGCAAAATTAATCACCGAACGCTGACCGAAACTATCCAAAATCTCTAGAACCGAGAGCGAAACACCCGTGTCCGCCATACCTTTCAAGCCAACTTTGATGCTCTGAATCTGCCCGTCTTTGGCTTTTGGGGTGGCAATCACCCATTGCAGACCATTGGCATCAGGCGCGTCTTGCAGTTTGAATTCAGCTTCCAAAGCCTTCAAACTCGCGGCCGTGGCTATCAAAGCTGCAGGTGTAGAGCCTAAAGCTTGGGCTTGCTTTCTGGCGGTGACTTGGTTCAAATCTACGTCAAACAACCACAGCGTGGTGCCATCGGCGACGATGGTTTGCTCGAACGGCTTTTTGTAAACAAACTTAAACCGATTAGGTCGTGAAAATTCAAATGTGCCGCTAGAGGTTTTGACTTTGGCAACTGATTTTTCAGCTGAATCGGACTTAGATTCCGATTTGGCTTCCGTCTTAGCTGGGCTAGTTACCACTTGGCTGAACTCAGCTTTACCAGATTGCGTAGATTTCAAAAAGTTTTCAAGTGCATTTAATCCTGCAGCCGGCGTATTTATTGCCTGAACAGCTACAAATAACATAGCAAAATATTTAAACATGCTTAACTTACTCCGCACGCTGCGGCACCAAAATTTCTCGCTGCCCGTTGCTGCTCATCGCGCTGACCATGCCTGCTTTTTCCATATCTTCCACCAATCTTGCTGCTCGGTTATAGCCAATTTTTAAATGCCGTTGAACGAGTGAAATACTGGCTTTGCGGTTCTTCAAAACCACCTCGACAGCCTGGTCGTACATAGGGTCTTTTTCATTGCTGCCACCGTTACCACCCATACCATCCAGTAATTCACCATCACCATCGGCCGTTCCGCCTTCCAGCACGCCTTCAATATAATCCGGCTCGCCTTGACTCTTTAGATAAGATACAACGCGGTGCACCTCTTCGTCGCTGACATACGCGCCGTGCACACGGATGGGCAGCCCCGTGCCGCTGGCCATATAAAGCATGTCGCCCATGCCCAAAAGCGCCTCTGCACCCATTTGGTCCAAAATAGTCCGGCTATCTATTTTGCTGCTAACTTGGAAGGAAATACGTGTAGGGATGTTGGCTTTGATCAAACCGGTAATCACATCCACACTGGGGCGTTGCGTCGCCAAAATCAAATGAATACCTGCAGCCCTCGCCTTTTGTGCCAAGCGTGCTATTAATTCCTCGATTTTCTTGCCTACAACCATCATCAAATCAGCCAACTCGTCGATCACCACCACGATGTGCGGTTCCCGACCTAGCGGCTCAGGTGACTCAGGCGTCAAGCTGAACGGGTTGTAAATGAACTCTTCGCGCGCTTTCGCTTCGTCAATTTTGGCGTTGTAGCCCGCCAAGTTACGCACACCCATTTTGCTGAGCAGCTTATAGCGTCGCTCCATTTCAGCCACACACCAGTTCAAGCCGTGCGCGGCTTGGCGCATGTCGGTCACGACCGGAGCCAAAAGGTGCGGAATGCCTTCGTAAACACTCATTTCAAGCATTTTTGGGTCAATCATCAACAGTCGCACATCGCATGCTTCAGCTTTGTAGAGCAAAGACAAAATCATGGCGTTGATACCAACTGATTTACCCGAGCCCGTTGTACCAGCCACTAAAACGTGTGGCATTTTTGCCAAATCAACCACCACCGCATTGCCAATGATGTCTTTACCCAAGCCCATGGTGAGCAAAGATTTGGCTTCGTTATAGACGTCCGAACCCAAAATTTCACTGAGTTTGATAGATTGACGTCGCGCATTGGGCAACTCCAAGGCCATGTAGTTTTTGCCAGGAATCGTCTCGACCACGCGAATCGACACCAAACTGAGCGAACGCGCTAAGTCTTTGGCCAAACCCACAATTTGTGAGCCCTTGACACCAACGGCAGGTTCGATTTCATAGCGGGTAATGACAGGACCAGGTGAGGCCAAAACAACGCGAACTTCGACACCAAAGTCTTTGAGTTTTTTCTCGATCAAGCGCGAGGTCATCTCTAAAGTTTCTGGAGACACGGTTTCTTGGCGAGTAACTTGACCATCTAACAAATCAACCTGCGGCAATTTGCTGTCCAGCATATCGGTGAACAAAGGCTTTTGACGCTCTTTTGCCACTCGCAAGCTAGGCGGCGCCTCGGCCAGCACAGGCTCAATACGCACAGGTGTGGGGTGATGATCCGCAATCACTACGCGCTCATCTTGCAAATCCACCTCGCGTTCACGCGCTGCAGCTTTGCCGAGTGCCATGTCTTGCGCCACTTCACTTTTTTGTCGCCGTGCTGCAATAAAGGCTTCTAGCCACTCGCCCAGCCTAGAAGCAGTTTTGCTCCAAGAAAAATTAAACACCATCGATGCGGCCATCACACCTACGCCGATGCAAGCCAATGCAGCACCCGTAAAGCCCAGCGAAGCAACGCTAAATCGGCCCAAAATGTATCCTAAAACACCACCAGCATGGCCAGGCAAATGTGGCTCAAATCGGTACAAGCGCGCCCACTCTATCGCTGTACTAACGCCTAGCAACAGAACCAAGCCAAGCCAAAATCGCACACGTACTGACATGTAAAACCTCGGCTGGTCTTGCAAAAATGTTTGATGCATTTTTTCGTGACGCATCCAAGACGCCAACCACGCAAGCCATGCACTAGCCAGCGCAGCGATACACCACCAAATTGAGAAGCCAAAAAAATAATAACTCAAATCCGCAACATTCGCACCAATGCGACCACCCCAATTTTGAGTTGTCGTGCCTAAACCAGTGGTTGACCACGCCGCATCGTTACTCGTGTAGCTCAGCAGTGACAACACCCAAAAAACAAGTACCAACCCACCTAAGACCAAGGCAACTTCTTGAATAAATCGCTCAGCTGCGGAGGGCTCAGAACTTGATTGCGTGTTGTTAAGCGTATTTAGAGAATAGGTCATCAGCAAAATTCTGGGGAATTACAACAAGGTGTGGCTACTATTCCGAATCAAGATCGAACCATCTTCTTGACTTTCAATATAACCCTTGTCTTCTAGGTCTTTCATCACCCGGCTGACCATCTCGCGAGAAGCACCCACGGTTTTGGCGATGTTCTGGCGCGACACTTTTTCTTTGATAAAAGAGTGCCCATCACTTGCAAGTTCAGACAAATCTAAAAGCGCATTCGCGACGCGACCATAGACATCCATCAAGGCCAGCGATTCAATTTTGCGATCTGCTTGGCGCAAGCGCTGTACCAACACTTTCATGATGGCGTATGTCATGGCAGCGTTTTCTGGCAAGATGCGCGCGAACTGCGTACGTCCAAGCACGAGCACATCTGTTTGCACTTCAGCACGCACCGTGGCTGAGTGAGGCTGGTTATCTATAAGACTCATCTCGCCAACGTAATCACCTTGCTTTAAATTTGCCAAGATGGCTTCACGACCCCGCGTGTCCGTCGCGACAACGTGTGCACGACCATTCAAAATAATATACAGCGCATTGGCTTTCTTGCCGCCTTCAACAACAGCCTCACCTCGCCTAAAGCGTTGCTTCGTTACTGACTCAGCAATCGTTTGCGCCTGCGCATCTGACAGCATCGAAAACAAAGGTACTCGCCGAATTAAATCTAAATTTGACAAAATAGTCATGCTGAAACCCTAATATTTAAAATTACTACGCACACTAACTAGATAACGCACTTAAGCAGCACACATAGTTACATCTGCCATTCCCATTTAAGACTTGCCTCAGCGAGCCTAATTGCGATGGTCTAAAATCGATTCACAGAGATAGTTATAACCCGAAATTAGGGTCTAAAACCGCCAAGACCTGAACATAGACATTAATCAGCAGCATTGTTTTCTTTTTATCACTCACTTTAAATCCAAGCTCATGTCCAATTCTCAACACGCCAAAGTACTTATTTTAGGCTCAGGTCCAGCCGGCTACACAGCCGCTATTTATGCCGCACGCGCAAATTTAAGTCCGATGTTAGTAACAGGCATTGCCCAAGGTGGTCAATTGATGACCACAACAGATGTTGACAATTGGCCGGCTGATGTCGACGGCGTGCAAGGCCCTGAGCTGATGCAACGCTTTCAAGCGCATGCTGAACGATTCAAAACAAACATCGTTTTTGACCATATTCACACCGTCGATTTCTCAAAACGCCCTTTCACTTTGACGGGTGATTCAGGCACTTACACCTGTGATGCTTTGATTTTAGCGACGGGCGCTTCGGCCATGTACTTAGGTTTGCCTTCGGAAACAGCTTTTATGGGAAGGGGTGTATCAGGTTGTGCAACTTGCGATGGCTTTTTCTACCGCGACCAAGTCTGCGCCGTTGTTGGCGGTGGAAACACCGCAGTGGAAGAAGCTTTGTACCTGTCCAACATCGCCAGCAAAGTCTATCTGGTGCACCGCCGTGACAAATTCAAAGCTGAAGCTATCTTGATTGATAAATTGATGGCCAAAGTAGCCAGCGGCAAAATTGAACTGAAACTCCACTCCATACTAGATGAAGTTTTGGGAGACAACACCGGTGTTACAGGGATTCGTCTTAAAAATGTAGCCGATGGCAAAACGGAAGATGTCACCGTCAAAGGTTGCTTCATTGCCATCGGGCACAGACCCAATACAGAGATATTCCAAGGTCAACTTGAGATGAAAAATGGCTACGTGGTGACCCAATCAGGCTTAAACGGCTTGGCTACCATGACCAGCATCCCTGGCGTATTTGCTGCGGGAGACGTGCAAGACCATATCTACCGACAAGCCATCACCAGTGCTGGCACAGGTTGTATGGCTGCATTGGATGCACAGCGTTTTTTAGAGCAGAACGAAGTTTAAATATCCGTTTTTTGCTTATTTTTGGCTTGTTTTATGCCAAGTTTTGGTCATTTCCGACCAGGAAGTATGTTTTTAGAGCTCTAAAAACGCTATAATCCAAGGCTTTGCTGCTTATTGCAGTGATTATTACCGCCATTTCTGATGTTTAGTTTTAGCATTTTGTGATGGCGAGGTGCGGCGAAAGCCGTTAACGCGCAATTTCTTTAGATTGCGTTTTTCTTAGGAGTGTCCTCATGGCACGCGTATGTGAAGTAACGGGCAAAGGCCCAATGTCGGGAAACAATGTTTCTCACGCCAACAACCACACCAAACGTCGGTTTTTGCCGAATTTGCAATATCGTCGCTTCTGGATCGAAGCCGAAAACCGCTGGATTCGCCTGCGCGTTTCAGCTGCAGCTATCCGTTTGATCGACAAAAACGGCATCGAATCCGTGCTCGCAGACATGCGTGCTCGCGGTCAAGCTTAATCCACCCACACACCTAGATACGGAGAACCATCATGGCAAAAGGCGGACGCGAAAAAATCAAGCTGGAATCAACAGCTGGTACAGGTCATTTCTACACGACTGACAAAAACAAAAAAACCACTCCTGACAAAATGCTGATCAAGAAATTTGATCCAAAAGCACGTAAGCATGTGGATTACAAAGAAGTTAAATTGAAGTAATTCAGTTTTTCGACTTAAAAAGCCCTTCAAACATATCGTTTGAAGGGCTTTTTACTTTGGAACAGACTTTGTATTTTTAAGACTTTGGCCACTCCACAAATTGCGGTTCATGCCCACGCGATTTAAGCCAATCAGCCAAGGCATAACCCGTGCTTGAAGGCCAACACTTCACCGTTTGCGGTGAGAACAGCCTGAAATCGACCAGCTCAGGCGACAAAACAACATCCCCCGAAGCGACTGCATGGTAAGCAATGATGATTTGATTCATGCGCTGAAAATCGTAAACACCAATCAAATTGAGTTCGCTGACATCAAGATTCGTCTCTTCTTTGATTTCGCGCGCAATACCTTCAGTAGGCGTTTCCCCAGCTTCCATAAAGCCAGTAATCAGTGCAAACATCTTGCCTGGCCAAGCTGCGTTTTGCGCAAGAAAAATTCGCCCTTCATACTCAATGACTGCGGCCAGCACAGGCGTTGGGTTGTTCCAGTGCGTGAAATCACAAACTTGACAACGCAAGCGTTCTTTCATGCCGCCGTCCTCCATCAAGGCAACGAAAGCCAAAGGAGAGGCACATGAAGGGCAATATTTATAAGCTTGTGTCACAGAAATCTCTCTCAATGATTTAATTTATGGAGAACGGGGCGTTCAAAAAACCTCTAAAACGCGCACGACCACCGCGTGTTGGCGCTGCAGTCAGTTTGTAATTAGGGAATCGCTGTAAGAAGATTTGCAATGCAACCCTGCCCTCCAAACGCGCCAAGTGAAGCCCTGCACATTGGTGAATTCCAAAAGCGAACGACAAATGTTTGCAATTGGGTCGCGTGATATCCATCAATTCAGCACTCTCAAACTGAGTCGGATCGCGGTTGGCCGAACCAATGCACAACGTTATCAATGTCCCTTTAAGTAGCGGGACCTCGCCCACGATGCAATCGACGGTTGCACGGCGATTTCCGAGCTGGTTCGACGACTCAAACCGCAAGAACTCATCAACAGCAGTACTCAACACATCGTCCAAAGTCGCTTTATCGTACTGAGATTCGACTATGCGTTTGATAAGCAGCTCTTTTTGCTCCGGCCACTCTTGCAGTGCAACCAAGGCATTGCCGATTAAATTCGTCGTGGTTTCATGGCCAGCGTTCAAAATAAAAATGCAGTTATGCAGCAACTCGTTTTCACTCAATCGTTGCCCGTTGTCGCTGCGCTCACCTTGAATCAAACGTGTCAACACATCGCTTTCGGGGTTGCCAGGATGCGTTCTCCTGTCAGCCACCAAGACCTTCAAGTACTCTAAAAATTCAGCGACTGCAGTATTCCCGCGCTGCGCTTGATCAACCGAAATTTTCGGCTCAAGCGCACCCAAAATAGCGAGTGACCAATCTCTGAGAGGGTCACGTTCGTCGTGGGGAATGTTCAACAAGTTTCCAATCACTTCAATCGGAATAGCTGCTGCAAAATCCTCAATCAAATCACCGCCACCTTGGGTTTGAATACGATCGGCAAGCTTAGAAACTAGCTCGGTCAAACTGCTTTCCATTTGGTCAATCGCGCGGCGCGTCAACGCGCCCATCATGATTTGTCGCACCTGCGTGTGTAGTGGTGGGTCGTTAAAAATCAAACTCGTGGTGTGATGTTCCAATAAATGCGGTGCATCACCAAACTTTGGTGTGAACTCAATTTTTTTGTCCGAGCTAAACGTATGCGCATCTTTATAAACTTGAATCAAATCCTTGTAGCGCGTGATTAGCACCGAGCCGTCAGGCATACGACGCACAGGCTCAAACTCGCGTAAAGCTGCATAAACAGGATACGGATTGCTATAGAAAGCTGCTGGCGGGTTGCGCAGATCTAACTCTGCAGCGATTGCTCTAGCCGCATCCGCATTGATAGCTGGCGTGATGCCTTTTATAAAGTTTGACTCAATCGTCATGTTCGACGTCATGCTGGGAAAACACCTGTCGACAAATACCTGTCACCCCGATCGCAAACGATAAACGCAATCGTCGCATTTTCAACAGTCTGGGCAATTTGCTGTGCCACCCAGCATGCGCCTGCCGCTGAAATGCCGCAAAAAATACCTTCGTCTTTTGCCAATTGACGGCACATATTTTCAGCATCGGTTTGGCTTACCAGTACCAATTCGTCCACATGAGTGGGGTCATAAATTTTGGGTAAATATTCTGTGGGCCATTTGCGTATGCCAGGAATACGTGACCCCTCAGATGGCTGCGCACCAATGATTTTGACGTTGGGATTTTTTTCTTTTAAGTATTTGGATACACCTGTAATTGTTCCCGTCGTGCCCATGGCACTGACAAAGTGGGTGATTTTCCCATTGGTATCGGCCCACAACTCTGGGCCAGTCGTCTCGTAATGGCTGCGCGGGTTATCTTGGTTGGCAAACTGGTCTAAAACCAAACCTTTACCTTCTGCTTGCATTTGCTCAGCCAAGTCACGGGCGTATTCCATGCCACCGCTTTTGGGCGTCAAAATCAGCTCTGCACCAAAGGCTTTCATGGTTTGCACACGCTCAATAGACAGGTCTTCCGGCATGATGAGCACCATGTTGTAGCCTCTGATTGCGGCTGCCATCGCCAAGGCAATCCCGGTGTTGCCAGAGGTTGCCTCAATCAATTTATCACCAGGTTTGATCTGCCCGCGCTCCTCAGCCCGTTTGATCATGGACATGGCGGCTCTGTCTTTCACCGAGCCTGCAGGGTTATTGCCTTCTAATTTACCCAAAACAACATTGTTTCTAAGCTTATTTTCTGCAGCACCTATTCGCTGCAAAGCAACTAAAGGCGTTTTTCCGATGACATCTTCAATGGTTAAATAGTTCATGCCAATAATGTGCCATAAAATGTGTCATAATTCGAGGCTTCACAGATTCCAATTGCCGGAGTGGTGAAATTGGTAGACGCACGGGACTCAAAATCCCGCGGGGTAAGACCCGTGCCGGTTCGATTCCGGCCTCCGGCACCACTAAAAACCGTACAACTTTTGCGTTGTGCGGTTTTTTTTTAGCTTTTTTAAATTTAAATCTATTAGCTTGGTTTAACTCGCGGTTAAACTCCTCGGAGTCATCAAAACGTCATCTTTTTGACACGTAATAGAAATATATCCCACGGGAGGCTTCCATGTTCTTCGGTAAATTACTGCCACGCGAAGGCAACTTTTTTGAAATGTTCAACCAGCACGCCGACCGCACCGTCGAAGCGGCACGCGCCTTTTCGCATTTGGTAGACAACTACAACGATACACACCTGCGCGAGCAATACAACCGCGACGTTGACAATGCCGAGCGCGCTGCTGACCGCGTGACCCGTGATGTGAATCAAATGTTGCACAAAACATTCATCACCCCGATCGACCGTGAGCACATCCACAAACTCATCAACACCATGGACGATGTGGCAGATTTGCTGCAAGATTCTGCTGAAACCATGGCTTTATATGACGTGCGCGAGATGACACCCGACATCAAGCGCCTCACTGACATCAGTGTGAAATGTATAGACCGTCTCAAAGATGCGGTCTATTTGCTAGGCAGCATTGCCGACCCAGCGACCGCTGAAACAGCGCTGAAAACCTGCGAAGAAATTGACAAACTTGAGTCAGATGCAGACCGCGTGATGCGCAGCGCCATGAGCAAGCTGTTCCGCGAAGAGAACGACGTACGCGAAATTATCAAACTCAAAGCCATTTACGAGCTGCTTGAGACGATTACAGACAAATGCGAAGACGTGGCGAACTTGATTGAAGGCATCATTCTGGAGAACTCTTAATGCAAGCCCAAACCGCGCTTTGGATAGTCGCCATGCTGGTGCTGCTGGCATTGGCTTTCGACTTTATGAATGGTTTTCATGACGCGGCCAATTCCATCGCAACCGTAGTCTCCACTGGCGTTCTAAAACCCGGTCAAGCTGTTGTTTTTGCTGCATTTTTTAATGCTGTTGCTATTTTCGTATTCGGCTTTGCCGTGGCAGCCACCATGGGCAAAGGCTTGGTCAACCCGGCCATTGTTGACATCCATGTGGTGTTTGGCGCACTGATTGGCGGTATCACTTGGAACACCATTACCTGGTATTACGGCATTCCAAGCAGTTCTTCCCACGCCTTAGCGGGCGGCATCATTGGCGCAGCCGTCACCAAAGCAGGCGCTGGCGCGGTGATTTCAAGTGGCATCATCAAAATCGTCATTTTTATTTTTGTGTCCCCCATATTGGGATTTGTGCTCGGTTCATTGCTGATGGTCGCGGTTGCATGGATTTGCCGCAAAACGGCACCCTCTAAAGTAGATCGCATTTTTAGACGTCTGCAGCTGCTTTCAGCGGCTGCGTTTAGCTTAGGCCATGGCGGTAACGATGCGCAAAAAACCATCGGCATCATCTGGATGCTGTTGATTGCAACGGGCTACTCTGCCGCTGGCGACAAATCGCCGCCGATGTGGGTGGCCATTTCAGCTTACTGCGCCATTGGCGCGGGCACCATGTTTGGCGGCTGGCGCATTGTGAAAACCATGGGACAAAAAATCACCAAACTTAAACCAGTGGGTGGCTTTTGTGCGGAAGGCGCTGGCGCTATCACCTTGTTTTTAAACACCTTTTTAGGTGTTCCGGTCTCCACGACGCACACCATTACAGGTTCTATCGTCGGCGTAGGTTCAGTTCAGCGCGCCAGTGCGGTGCGTTGGGGTGTGGCTGGCAACATTGTGTGGGCTTGGATTTTCACGATTCCAGCCAGCGCATTTGTCGCAGCCGTTGCCTACTGGGTAAGTTTACAGTTGTTTTAATGACTCAAGTCTAGGCGGGTAACTTTAAATACCCTCTAGAATTGCTATAATTTTTATAGCTATATAATGAATAAATACGCCGGCTGCAGGCATATTCATTGCTTTTTTAGCTCAAATTCGACAAAATAGATCTTGCCGCATCCACACCCATCGCCCTAAATGCTGTCGCAGTCGTCCCGCCGATATGCGGGGTCAGTACCGTATTAGGAACCGTCAACCAGCGAGCATCTTTTTTTAGTGGTTCATCCTGAAAACAGTCAATGCCCGCAACCAAACGCTCAGCTTCCAACTCATCAAGCATGGCTTCTTCGTCAAACAGCCCCGCTCTGGCAGTATTTATGATGATGGCGCCATCTTTGATGCTCGAAAGGCGCTTTCGACTCAGAAGACCGCGCGTACCGTCTGTCAACGGACAATGCAGAGAAATCACGTCGGCGAGTTTGAGCAACTCATCCAGATCTGCCATCAGGCGAGCACCCTCTGGCAGACTGCCCGGCTTGGCAAACGGGTCGTAAACAACAACCTGCATACCGAGTGCGAGCGCCACAGTTGCGACGCCACCGCCAATAGCACCTGCACCTATCAGCCCCAACGTTGCCCCGCGAAGTTCTAAACCCAAGTAGTTGTCTTTGTCCCAATGCCCCTGCTTCATGCGCGCATCCAGCCAAGCCAGTTTTCGCGCACACGCAAACATCAAACCTAAGGTGTGCTCCGCCACCGCTTGGCTGTTCGAGCCCAAAGCAGCGGTAACAGGTATCCCTAAGCGCTCCGCCGCTTTTTTATCGATGTTGTCAGTGCCGACACCATGCTTAGCAATCACCCTCAATTTAGGCGAGGCTGCAATCACCATTTCTGAGATGTTGCCGTATCGAACCATGATGCCGACGGGTTCCTCTTGACGGCACAGATCGGCAAGCGCTTCCTCGCCCGCACGCACATCTGCATAAATCACACGGTAGTCTGAAAGCATGGCATCGGCATCCACATGGATTGAGGCTGCTGTTACGACAATGGTTTCTTTGCTCATGGCTTTACTCCAATTACTCCAATCAGGCTGGAACTGGCAGTTTCGGCAAAGCAGGTAAACCGGCGCTGCTCAAAGCCTCATGCAACCAAGGCGAGACCAGTTCACCGCGTGCAATTTCATCCAATCGCGTTTTTTCAGCGGCTAATTTCAGCTCGGCTGCCTCCAACACGCGGGCGACGTCTGCACGCGGAATGACGACGACGCCGTCTGCGTCACCGACCACCAAGTCGCCAGGCTGGACAGGTGCACCTGCAATGG
The DNA here is from genome assembly GCA_031424795.1 of Polaromonas sp. GTDB lineage: Bacteria > Pseudomonadota > Gammaproteobacteria > Burkholderiales > Burkholderiaceae_C > Aalborgiella. The sequence continues at coordinate 32,032 of JANPIC010000133.1, read as the reverse complement.
AGATGGGTTTTCCAATCGTACCGGCAAGCCCTTTAGTGGGTCCACAAGGGTTACGACCTGCTGAAAAAATCGGAAATACCCCTTTAGCAAGCGTGTCTGCGTCACGTGAAGCTGCGTCAACCACGAAACCAGCCAAACCAGCGGCTTCGGCTTGTGTGACCATCAACTCGCCCACGAGAGCGCAGGTATCGTCTCCTTTGCCATCAACAATGATGACATCGCCTGGTTGGGCTAAGGCTAGCGCAACGTGAAACATCAGGTTGTCACCGGGTCTAACCTCCACCGTGAAGGCAGGACCGGCGATTTTCATCGACGGGTTCAAAGGCTGCACGCGTGCATTGAGCGAGCCTCTGCGACCAAAAACATCGCACAAAATAGCGCTTTGAAATTGTTTGGCACGTGCTACTAATTCGGGGGACACACGCTCAAAGACAGGTTGCTCGAAGGTGGTTGAGTTGCTTGACATGATGAAATCTTTCTTATTTGCTACGGCTGTTGACCAATTTTTGAAGCGCGATGCGGTTTTGCTCCAACGACTTTTGCCACTGCGCTCCCGACAGGTAAGCAATCACAGGCGCATCGGAAGATGCTGCCGCGAGGAACTCTGGGTCTTTCAGACTATCGGCAATGGCTTGTTCAAGCTTTTTCATCACATCAGCAGAAACCCCCTTGGGTGCGGCAAATCCGCGCTCCGAAGACATCAAAGCGTTGACACCCAGCTCTGTAGCAGTAGGGACTTGAGGCAACGCTGCAGAGCGTTTGGCAGTGAATTGAACAATCGCCCGCAAGTTACCGCTGCCACCCTTGTGTAGCTCAGGTACATCACTGACGCTGATGGTGCCCAAAGAAATATGGCCGCCCAGAAGATCTGTTTTTTGCAGACCCGTCCCCTTGTAGGGCACCAAAGTCAAATCAATGCCTGCAGCTGTTTTCAGGAGTTGCAGTGCCAAGTCTCCGTTTGTGCCATCACCATTGTGACCGGCTGACAAAGCGCCCGGCGTCTGCTTTGCCACACCAATCACTGTTTGGAGCGCGTTTATTTTGCCGTCAGAGCGCGTCACCAGAATGGTTGGATCATCAACAACTCGGGCGATCAGCTGAAAATCCTCCGGTTGGTACTGCGATTTTTTGCTCATGGGAAGAAACAGAAAACCTGGCACGTTCACGATGGCTAGGGTGTAACCGTCAGGCTTTGCCTTGGCGACATACGCGTTTGCAATCTCACCAGAAGCGCCGGGTTTATTGACCACAACGAATTGTGTACCCGCGCCTAAGCGTTTTTGAACAAAAGGCAACAGCTTGCGTGCCATAGAGTCGGTGCCGCCACCGGGTGCAAAACCAATAACGACCTCAATGGGTTTATCGTCAGGCCAGGCAGCCCATGTATTGGATGCAGTGCCCAAGGCCAACATTAGGGCAGCAAGGACAGTATTGAGCTTTTTCATGATGTCTCCTTGTTAAAAGTGGACGAATCATAAAGTCGCAATCCCAATCAAACAAGCGATATATTTGACTACCTACATAGTCGTTTTTAGAATGATTTAATCATCCATGCGACTTTTAAAGTCTACGATTAGAAAAATCAGCTGCTTGAATCACATAGTGCTTCATGGTCTGAACCACAGCTCTGGTATCGTCTGCTCGTTGTAAAAAGTAATAATTCAAGCTGGGTAGCGCCGGAACGCTACGTGCAGCCACCAGACTGCCTTGGTCTACCCAGGGCTGCATATAACGGGTTGGTAAAAAACTGATCCCCACATCCGCCAAAGTTAAACCCACAATGGCCATCAAGCTGTTACAAGCCACCGTTCGCTGCATATTGATGTCTTTCTCAGCAGCCCAGCTATTGAAGGCTCGGGTAAGCCCAGAACCCTCTGTCATCGTTATCAATGGAAGGAACTCCAAATCTTTGGCTGTCAGCACCGTACCCGCACTGATTCTGGCTGGAGATGCAATCCAACTAAACTCGACTTGACTAATCGTCTGCGCCCGCAACTGAGAGTCTTCCACAGGTCCAGGCGCAACCGAAAAATCAAGCTCCCCCCGTGCAACCTGTCTTTCCAGATTTCTAGCCAAATCGACATAGGGCTGCAACACAAGGCGTGGATGGGCTTTCCTGGCTTGAGCCACAAAAGTTGGAAGCCAGGTCAAAGAAGCCAGTTCGCTGATGCCAAAACGACAAATACCCGTCAAATCCGAGAGCTGATCAGCCTCGACACGAAGCGACTCTTTCAGCTCTATCATTCGGGCTGCTATTGAAATCCGTCTATGCCCAGCCTCGGTCAACTGGGCACGCTTGCTGGAACGGTCAAACAGTTGCTGCCCCACAGATTCCTCAAGTTCGGCAATGCGTTTTGAAAGCGACGATTGTGTAACATGCAGTCGCCGCGCCGCGATGGCAAATGTACCTAAATTCGCAGCCCAGTAAAAAGCTTCAATTTGTTTTAAAGTCATGCCAATTTAATATAAATTTAATAGCATTTAAGGCAATAAATACACCGGTTAGAGCCATATTTATTGCTTTTTTATCGAGATAGCTTTTGACTTTCAAGTATTTGGTACTCAAAGTAGTGCTGAAATACTTGAACGGTACCAAATATCAATGCTGTGCAGCCTATCAACAGCGAGAAAACCACAGCACCAATTGTCAACCAGCTGGTTTGACCAGCGCTTGCATCAGGCTTTGATGTTGGGTTGAACTTCGCATTCCATTGCTCTGCAGTCATCAGACCATAAACAATCGCGGTGAGTGCGCAGCCAGCAATCACAAAACCCAAAACCGGCAGCAATACCCAGCTAACCGTGTCGTCGATACCGTAAGTACGCACTCTATGCACACCGTAAAGCCCCAAAATCGTTGGCAAAGGCAGCAACCAGCCAAGCCAGTCTTGCATGCCGAAGAGATAGAACCGGTGCAGCCCCATGGGGCCGCCTACAAATGAGAGCCAAGTGGCGATTGTTTTATTTTTCATCTTTTTTCCCTAGTTATTGTTATTTTTTTAAGTTTTTGAAGCTTTTTGGATGGTCAAACTGGCGCGCTTCAACTAGCGCGTTTACACCGGCGTGGTCAAATCCGCTTCACCCAAAGTTTTGTCCATCAGCACCACATCCAGCCATTTATCGAACTTCCAACCGCATGATTTCAAAACGCCCACAGGCTGAAAACCTGCCGATGCGTGCACGGCGATAGAGCCTGCATTGGCCGAATCGCCAATGACAGCAATCAATTTACGCACACCCGCCCGCTGCGCCTGCGCCATCAATTCTGCCAACAACGTTCGACCCAGGCCTTTTCCTGCGGCTTCAGGACTCAAATAAATCGAATCTTCAGCAGAAAAGCGGTAGGCTGGGCGCGGTTTGAACCAATTGCAGTAGGCATAACCTATGACCACTTCGTTTTGAACAGCGACCAACCAAGGCAAGCCTTTGGACAAAACATCAGCATGGCGACCGCGCATATCGTCCACGGTGGGCGGATCGACCTCAAAAGTACCTGTTCCGGTGAGGACGTGGTGCGCGTAAATCGCCGTAATAGCGGGCAAGTCGGCGTCTGTGCTGGGTCGAATAATCAACATAAAAGTAGAAGAATTGAGATGACTTTTGACAAATAAGAATAAAAATGACAGCGCACCCCGTAAAAAGCTATAATCAAAGGCTTTTCAGCGTGTTTCTAGCCGGGTGGTTATGTAACGTGTCTCAACGCTGAGATTACATGAAATTATCGGGTTGCTTTATTTTTCGGGTATTTATTTACCTAAATTGGGCAATTCTTCTGAAGGAACTATTATGGTCGTCATTCGACTTTCTCGCGGCGGCGCAAAAGCGCGTCCTTTTTTCAACATCGTTGTCGCTGACAAACGTACCCGCCGTGACGGCCGTTTCATCGAGCGCGTTGGTTTTTACAACCCTAGCGCCACTGGTGGCGAAGAGAGCATCCGCGTCGCTATCGACCGCGTGACTTACTGGAAAAGCGTTGGTGCGCAAGCATCTCCAACCGTTGAGCGTTTGTTTGCTCAACACGCTAAAAAAGCAGCACCTGCGGCTGTTTAATCAACAACTTTGTTGTTGATTTCAGTTCGAGGCAATTGCTCAGCATTTTATAAATATCATGTTGCAAGGCCTTGAACCGGTAGATTTACCAGCAGATGCCATCCAAGTGGGGCGTATCGCCGACGCTTGGGGACTCAAAGGCTGGTTCAAAGTTTTACCTCATAGCGCCGACCCTGAGGCGCTTTTTTCTTCCAAACGCTGGTATTTGCAACCCACCGAACGCGGCAAACCCGCCTTTGCTGGTACGCAACTCATGCGCATTCGTGAAGCCAAAGTGCATTCCGACACCATTGTTGCCGTCGCCCATGAGATGGAAGACCGCGACATCGCCCAGGCGCTCAAAGGCTCGCGCATCTTCATTCCCCGCTCCAGCTTTCCAACGCCTGAACTTGACTCGTACTACTGGGTCGATTTGATGGGTTTGAACGTCGTCAACCGCGAAGGCGTCGCACTTGGTGTCGTGAAAGATTTGCTCTCAACTGGGCCGCAAACGGTGCTGGTGATTGAATACACCGAGATTGTTGAAGGCATTGAAAAAGTGCAAGAACGCATGATTCCCTTCGTTTCACATTATGTTGATGACGTGAATTTGCTTGAGAAACGCGTCACCGTTGACTGGCAGCCAGACTACTGATTCATGACATAAGCCCATTCAGCTTGATTTATGCGCTTCGATGTCATCACCCTATTTCCCGAGCTTTTCGCCCCGTTTTTAACGGTTGGCATCAACCGCCGCGCTTTTGAGACTAAAAACGGCATCAGCTTGGTCGATGTCCGCCTATGGAATCCCCGTGACTTCGCCCAAGGCACCTACCGCCGCATAGACGACCGCCCCTTCGGCGGCGGCCCAGGCATGGTGATGATGGCTGAGCCGCTGCGTTTGTGCCTTGAAGCGATTCAAACCGGACGGAATCAAGCAACGAATCTGGGAAATAAAGCGCCCGTGGTGCTTTTTTCCCCGATTGGTCAAAAACTTGACCACCCAAGCGTAGAAAAATGGTCGAAAAGCAATGGCGCCGTGCTGGTTTGCGGTCGCTACGAAGGCATTGACCAGCGGTTTATCGACGCCTATGTCGATATTCAAATCAGCCTAGGCGATTTTGTCCTCTCAGGCGGAGAAATCGCTGCTATGGCTCTGCTAGACGCCATAGCCCGCCTGCAACCCGGCGTGCTGAGTGACCAAGACAGCCACCACTTAGACAGCTTCAACCCCGCTCTAGACGGCCTGCTAGATTGCCCGCACTACACGCGACCAGAGATTTGGGAAGATCAAGGCGTGCCTAAAACCGTGCCGGATGTGCTTTTGTCTGGCCACCATGTGAATATTGAGCTCTGGCGACAAGAACAACGACTCAAGCTCACAACCGAGCTACGCCCTGATTTGTTGAAAAAGCCCTTATAAACTGTTATAATCAAAGGCTTTTCGATCCTCTGGCCGACCGCTCTTTTTTACAGTTTTCTTTGTAAATGAATCGAGCATATGTCAATCCCGACGTTGGTGCTGCCATGATCATAAGAGGAAACTATGAACTTAATCGAAACACTAGAGCAAGAAGAAATTGCTCGTTTGAACAAAACTATTCCAGTATTTGCACCTGGCGACACCGTTGTCGTTAGCGTTAACGTGGTCGAGGGAACTCGCAAGCGTTTGCAAGCGTTTGAAGGCGTGGTCATTGCCAAGCGTAACCGTGGTTTGAACAGCGGTTTTACCGTTCGTAAAATCTCCAGCGGCGAAGGCGTTGAGCGTACATTCCAAACTTACAGCCCGTTGATCGCGGCGATTGAAGTCAAACGCCGTGGTGATGTTCGCCGCGCCAAGTTGTACTACTTGCGCGATCGTAGCGGCAAGTCTGCACGTATCAAAGAAAAATTGGCTCCTAAGAAGGTCAAGGCTACAGCAGCAGTTACTGCGGCTTAAAGTCAACAACCAAGAGTCAGCCGCGATAACAGTTGCACTGGCTCCGAAAAACAACCGCTATGGGTCACTCTTTGAGTTACTTTTAGCGGTTTTTTTATGTACTAAACAACCATGTCCGCACCTGACTACATCGCACCACCGATTTTCGACCCGCGCAAAGTGCCCGTCACCCGTACGGGTGCAGACATGCCAGCGGTGCCAAGCGCTGCGATGTCACCGCAAGCCTTACGAGAGCGATTTGCCAATCAGCCCATCTGGTCGCCCGAAGTGCTGCGCGAGTCCAGCTTCAGCCAACGTGAGTTAGCGCACGCTTCCGTTTTGCTGCCTTTGGTGATGCGAGATGAGTTGCATGTATTGCTAACGCAGCGCACCAGCCACCTCTCCACCCACGGCGGGCAAATCGCCTTTCCTGGTGGCAAAGCAGATGCAGATGACGCAGATGCCACGGCGACTGCGCTGCGTGAAACCTACGAGGAAGTGGGCATTGAGGCATCACATATTGAAGTCATAGGCGCGATGCCAACCTATTTAACGGGTACGCAATTCATCATCACCCCTGTTGTTGCGTTGCTGAATCCTAATTTTGAATTACGCCTGAATACCGACGAAGTTGCGCACGCATTTGAAGTACCGTTGGCTTATCTAATGAACCCTGCCAACCACCATGAGCACGTGTTTGAGTGGCAGGGCGCACGTCGCAAGTGGTTTTCTATGCCCTACCCTGACGACCAAGCCCCGAACGGCAAAGAGCACTTCATTTGGGGTGCAACGGCTGGCATGTTGCGCAATTTTTATCGATTTTTGCACGCTTAAAGCTAGTCAGCATCCTATATGATGCTGTCATGAGCTTTTTTGCCATTTTTTGCGCGCTCTTGATCGAGCAAGTCAAACCACTAACGCGCAGCAACCCCATTCATCATGGTCTGCGCCATTGGGCGAACGCTGTAAGTCGTAATTTTGATGCAGGCAAATCTGACCACAGCTGGGTGGTTTGGCTGATCACAGCAGCATTGCCAGCCTTAGCTGTGATGGGTGTGCATTGGCTCTTGGTCTACGCCTTTGGCTGGCCAGCAGCCGTGGTGTGGAACGTGATGGTGCTCTACGTCACCCTCGGTTTTCGGCAATTTAGCTACCACTTCACCGATATTCGCGATGCGCTAGATGCTGGCGACGAAGATTTAGCTCGTCAACTCTTAGCTGACTGGCAAAACGTCGATGCCAGTAACATTCCGCGCAGCGAAATTGTGCGCCACGTCATTGAATACTCGGTTTTGGCGGCGCATCGCCATGTGTTTGGTGTGCTGACTTGGTATGTCATTTTGGCAGCTTTGGGGCTAGGCCCATTCGGTGCGGTGTTTTACCGCATGTCTGAATTTACCGTCCGTTTTTGGAAACCACGTTTTAAAACCAAATTGAGTCATTCAAGCGACGACAACGTGCATGACGACTCCTCCGTCGTAAGTGACCACTTACGCGAAACAACAGCAAAAGCGTGGTATTTGGTCGATTGGTTGCCTGCTCGTTTCACCGCCATGGGGTTTGCCGTGGTGGGCAATTTTGAGGATGCGATTGATTGTTGGCGCAACTATGCACAGCAATTGCCCACGCTTGACAACGCCAACGACGGCGTGATTTTGGCGGCAACGTCGGGCGCCATGCATGTGCGTTTAGGTGGCGAATTACTCAAACCAGCTCCACGAGCCGAATCGGCTAATTCATCATTTGATGGGGAAAGTAACAACAATTCAACCGAACCCGAAGCCACCATCAGCACGCCAGGTCGAGAAGCTGAACCAGCGCACCTGCGCAGCGTCGTTGGTCTTGTTTGGCGCTATGTGGTGTTATGGATGTTACTGCTAGCGCTACTGACTTTGTCTAAATTGCTAGGCTAAAGTACGGCATACTCAGTACCGAACCTCGGATAATTCAGCAAACAAACTGCTATATATTCGATAGCGCTCTAAGCTTATTTTACGACGGCTAGAGTCATTTTTTACATCATTTTTCATGGATTCCAAAACACCGCAACCCGGCTCATGCAAGTGGCTGCAATTGTAAAATTTGCAGTTCGGCACATGCACTTTAAAGTCGGGCATATAGCTGGCTAAATGACTCGCTTCAATGTGGTTCAGACCAAACTCTTGAAAACCTGGTGAATCAATCAAAGCCGTGGTTTTTGCCTCATCCACCCAATACCAAGTGGTGCTAGTGGTCGTGTGTTTGCCAGAATTCAAAGCTTGTGAAATTTCTTGCGTGAACACTGTTGCATTGGGCACGACGGCATTGATCAGCGTGCTTTTACCAGCTCCTGAAGGCCCTAAAACCAATGTAGTTTTGCCCTGTAAGAGCGACATCAACAGCTCGGCTTGTTGCTCGATTTTCTCAATATCAAAGTCTTCGGCGGCACTCTTTAGCCCCACATTTTTGGGCTTCAAAGACAGGGCGACGACGTCGTAGCCCATCTCTTTGTAAGGCTGAAGCCGCTCCCAAGCCTTGGCAAATGGCACGGTCAAATCGCTCTTATTCAGCGCAATGATGGGTTTGATGTGCTCTGCCTCAGCCGCTATCAAAGCACGGGACAGCTGGCTTTCTGAAAACTCTGGCTCAGCAGCGATCAGAATCAAAATTTGGTCTAAATTGGCTGCAAACGATTTGGTGCGAATTTCATCTTGCCTATAAAACAGGTTCTTCCTAAGCTCCAGCTTCTCAATTGTGCCTTCGTCTTGGGTTGCAAGCCATTTGATACGGTCACCCACCACGGCGGTGTTTTTCTTACCGCGCGGGTGGCAAATAATGCGTTCACCTGCATCAGTCTCAACGAGCACATGGCGGCCAAAACCAGCGACGACAAGTCCATTTTGAAGCATATTACTCATTCGTCAGGCCAACTGCCCTGCAGATGCGCTACTCAAACTACCAGGGGTGAAGCCCATACGAGCCAAGCGCTCTGAAGCAGGTGGATGCGAGTAATAAAACTTCACAAACAAAGGGTCTGGCGTCAACGTTGAGGCATTGTCTTCATACAGCTTGAGCAGCGCACTGGCCAAGTCACTCCCCGCTGTTTGCTTGATGGCGTAGGCATCTGCTTCAAACTCATGTTTGCGGGACAGTTGTGCAAAGAGTGGCGAGATGAAAAATGTGAACGCTGGCATCGCCATCATCAATAACAGCAAAGCCAAAGCGTTGTTTGGCACGCCGGTCACGGCTGCAGAATTAGGCATGACTCCTAAGCCTGTGTAAAACCACACTTGCGTTGACAGCCAGCCTAATAGTGCAAACCCCGCCAAGCTCATCGCAAACATCGCAACGATGCGCTTGATCACATGTTTGTGTTTGAAATGCCCCAACTCATGCGCCAACACAGCGTCCACCTCTGCGGGTGACAATTTGGCCAGCAAAGTGTCGTAAAAAACCACGCGTTTAGAAGCGCCAAAACCGGTGAAATACGCGTTGGCATGGCCGCTGCGTTTACTGCCATCCATCACAAACAAACCTTTGGCAGCGAAGCCACAGCGCTGCATCAGCGCCGTCACACGGGCTTTCAGCGCTTCGTCTTCCAAAGGTTTGAATTTATTAAACATCGGGGCAATCACCGTTGGGTACAGCACCAAGAGCAGCAGGTTAAACCCCATCCACACGCACCATGTCCACAGCCACCACAAGTTGCCCGCAGCGCCCATCAGCCACAAAATCAGCGCGGCAAGGGGCAGGCCAATCAAGGCGCCAATCAAGCTGGATTTGATGCCGTCAATCAACCACAGTTTGAACGTCATTTTGTTAAAGCCAAAACGCTCTTCAATCACAAAGGTTTGGTACAGCGTGAACGGCAGCTCGATGATGCTGCTGATCACTGCGAAGCTAACGAACAGCGCCAACTGCTGCGCTAAACCTGCGTAAGAATTGCCAATCAAACCCAGTAACCAGGTATTTATCAGATCCAGCCCGCCCAGCAGCGTCCAAGCAACCAAAACTGCCGTACCAAAAGCCAGCTCCAGCAAGCCGAAACGCGATTTCGTCAGCGTGTAATCAGCCGCTTTTTGATGCGCTGCTAAGGTAATATTTTGCGCAAATGCTGGTGGTACAGCGTTGCGGTGCCGCGCCACGTAACGGATTTGGCGTGTTGCCAGCCAATATTTGACCACCAAACCAGCCACTAAAAGCGCTGCAAATACCAGTGAAAAAATGAATGAAATTGAAGGAATCGTCGAAGGGTTAGTCATAAGGTATGAGTTTACTGATGAATTGGCAGACTAGACGTGAAATAAGTGACAATCCTTAGATATGCCTAATACCGCCAAAATCAACAAAGAAACTACAGCAGAAACTACCAAAACTCAGGTTTTACTCGCTAAAAATGATCAAAACCTGATCTGGCTAGACTGCGAAATGACCGGTTTAGACCCCGACAACGAACGTTTGATAGAAATCGCTGTCGTCGTCACCGGCCCAAACTTAGAGCCGCGCATCGAAGGCCCTGTCCTCGTCATCCACCAAAGCGACGAGCTTTTGAACAAAATGGACAAATGGAACAAAGGCACGCACGGTAAAAGCGGCTTGATTGACAAGGTCAAAGCATCTACCCTTTCAGAAGCGGACGCTGAAACCGAGATTTTGGCTTTTTTGAAGAAGTACGTACCCAAAGCGACGTCCCCCCTGTGCGGCAACACCATCAGCCAAGACCGCCGGTTTTTGGTCAAATACATGCCCAAGCTGGATGCGTTTTTCCATTACCGCAACATCGACGTCAGCACCTTCAAAGAGCTCGCCAAACGCTGGCGGCCTGAAGTCTACAAAGCCTTTAAAAAGCAACAAAAACACACCGCTTTGGCGGATGTGCATGAGTCGATTGATGAGTTGGTGCACTACCGAGAGCACTTTTTGAAATGAAGAATGCCAATAAATCAACAACTTAGCATTTAGTTGAAAATTTAATTAGGTGAAAACCCGTAGTCGCGCTATAATTCGAGGCTGTACAGAAATCGTGGTGAATTTGCATCACGTTTCTGGCATCGTGCATCTTGCATCACACTTTGGGCTTGTTGTCTTTTTAGACAACGATTATTAAAGCCAACCGCGTCGCTACCGTACTGCAATCACACATCTTTAGATATGGGTTGCAGAGAAAATCGAGTAAATAGACGTTGTACTTCGTTTGATGGTTGATGTTTTTTAACCATTGAATGGAACCGCACCGAAATTGGTGGCGGCTATGTATGACCGACTCTATGACAACGACTTTTGAATCTCAGACCGACAACGAATTAACATTAAATACTGCCATAGCCGGCGAATTTACTGCTTCAATTGCTACTGAAAATGCAGTAGATGAAGTGGCCGCAGCCAAAGCTTTGGCCGCGGAAGAAGCTGCCAAATTGCCAAACGGCTTTATCGCACTTGGCTTGGCTGATGAGCTGATTCAAGCGACGAAAGAAATGGGTTTCACACAACCCACCACCGTGCAGATGAAAACAATTCCATTGGCTTTGCCAGCGGATGCTGTTGACGGCACACCGAAGAAATTTATTGACTTGATGGTGTCCAGCCAAACCGGTTCAGGTAAAACTGCCGCCTTTTTGCTGCCTGTGATCCACACCTTGCTGAAACAGCAAGAACAAGAAGCAGCTGCCGAACGCGCTGAGTTTGAAGCAGCATGCGCTGAAGCCGAAGCCCGTGGCGATGCGCCTCCAAAACGCGCTAAACGCAAAGACCCGACCAATTTCCGCAATTTCACACCGGCCACGCCAGGCGCTTTGATTCTTTGCCCGACCCGCGAATTGGCACAACAAGTTGCCAACGACGCGATTGATTTGGTGCGCTACTGCAAAGGTTTGCGCATTGCCAACGTGGTGGGGGGTATGCCTTACCAGTTGCAATTGGCCAAGTTGCAAAACGCTAACTTGGTGGTGGCAACCCCAGGCCGTTTGCTTGACTTGCAGCGTTCACACCAGTTGAAGCTCGACAAAGTGAAATTCTTGGTCGTTGACGAAGCCGACCGTATGCTCGATTTGGGCTTCTCAGACGATCTCGCAGAAGTCAACCAGTTGACCAGCGGCCGCCAACAAACCATGATGTTCAGCGCCACGTTTGCACCACGCATCCAGCAGCTCGCTGGCCGTGTGATGCGTGAGCCACAGCGCATCACCATCGACAGCCCGCAAGACAAGCACCAAAACATCAAGCAATCGTTGTTCTGGGCTGACAATTCTCAGCACAAACGCAAGTTGCTCGACCACTGGTTGCGCGACACCAACATCAAGCAAGCCATCGTGTTTGCCAGCACCCAGATCGAGTGCGACGGTTTGGCCAACGACCTGCAACAAGAAGGTTTCAGCGCGGTTGCTTTGCACGGCGCTTTGAACCAAGGTATCCGTAACCGCCGCTTGCAAGCTTTGCGCGAAGGTCAAGTTCAAATTTTGGTGGCAACCGACGTGGCAGCACGCGGTATTGACGTGCCATCGATCAGCCACGTGTTCAACTTTGGCCTGCCAATGAAAGCCGAGGATTACACCCATCGTATTGGTCGTACAGGTCGTGCTGGCCGTGACGGTATCGCTGTCAGCTTTGCTGAAATCCGAGACCGTCGCCGTATCATGGACATCGAGCAGTTCACACGCACCCCATTCAAAGCAGAGGTCATTCCTGGCTTAGAGCCAAAACAACGTTTCCCTGAGTCACGCCCTGGTAACTTCGGCGGCCCAGACCGCGGTGGTTTTGGTGGCGACCGTGGACATGGCGGCGGCGCTGGCCGTGACCGAAAGTTTGCACCTCGCCAAGGCGGTTTCGGTGGCGGTGGTAACTTTGGTGGTGACCGTGGAGGCTTCGCTGACCGCGCGCCTCAAGGCGGTGGTTTCGCTGCTCCGCAGGGCGACCGTTTCGGTGATCGTTTCGCTGGACGCCCTTCTGACAACGCTCGCGCACCAGACAGCTATGTTCGCAAAGGTGGTTTCAACGACCGCAATAGCGGCGGTGGCTTTCCTCCACGCGGTGATTCAGCTCCTCGCGGCGATTTCGCACCTCGCGGTGACTTTGCGCCACGTAAAGAATTTGCCCCACGTGGTGACTTCGCTCCTCGTAAAGACTTCGCTCCACGTGGTGATTTTGCGCCTCGTGGTGACCGTGCTGAGCGCGGCGACTTCGCCCCGCGTAAAGATTTCGCCCCTCGCGGTGACTTCGCTCCACGTGGCGACTTTGCTGACCGTAAACCAGCATTCGCTAAGCCTGGCTTCGCCAAACCAACGTTTGCTAAACCAGCTGCCAAGCCAGGCAATGGCGGCAAAGTGTTTGTGCCGCGTGATATGGCCAAGGCTCGCACCGTTCGCGCTAAGTAATCCGCATCAGCAACTCCCCGTTCAATTGGGGAGTCAATACAAAAAAACCTGCCAGTATTGCTACTTGCAGGTTTTTTTATGCCCTCTTCGATGGACTAGCGCCCTCTGCTACCGTGCAACATCTCCCGCATATCCCGCAATGACACCGCGCTATGCTCACTCAGCTTAACCCTTGGCTTCGGCTTCATCGCATGGCCGTAAATGACTTCGAAGGTCAGCTTTAACCGGCCACCCTCAGCCGGGTCAGCCAAATGTTCGACCAAAGCGGCTTCTAGCTCGGCTTTCCAAGCTTTGCCACGCAAGGCAGGAAATCGGTCTGGATGCAAGTTTCGGCCTAATTCACGCAAATCTTCCAGTAGCTTTTGTGGCGTTTCGTACGTCAGCACAATGCGCTCCATGTCCATCACGGGCTCGGCAAAGCCGGCTTGGATGAGCATATCGCCCCAATCATGCATGTCGGTAAATTGGTGGCTAGGCACTGGCCAACCCAGCTTGTCGTACATACCACGCAGTTCGCGCAGGGTGTCTGGCCCCAGGCAGGAGAACATCAAAAATCCGTCCGTCGCTATGGCTTTGTGCCACTGCGTTATCAACATCTGCGGATCAAGTGCGTTGTGCAAGTGCATGTTCGCCCACAGCATGTCAACCGTGCTATCGGCTGGATATGAGTAATCTACTTTTGGCTTGGCTTTAAACAAGTTAGACAGCTGCCATTTACTGCTGGAGTTCGCATAATTTGCTATATTTTTAATAGCTTTATCGGCAATAAATTCACCGGCTAGAGGCAAAAAATAGGTTGAATCTGGATACTTTTCAAGCAATGCCACATGCGCCTGCTGCCCGCCTCGCACAGCGCCCCAGTGCGCCCACGTTTTGGGCTGTAAGTTGATCCATTGCAAACGATCCACCATGCGGCTGGCTACTTCTTCGTGCAGCCACGGCGTTGCAGCAGGTGCAATGCGCTGCCAGTGCGCAGCGGCGTTGGGGGAGATGGTGGGTGGTCGCTCGCTAGACATTGCTAAAGTCAACTATTGTGCTGTCTTATTGTGCTGTTACGCGTCCAGAGCTGATGACTGGTTTCCAACGTGCAATTTCAGTTTGAATGAGTTTTCCAAAAACTTCCGGTGTGGACGGCGTGGCAACAGCGCCTTCGTTGTTCAGGCGATTTTTAAGCTCAGGCGATTGCAAGGCTCGGTTGATTTGAGCATTGAGTTTGGCAACAATCTCTGGCGGTATGCCTTTGGGTGCAACAACGCCGTACCATTGGTCTGCCTCAAAGTTTTTGTAGCCGCTTTCGGCCACTGTGGGCACGTCTGGCAAGGAATCTAAACGCTGTGGTGAGGAAACACCTAAGGCACGCAGTTGCCCAGACTTGATTTGACCGATCACCGCAGGCGCTCCCGTGAAAAGCACTTGAATTTGACCACCCAACAAATCGGTCACCGCAGGGGCAGTGCCTCGGTAAGGAATGTGCAGCAAAGAAATATTGGTTTGAACTTTCAAATATTCTGTCGCCAAATTGGCTGCACTGCCGTTGCCGCCAGAGCCATAGTTGAGTTGTCCTGGCTTAGCTTTTGCCAGTGCAATGAATTCTTTGACATTTTTTGCAGGAACTGACGGATGCACCACCAGCACATTCGGCACACGTGCCACCCAGGCGACCGGCGCGAAGTCACGCAATGGCTGGTAAGGTAGATCTGGATAGAGCGAAGGATTGACCGCTAACGTGCCGATATGCCCCATCAGCAGTGTGTAGCCATCGCCAGCAGATTTAGCCACTTTATCGGCGCCAATACTTCCGCCAGCACCCGCGATGTTTTCGACAATAACGGATTGCCCCCAAGCTTTACCGAGCTCAATGCCGATGGCGCGAGCCAAAATATCTGTGCTACCGCCGGGTGTGAACGGCACGATGATACGGATAGTTTTGTTGGGGTAATTTGATGCTGCCGCACTTGTTTGCGCGAATGCGGTCGTCGTGACGATTGAAGCCATCATCAAGGCAAGACCGACCACACCACTCAGTTTTGTCAAAAATTTCATATTAAACTCTGTTGCAAATGAATATTCGTATTACTGCGAGTATATTGGCACTCTATGTTTAGTCGTTTGATACGCCCCTTAATTCGTCCTTTATTTAACCCAGTATCACAGCGACATTTAGAGCGACTTTTGAATTGGATTCCCAGCCAATGCGCCGTTTGCAAGACTTGGCCTAGCAATGGCATGGTTTGTGAGCCTTGTGTAACACGCTTCGCCCAACCTGTGCGACGTTGCGCCACTTGCGCTCTGGCGATGAAGTCAGGTATTTCGACTGATATCAAATGCTGCGGCGCATGCATCGTCAAACCACCTCCTCTGGACGAATGCTTGGCGGCTGTTGCATACGAGTACCCGTGGAGCGAATGTATTTCCAGCTATAAATTTGGCAACAACCCGGCTTGGGCCAGCACTTTTGCACTTCTTCTAAAAAGCGCACCATCCATAGAACACGCCATCGACAATGCTGACGTGATAACTCCAGTACCACTGTCGACAGCCAGACTTCAACACCGTGGCTACAACCAGGCCTTAGAAATTTGCAAGCATCTGAATCGCGAAAAAACAGAAGCGTATTTGCTATTACGAATTAAAGACACATTAACGCAAAGCTCGTTAAGCAAGTCAGAGCGCATGAAAAACGTAAACGCAGCGTTTGCAGTTGAACCACTTCGAGCGAAGGAGTTGCAGGGCAAGCGCATCTTGCTGGTTGATGATGTGATGACCAGTGGTGCAACGCTCTTTGCAGCGGCAACGGCACTGCGCCAAGCTGGCGCGGCTCACATCACGGCGGCTGTTTTTGCGCGGACGGAAGCAGAGTAGCTAAATGAGCACGTTTTGGCAGACAATAAGTGCATGTTTAACATCGTTTTAGTTCAACCTGAAATCCCGCCCAACACGGGCAATATCATCCGCCTTGCCGCTAATACGGGTTGTCATCTGCATTTGATAGAGCCGTTGGGCTTTTCCATGGACGACAAACACATGCGCCGCGCGGGTTTGGACTATCACGAATATGCTGAATTGAAACGACATGCTAGCTGGCAGGCGTTTCTAGACAACCAACAACCTGCGCCAGAGCGGCTGTTTGCGCTAACGACCAAGGGCACACGCTTGGTGCATAGCGCGCAATTTGTTGCTGGCGATTATTTGGTGTTCGGCTCTGAAACGCAAGGACTTGCACCTGCATTACGTGAGTCTTTTTTACCCGATCAACGTATCAAGTTGCCCATGTTGCCAAACCAGCGCAGCTTGAATTTATCAAACGCTGTGGCCGTCACCGTGTATGAGGCTTGGCGGCAAAATGGGTTTGGGCAACTCAAAATTTAACACGCAAACTACGGGTAGCTGCGCGACAAAGATTGCGCCACACAAACGGGCTTGACAACACCCTCACGCTCAATTGTCACATCCCAAGTCATCTGCATACCATTGTTGTCAATCTGCTCTGCCGCCACCAAAAACAAGCGTGCACGCAAAGCACTTCCCACTGGCACAGGTGACATAAAACGCACTTTGTTCAAGCCGTAGTTCACACCCATGCGCGTCTGCTCCACATGCAAAGCGGTGGCGAAAAACTGCGGCAAGAGCGATAAAGTCAAAAATCCGTGCGCGATAGGTGCACCAAACGGGCCAGCTTTGGCGCGTTCGGGGTCGATGTGAATCCACTGGCGGTCACCCGTGGCTTCAGCAAACTGGTTGATTTGTTCCTGCGTGACGATCAGCCAATCGCTCACAGCGACATCTTGACCAACGCAAGCAGCTAGTTCAGCGAGGGTTTGAAATGTTTTCATGGGTTAGCTTTATGTTATATCTCAATGTTAAAACAATATACTGCAGAGTACAGGAATCTTTAAATACCAGCACGAACGCTTATGGAACACGCCCCATCTTGGCTCATCAACAGTTTAATCTACCTAGGCGCAGCCGTCATCGCTGTACCTGTCTCCAAAGCGCTAGGCTTGGGTAGCATCATTGGCTATTTGGCCGCCGGCATGGCGATTGGGCCTTGGGGTTTGGGTTTGGTCACCAATGTGCAAGATATTTTGCATTTTGCAGAGTTTGGCGTGGTTTTGATGCTGTTTTTGGTGGGTTTAGAGCTAGAACCCAAACGCCTGTGGAGCTTGCGTCGCCCCATTTTTGGCTGGGGTAGCGCTCAAGTCATTGGCTGCGCTGCTGTTTTGTTTATTGCATTGTGGGGCGCTAGCTTGCTGTTTCCTGTCGTATCTACCGCTTTAGGAGGATGGAAAACGGCTTTGGTTGCAGCACTGGGCTTGGCGTTGTCGTCCACAGCGATTGCGCTGCAAGTGATGGGAGAGCGCAATTTACTACCCACCAGCAGCGGGCAAGCCGGATTTTCGATCTTATTGTTCCAAGACGTTGCCGCGATACCGATTTTGGCGTTGATTCCTCTCTTAGGTGTCAGTCAGGAAGTAAATGAGGCATCATCCGTTGTAGATATTACCTATTCAGCTATTAAAATTATAGCAATTATTGCATGCATTGTTGTCGGTGGCAGACTGCTGCTACGCCCGATATTCCGCTGGATTGCGCGCAGCAAAACACCTGAGATCTTCACCGCTGCATCCTTGCTTTTAGTCGTCGGCATTGCGGCTTTGATGCTGTTTGTCGGTTTGAGCATGGCCTTGGGCGCTTTCCTGGCTGGCGTGCTGCTGGCTGAAAGCGAATACCGCCGCGAGTTAGAAACAGATATCGAGCCGTTCAAAGGATTGCTGCTGGGGCTGTTTTTCATAGCCGTTGGCATGAGCATCGACTTCTCTGTACTCATCAACTCTCCTTGGCTCATAGCCAGCGTATTGACCGCCTTTATTGCTATTAAATTTGCAGTTATTTACGGCATCACTCGTCTCATGAATGTGCCTTTTCAGGAGCGACCTGTGCTGACTTTACTGCTCGCGCAAGGTGGCGAATTCGCCTTTGTGGTGTTTCAAGCTGCTGCTGGAGCCAAAGTGTTTGCACCTGAAACTGCCTCTTTCTTGATCGGCGTCGTCGCACTGTCAATGCTAATCAGTCCACTGATTTTGATTGCTATCGACAAATTTTGGCTGCCACGCTATGCCAATTGTGGTGTTGAACTGCCTGATGAAATTTCAGAGCAGCAAGCCGCACCCATCATCATTGCAGGGTTTGGCCGTTATGGACAAATTATAGGTCGCTTGCTGCTGGCGCAAGATATACCCACCACTGTGCTTGACCATGATGCTGAGATGATTGAAACCGCCAGAAGCTTTGGCTACCGCGTTTTTTACGGCAACGCCACACGGCTTGACTTGCTGCGCACGGCTGGAGCGGCTACGGCGCAGATTTTGGTAGTTGCCGTGGATGATGTTGAGCAATCTTTAGCGATAGTTGATTTAGCACAGGAGCACTTTCCACAGCTGCAACTGGTCGTCCGGGCACGCGATGCAACGCACTGGAACAAACTGCGGGATCGTGACGTGACATTGATTCAGCGTGAAGTCTTTGAAAGCAGCTTGCAAAGCGCAAGCAGTGTTTTAGAACTACTTGGTTATGCCACACAAGACGCTAATCGCATTGTGCAACTCTTCAGAACGCACAACTTTGAGCTTTTAGAACAAATGCACCCACATTACAAAGACCGAGCCAAGGTGATCAGCACCGTGAAGCAAGGCCGTGCACAGCTAGCAGAGCAAATGGCAAAAGAGCGAGAGATGGCAGGCAAAAACGTTTAGTAATTGTGCATCGCTGCAGCGAGCTACTTAAAAGCATCCCAGACCAGTTTACACCCCGTCAAAAGCATACCCGCGTACAGCAATTTATAAAAAAGATCGGGCTTGATGCGTTTGGCAATGCGTACGCCAATCCACACCCCCAGAGGTGCAAAAGGCAATAAAACTAAGGATGTTGCGAAGTTACGAACGTCTAATAAACCCAGCCATGCGTAAGGCACCCATTTCGACAAATTAATGAAGAAGAAAAGATAGGAGGTAGTGGCCGCATAGACCAGCGGACTGAGTTTCAAGGGAATCAGATAAGCGTTGATAGGTGGCCCACCTGCATGCGCTATGAAGCTGGTGAACCCTGCGGTTGAGGTCAAAATTGTGCCCAACCATTTTGGCGGCGGGTCAGCATTAGCTTTAGGCGGAAATAAGAGGCGCTGCGCCAGAAAGAGCAATGTAAAAATACCGACAATACCTGCCACTGTTGATGCATTCAGTACTTTAAATAGCAGCGTACCGATGACAGTGCCGACCAAAGCCCAAGGCAATAAAAACTTCAATAATGTTTTGTCAAAATCGTTCCGGTAAACGGAAATGCCCAACAAATCCATCACCAGCAACACTGGCATCAAAATAGCCGCAGCTTGTGGCACAGTAACAGCCATCGCCATCATAGGCACAGCCAGAGAACCAAAACCTGAGCCAAAGCCACTTTTACTGATGCCTAGTAATAAAACAGCGGGAATGGCGACTGCATAAAAAAATGGGTCTGTAATCAACGGAAATATCATGCTGTTTTCAAGTCATTTAAAATTGATGAATGTTGTATCAACCCACACAAGCTGACGTTAGGCGTTTTTTTTGCTCCGTTTACGCCAAAGCCAACGATAATACTGCTTTAGAAGCTATTGAAACCATAGCAAGTTTGTGGATTGATGAGCACCCAGAGTATCATGCAGATTTGAAAGACATAGATGCTGCACTGCAGAGTTTAAACCAAGTCATCACCACTGATGATGGCAAAACCAACCCGTTTTTGCATCTGTCCATGCATTTAACTATTACCGAGCAATGCTCGATTGACCAGCCACGGGGTATTCGGCAAGCGGTCGAACTGCTGGCCGCCAGACTCGACTCCTTACACGATGCCCACCACGTGGTGATGGAATGCTTAGGGCAAATGATTTGGGACGCCCAACAAAATAAGCGAGCCCCTGACGGACAAGCTTATGTTGAAGCGGTTCAGCGTCGGGCTACCAAAGACTAATCTTTGAAAAATCAAGCATATTGAAGCGTTGCCAATGCACGCAACTCTTCAGGTGTTGTACTGGGCATGCCAAAAAATTCAAGGTAGGCTGGGATTTGCTCAAACAGCATGTCGGTTCCGATCTGAACGCGGCAGCCGCGCTCAGCTGCAGCGGCCAAAAATGCTGTCATCTCGGTCTTCATCACGACCTCACCCACAAAAGTCGTTGCGGCAATGCGAGAAACATCCATCGGCATAGCATCACCCACATTCATGCCCATAGGTGTAGCATTTACAACCAAGTCGAAACCTGCAGGATCATTCGAGCCTGTAGTTACTTGTAATGCAGCGTAATGTTGACGTAAACGCTCAGCCAGCCCGTCTGCGGAGGCAGCATTGACATCAAACAAACCCAGAGCGGCAACGCCTGCAGCAGCCAACGAGGCAGCTATAGCACACCCAACACCACCTGCACCAACAACCAATGCGCGTGCACCCTCTAGCTTCATACCTTTGCGCAACACGCCACGCACAAAGCCTTCACCATCAAACATATCACCCTGCAACCGACCATCAGGTGCACGACGCACCGCGTTACATGCGCCTGCAATGGCAGCAGTTGGGAAAACCTCGCCCAGCAGGCCAATGGTTGTAACCTTGTGCGGCATGGTGATGAGCGCGCCACGCATGTTGCTGAGTTTGAAAATATTGGGTAAAAAGGCAGGATAGTCTGGGACTTGACAGCCCATGGGTACAACGATTGCGTTAACACCAGCTTTTTCAAACCAGGGGTTGTAAATCATAGGTGCCTTGAAGGCGTGCGTGGGGAAGCCTATATGAGCGATGATCTCTGTGTTACCGTTGATCATCGCTTAGAACCCTTCGCTGCGTTTGCAGCAGTAACCGCAGCACGCAAGGCCAGCAAGTAGCTATCCTCGCCAAAACCGCAAATTTGACCCTTCACGATTTCGGCAAACACTGAAACATGGCGGAATGCTTCGCGTGCGTGGATGTTAGACATATGCAACTCTACAATTGGGCAAGTCAAAATAGCCAAGGCATCACGGATGCCGTAGCTGTAATGTGTCCAAGCACCGGCATTGATGAGCACAGCGTCAACACCATCTTGATAGCCCTGGTGAATTCGGTCGCACATCTCACCTTCGCTGTTGGTTTGGAAAAACTCGAGCTCTGTGCCCATCTCTTTACCCAGTGCCGTTAAGTTGGCATTGATTTCGTCCAAGGTAATCGTGCCGTACTGCTTGGGATCACGCTTGCCAAACATGTTGTGGTTGATACCGTGGAGCATAAGAATTTTCATGGTTTTTCCTTCTGAATTATTTATAAATATTAAAACTATTGCTTATTTATTTTGCAAGTAGTTCGATAACTTGACCAGTCTTAGTCGCTTCAAAAATAGCTTCTGTGACGCGCAAATTTTGCAAACCATCGTTTGCGCTGACCAATGGTTGCACTTCACCACGAATCACTGCACCGAAATGTTCTATTTGGTGTTTCAACGGATCATCACGCACCATGCTGACAACACTAGCATCAAACGCTTTCCACCAAGAGCGATCTTCAGGACGTAGGTAAGTTTTTAAGCGCATGGTTGGCACTGACAATGTGCCATGGGTACCCGTGATAACGTAGCAATCCTCGTCATCATAACTGGCGTAAGATTTGTTTTCTTGCGAGGTTTGCTCCCAGCTACGTGCACTGGCCGCTGTGTCTGACAACATGAATGTGCCGAGCGCACCATTGGCAAAACGTAAATTGATAGCGACTGTGTCTTCTACCGAGAACCCCCGAGTAGCATTACTTCCAAAAGCCTGTACCGCAACAATATCACCACACAGCATGCGCAGATTATGCACTTCGTGGATCATGTTGATCAAAATCGGACCTGCGCCCAATTCTTTGCGCCACGGTGCATCAACGAAGTAATGATCCGGCTTAAAGAACGTCGCGCTTCCCATAAAGGCAACAAGCTTTCCTAGCTTGCCAGAATCAATCACCTCTTTGGCCTTGGCCATGATGGGGCTGTGCGCACGGTGGTGTCCGATAAGTACTTTGGCATCGGTTGCGGCTGCCATAGCAACAATTTTTTCGCCCTCGACCACCGTGGTTGCAATCGGCTTTTCTAAAAGGATAGGAAGTTTCGCTTCCATGCATTGCAGTGCTTGCGAAACATGCCATTGATTGGGTGTTGCCAGAATCAACCCATTGGGGCGATTCGCCAGCAGTAATTCATCTATGGTTTTAAAAAGTGGGACGCCTTCTTTTGCAGCAATCTCCACAGCCGCAGGTGATGGATCAACAATAGCCGACAACATGCAGCTTGGGCTATCAGCCAAAACTTTGATGTGTGCTTGCCCAATCAGGCCCGCACCAGCAACGGCAATTCGCATCTTATTCATTCACAAACCAGCTTACTAAATAATCAGCGCAGACACCTTTTAAACAAAGGCATCTGCGCAACAGCCTCAAATTACCTATTTAATTACTTACGCAATTTAGCCAATTCAGCCATCATTTCATTGACGGTTGCTTCACCAACGCTTGCACTGAATTGTGCAATCACTGGTTTCATTTTTTCGCGCAATTTGGCCACTTCAGCAGGTGCAAATTGAGTCACAGTCATGCCGTTTTTCTTCAGCAATTCCAAGTTGGCAGCAACTGCGGCACGTGAAGCAGCACGCTGACCTTTAGCGGCTTCGTCAGAAGAATCATCAATGATTTTGCGCTCTGCTGGTGTCAAGGTATCCCAAATTTTCTTGCTGAAAATCACTGACTGTGGGTTGTACTGGTGATTTGTCAACGCAATGAACTTTTGAACTTCCCAAAACTTGTTGGAAGCAATCACGCTCACTGGGTTTTCTTGACCATCAATCGCTTTTTGCTCCAAACCTGCGTATACCTCAGCAAAAGCCATGGGCGTAGGGTTTGCACCCAATGCTTTCACCCAAGCCACATTGATTGGGTTAGGAATCACGCGCAGCTTCAAGCCTTCGATGTCTTCGACTTTGTTCAAAGCGCGCTTGCTGTTGGTAATGTGGCGATAGCCCAATTCCCAGTAAGACAAACCGATCAAGCCTTTAGCTTCAAGCAATGCGTGCATTTTTCGACCAACAGGGCCGTCAACAATCGCATCTGACTCTTTTTCGTTGGCGAACAAAAATGGGAAATCGAAAATAGCGAGTTCTTTGGCTTCAGAAGCCAAGATACCACTGTTCATCACAGCCATATCAACAGTGCCGCCTTTGATGGAGGAAACAATAGCTTGATCCGTACCCAAGGTTGAGTTGAGGAACAATTGCACTTTCATTTTTCCACCAGATTTTGCAGCGACAGCATCAGCAAACAGTTTCATGCCTGCAACAGCTGGGTGACCTTCAGGGCCGCTCAAACCGAACTTGATCACGCGCTCTTGCGCACTAGCCATACCGATAGTTGCCATGGCAGCAACAGCCAACAATGATTTAACAAACAAACGTTTCATAAGAGTCTCCACAAGTTATACAAACTAACACAGCACGCTTAAATACAAACTTAGCAAATGGCGCGCTAACTCATTTGCTTTGTTACATGACCTAACGCAAGATCCATGCATGAGGTCTACAGGAAAACGATAAAAGAAGCATCAATTTTCAATAAAACCAGCGTGCTGGCACCATAACAATCTGCGGGAACAGCACCATCAAGAACATGATCGCAAACTGCGCAATCATGAACGGGATGACACCTTTTGTCACCTCATCCATGCTGACCTTACCCACGCCAGCAACCGCGTTCAACACCGTGCCGACCGGCGGTGTAATCAAACCAATAGCGTTGTTGATAATGAACAACACGCCAAAGTAAACTGGGTCAATGCCCGCAGCTTTGACAACAGGCATCAACACAGGCGTTAACAACAAAATCGTCGGCGTCATATCCAAAGCCGTACCTACCACCATGGTCAACACCATGATTGCCAACATCAACAAGCGTGGGCTGCCCAACAAGGGCTCAAGCAATGACACCACTTGTGCTGGCAAATTGGCAACGGTGATCAACCAAGCTGAAACCATGGCTGCAGCCACCAAAAACATGACGATAGAACATGTTTTGGCTGATGAGATGAACAAAGGCACCATTTTTTTGAAGTTCAGCTCTTTATAAATAAACACCGAGATGAGAATGGCGTAGACAGCCGCAACCACGGCGGCCTCTGTCGGCGTAAAAATACCAAATTTCAAACCAAACACAATGATCAAAGGCAGCACCAAAGCCCAAGTAGCATCTTTAAACGCAACCAGCACTTCACCAGTTGTTTTACGTGGTGGTGGCACGACCACTTCTTTACGTACCAAATACCACCAAGTGAACCACAAGGCAGCTGCCAGTAAAACGCCTGGGAAGATGCCAGCCATGAACAACTTGGTGATAGACACACCACCAGCCACGCCAAAAATCACAAACCCAATGCTAGGTGGAATGATGGGTGCAATGATGCCAGCAGAGGCAATCAAACCCGCTGAACGCGCTTTGTCGTGACCAGCAGCCACCATCATCGGCAACAACAGCGCTGTCAAAGCCGCAGCATCAGCCACAGCAGAACCTGACAGAGACGCCATGATGACAGCCGCCACAATCGTGACGTAACCCAAACCACCTTTGATGTGACCAACCAAGGCCATGGCGAAGTTAACAATACGGCGCGACAAACCGCCCGCATTCATCACCTCACCCGCCAGCATGAAGAAAGGCACAGCCAAGAGTGGGAAGCTGTTTGAACCCTCAATCAAGTTTTGCGCCAAAATTTGCGCGTCAAACATGTTCATGTGCCACATCAAAGCAGCACCGCACAAGAGCAATGAAAAAGCAATGGGAATGCCCAACGCCATCGCACCCAACATCGAACCTAAAAATATAGTAATAATCATAATAGTCCCCTGTTTTTAGTGTCTTGCTTGCGTGGATGAATTGGCATCAGCATGTGGTGCTTCTTCAGATTCTTGAATCAGCATGAGCTGATCGTCACCAATTTGGCCACTGAGCAGTCGCCACAGGTCACCCAGCAAAATCGGTGAAGCCAAGACGGCAAAGACGACGCCTGCCGTAGATACCCAAGCCATGGAAACTTCCATCACAGCGCTGGTTGAATCTATATTGACCAGCATTTGGTCGTAAGAGCCTTTGAAAATCAGCCAGTCGCAAAACAGCATCAACACCAACGATAAGCCCATGCAGATGCGCTTACCCATGGGGCCCAAACGCCCCACCAGCATGTCCGTGCCTAAATGACCGTTGTCTCTGAGCGCAACAACAGCACCCAAAAAGGTCATCCAGACGAATAACCAACGCGATAACTCTTCAGAAATCGTGAAACCTGAATTCAGCGCATAACGCATAAAGACATTGCCAAACACCAACACGACCATCAGAACCATGATGATCGCCAGCAAATAGCTGATCAATTGGCAATAGTGGTCGATAACTTTTTTCAACATGTTGTCTCCTTTGTTTTATGGACAGATGTCTTAATGTACTAACTGGTTAGTTTTAACATATAAGGACAAACCCTGATCTAATTAGTGGATACCTGCATAGCTACTATCTACAAACGTACATAACTAAAAGCGTACATAGCGCACCATGGTCTCGACGATGCTTTCACGCCTGGCTTGGAAATTCGCTGCATTCTCCAGAGAATGCTTAAAAATCAAAGAAAACGTGTGGTGATTTGAGACATTGAAAAAGCTCAGCGCCGACATCGTCATGTGCAAGTCCAGCGGGTCCAAATTTGGTCTGAAAACGCCCTGCTCCACGCCCCGTTCATACACCTGCTGAACAGCGTGAACCACCGGGATGTTCAAGCCTTGAATCGTTTTGCTTTGCGCCAAAAACTCACCCCGGTGTATGTTTTCATTCATCACCAAACGCACAAAATCGGGGTTATTCCACTGGTAATCCACAGTGAAGCCCACCAGCTTTCTAAGCGCTTCTTCAGGCGCTAAGTCTTCTAAGTGCAGCTGCTGCTCAATCTGCCGGATGCGGCGATACGCCTCCTCCAAAACCGCAACATACAATCCTTCCTTACTATCAAAATAGTAGTAAATCATGCGCTTGCTGGTTTTGGTGATGGACGCAATCTCGTCAATCCGCGCCCCGCTCAGCCCCTTGGCAGCAAACTCTGCGGTCGCCACTTCCAAAATACCCGCCATGGTGCGTACTGGGTCATTGGTGCGACTAGGTTTTTCACTTTTAGCCGGCGTATTTACTTCTTTATTAGCTATATTTTTAATAGCAATTTTAGAAACACTTTTAACAACTTGTTGAGCAGCGGGTTTTAACTTTTTGGCGGAATGTACTAGTTCGTTCATTTTCAAAGTGTAAATGAACGACTGGCTTTTCAGACTAGGATTTACCCTTGATTGCAAGTGCTGCGCTGCCCCTTGCCACTCCCAGCTTCCCCGTCAAACAATACTGGCATGAACGCTACCATCACGACAGCGCCAACCGCTGGATGCGTGGGGTTTGCGCTAGTTTGTTTGGCGCTTCAACTTAATCTGATTCGGCAAAGGAACTGACCGGCGCAGCACGCCTTCACTGAGCCACAACGCCGATTGTCTGGCGCGTTTGGCGACGCTTTCTAGGGGCATTTGCTGGTAGTCGTCGTTGAAGACTTCAAAGCTGTAATCGCCACGGTAGCCCAGTTCGTGCAGCTTCGATGTCAACGCGGCCAAGGCTTCGCTGTGCACGCCTTCGCCGGGGAAAACACGGAAATGGCGGGCGGTGGTGATGCGCTCTTCGACGGTTTTGATTTCGTTCCACATGAAATCGGCCAGTTGCACCAAGAAAATCTTGCTAGTGTCTAGCATTTCCAAGTCTTCCAGTGGCGTGTTGGTCGCAAACATATGGAATGAGTCAAAACCCAAGCCCAAATTGGGCATATCGGCTTGGCAAACCAAGTCCCACGCTTGCGGGAACTGGTTGATGGAGCGCCCCCAGGACAGGGCCTCATAAGCAATTTTGATGTTCATTGGAATGGCCAGCATCGCCAGTTTACGCAAGTCTTTGACCAAGGCTTCTGTGTCTGAGGTGGCGTGCGTGGACGTGCTGGAGCACATCAGCATCACGCCACAATCTAGCGCATGGCACATCTCTAACATCGACTTGGCGATGTCGATTTTGTATTCGTGCAAATGACCCGACAAACCTTCAAAATCACGCAAAACCTGAAAACCCGTCACCCGCAAACCACTGGCTTTGACGGCAGCGACTGCCGCTTGCCAACCGTCGGCGTGCCCCACCAAATCACGCGCAGCCAGCATGATTTGGCTGAAACCGGCTTCGCGGGTGGCTTTTAACTTGGCTTCGAGCGGGCCGGCAAATGAGATGGTGTCCATCCCAAAATCGTCAATATTTCCTACAAATTGGCTCATGGTCGTTAGGCTCACTTAAGAAGCTGCACGGTCGTCGTGCACCAGCTCAAACGTCACGCTGCCCATTTGTGTTCTCGTCAATGCGCCTTTGTTTTTATCATCAGGGTCTTTGGACACCAAAAACTCGACGCCTGCTTTCAAAAGCTGTTCAACGGTGGTAGCGACGTTCGGCGTACCCAAACCCATGCGCTGCAGGCATTCGTCGTCTTTGACGTCCAGCACGCCCAACTCAGGCTCTATCAATTGCAAATAAAAATGGTTAGGCGCTGCGCACGGGCTGCGCAAAATACGACCTTTGGTCAAAATGCCAAAGTGTTGCCCTGCGTTTAACTCTGTAAAGCCAAACAATTCGCGGTAAAACTCTGTCCAATCTTCTGTGCGGTCGTTGCCGATGTATTGAACGATGCCAAAGAAATGCAAACCTGCAACCGCTGGCGGATGCTGATCCACCGTAGGAATTGGGGTGAAATCAACGTCGTAGATAGAGAATTCTTTGTAGCGATCCACGAAGTAAATGCGGCTTGAACCCACGCCATGAATGGCAGGAATGTTCAACTCCATCACTTCCACATTGGTAGGAATCGCCCAAGCACCGCGTTCTAAAGCGCGTTTGTACGCGGTTGACGCATCACGCACGCGCAGCGCCATGGCGGCAATAACGGGTTTATCCGTCAATGCACCTGAGCTTGGCAAACCACTCAAATACGACTGGCCATGCGCGTTGACGATGACATTGATATCGCCCTGACGGTACAACAACACCTCACGTGAGCGATGCCGGGCAATCGGGCGAAAACCCATTTTCTCTAACACTTGGCCAAGTTGCTGGGGCTGCGCCGTCGCGTATTCGATGAACTCAATGCCTTCCATGCCCAGCGGGTTTGCACCTTCTTGGATAGCTTCACGATTCAGTGTGTTCATATGCTTTTGGGGTTGCTTTGTGAGTTGGGTTGCGCTCATTATCGGTAATTAAAAGTCAAAATTCAAATTCAAATGCGGTAAACATCTAACAAAGCTGGCCTTAATTAGACAACCGCTTCCGGCAAAGCGGCAACCACTGGGCGCGCACCGCCTAGGAACAGATGCTCAATATTGGGGTCAGCCAACAACTCAGAAGCCGGCTTGTGCAACACCAAACGCCCAGACTCCAAAGCGATGGCTTCATCAGCAATCTTTAAAGCGCTTTTCACGTTTTGCTCAACCATAAGAACAGTCGTGCCCTGGTCAGCCAATTTGCGCAGCAACTTAAACACGTCTTGCACCAAAATGGGCGACAAACCGATAGACGGCTCGTCAATCAACAAGACCTTGGGGCGCAACAGCAAAGCACGACCAATTTCTAGCTGCTTTTGCTCACCGCCCGAAAGCGCAGAGGCTTGGCTGTGGATACGTTCTTTAACGCGGGGGAAAAATTCCAACACTTCAGGAATGCGCTCATGCGTGGTTTTCATACCCAGCGTGATCCCGCCTAACTCTAAGTTTTGAAACACCGAGAGTTGCCCAAACAAATTGCGCCCCTGTGGCACAAAAGCAATACCTTGCGCGAGCAAAGACTTTTGCGTTGCGCCACCAATATCAACACCATCTAACTTGATGCTGCCTTGGCGCGGCTTGAGCAAACCAAACAAGGTTTTTAAAACCGTCGATTTGCCTGCGCCATTAGGGCCTAACAAGAGCGTGATCGTGCCGTGCTTGGCTTTGAAGGACAGGTTGTTCAGGATCATGAAATCCTTGTAGCCCGCCACCACATCGTTGAATTCAATACAAGTTTTGTCAGTCATGATGTTGCTCATATTTAGCCCCCTAAATAGGCGTCAAGCACCTGTTTGTTGGCGCGTATTTCAGCGGGTGTGCCGACAGCCATCACTTGGCCTTCAACCATCACCATGATGCGGTGACACAAACTCATCACGAAATCCATATTGTGTTCAATCACGACAAAGCTGCCTTTTTGCTTTTGGTTCAGCTCTTTGAGCAAGGTAGAAATACCGCCCACCAAGCTGGGATTCACGCCAGCACAGGGTTCATCCAACAAAACCAATGCAGGCTCGCTCATAAACGCCATGGCGATATCTACCAGTTTTTGTTGCCCATAGCTGAGCGTGCCGGCTTGTAAATGAGCAACGTGGCGAATACGAAATTGATCAATCAGAACATCGGCTTTTGCGCCTAACCCTGAATCCGTTGGTGCAAACATGCGACCAAACATGCTGCCTTGGTGCTCTTGCGCGGCCACAATCAAGTTCTCACGCACGGTCATCTTGCCAAACACTTGCAACGTTTGAAAGGTTCGCCCCACACCCAAGCGGCTCAGCTCCAGCGGCCCGGCATGCGTGACGTCTTTGCCATTGAGTTCAATCGTGCCGGCATCCGGTTTGATTTGACCTAAGACGCTGTTGAACATGGTTGTTTTGCCAGAACCGTTGGGGCCAATGACACCAAAAATCTCACCTGGCATCACCTCAAAAGAAACGCCACCCACAGCCTGAATAGCGCCGTATGCTTTCTTGAGATTGCTAACTTTTAATACAGATTGGCTCATGACTTTGCCTCCAGCGCCACCGCTACAGATTGACCGGCAGCTTGGCGCGCTGCGTTGGCTTCTTTAGCTTGACGTTTGGCTTTGATGCGGTCAGGAATACTCATCAAACCATCCGGCAACCACACCATCATCAAAATCACGACGGTACCAAAAATTGGTAAGTACCAGTTGGCAAGTGTCGGAAACACGTCACGAATCCACTCAGGCACGACCATGCCGACTAGCGCACCGACCAATGGCCCCCAGAAATAGCCCGCACCACCCACGACGACCATCAAATACATCATGATGGAAGCACCGACGGCAAAGGGCGCTGGCTCGATGAAGTCAACCAGCGAGGCAAACAGCACGCCGGCAATACCCGCAAAGACCGCACCAATGGCGAATGACAACAAGGTGTAGCTGCGTGTATCAATGCCCAAGCTTTCAGCACGAATTGGGTTATCGCGCAGTGCCTGAAACGCCTTGCCCCAAGGCGAACGCAACAAGCACCACAACAAGCCGACAGCAATCACAGCGATGGCCAGCACAAAATAATAGTAGGGCAAACCGTCTTTGAGCGAATACCCAAATATTTCAGGCCTAGGAATGCCGTTCAAACCGAACGTACCACCTGTCAGCCACTCTTCATTGCGCATCACCAACCACACAGCCGTGTTGAAACCCAAGGTCGCAAAAGCCAAATAAATAGTTTGCACGCGTAACGCGGGGAAACCGAGCACCAAACCAATCACAAAACACAAGGCCATGGCCGCAGGCAGCCCCACCCACCAGCTGATGCCCGCTTTCATCGCAATAGCCACGGTGTACGCGCCAATGCCAAAAAATGCAGCGTGTCCGAGCGATTTTTGACCCGCAAAGCCCACGGTTAAATTCAAACCCATGGTGGCAATCACATAAATCAACCAGGTGGTGAACATGTAAATGCCATAGTTTTTAAGGAAGGGGGGCAAAAACAAAATAACCGCCAGCGCAGTCAACGCCAAAAGATGCTTCTTCATACCTTGCGCTCCTCTTTTTTACCGAGAAGGCCTTGCGGTCTAAACAAAATAACAATCATAAAAACCACCAGAGCGACAGCGTCTTTGTAAGATGGGGATATATAAGCAGAGGCCAAGTTCTCACTCACACCCACAATCAAACCACCCAACAAAGCACCGCGCGAATTGTTAAAACCACCAATGATGGCTGCAAAAAAAGCTTTGGTACCCAAGGAATCACCCATGTCAAATTTGGCCAGATACACCGGCGTGACCAACAAGGCGGCAACGCAAGCCAACACGGCGTTGATCGCAAATGTGTAAAAAATCATGCGTGGCACATTGATGCCCAAAACCGAGGCACTTTCGGTGTTTTGAGCCACCGCCTGCATAGCGCGGCCAGTGACCGTTTTAGACAAGAAGGCTTGTGTGGCGAAAACCACCAGCAAAGCGCAAACGACTGTACCGACATCACCCGTGGAAATATTCACACCCGCGACATTGAACAACTTGTCAGAGAAAAGCCCCGGGAATGGATGCGCCTCAGCGCTGTAGCCTGCACGCATGGCGTTTTTCATGACGATGGACAAGCCAATGCTGGCCACCACAATTTGCATCATGCCGTATTTGAAAAGCGGGTCAACAATCGCTTTCTTGAATGCCCAACCTAATACAACCGTAGAAAGTAACGCTGTCAATATAAACGCCAATGGCAGCGGCGCGCCAAAGGACAAAAAACCCAGCATCATGAAGGCTGGTAGCATCACAAATTCGCCTTGGGCAAAATTGATGGTGCC
>JANPIC010000132.1:0-2120 GCA_031424795.1 Polaromonas sp. | reverse complement strand
GCTGTTTCAGGGAACAAGCGCGCAAAGTAGAAGCGTGCGGTTTGCAGTTTGGCGACATAGAACGGGTCGGTATTTCCCGCTGCGATCTCGCGCAAAGCCACTTGCGCCATGCGCGCCCAGAAGTAGCCAAACACCATGTGGCCGACCACACGCAGGTAGTCCACCGCTGCAGCACCCACTTCGTCTGGATTCTGGAAGCCTTTGAAACCAATTTCGGTGGTGAACTTGGTCACTTTGTCGCCCAAGTAGGCAATCGGGTTGATGAACTCAGACATCTTCTCGTTCACGCCTTCTTCTTCCACCAAAGCGGCAATCAGTTTGCCAAATTTCTTCAGCGTGGCCCCGTTGTTGCCCAAAATCTTGCGGCCCAGCAAATCGAGTGATTGGATGGTATTGGTGCCCTCATAAATCATGTTGATGCGGTTGTCGCGCACAAACTGCTCCATGCCCCACTCTTTGATAAAACCGTGGCCGCCGAACACTTGCATGCAGGCGTTGGTGGAAATATGGCCATTGTCGGTGATGAAGGCTTTGACGATGGGCGTCAGCAGCGACAACATCTCGTCGCTGTCTTTGCGGGTTTTCTCGTCGGGGTGGTAATGTGCTTTGTCTAACAGCACCGCGCAGAATAAGGACAGCGCACGGCCACCTTCGGCATATGCTTTGGCCGTCAGCAGCATTTTGCGCACATCCGGGTGCACGATGATGGGGTCCGCCGGCTTGTCTTTCGCCTTCGCGCCAGAGAGTGAACGCATCTGGATGCGGTCTTTGGCGTAGGCCAGTGCGTTTTGGTAGGCCACTTCAGTCAAACCGAGCGATTGGTTGCCCACGCCCAGGCGCGCCGCATTCATCATCACAAACATGCCTTGCATACCCTTGTTCGGCTGGCCGACCATAGTGCCGTAGGCGTTGTCGATGACGATTTGCGCCGTCGCATTGCCGTGGATGCCCATTTTGTGCTCCAAACCACCGCAGTAAATACCATTGCGCTCACCCAGCGAGCCATCCGCCTTGACCCTGAACTTAGGAACCACAAACAAGCTCACCCCTTTGATGCCCGGAGGCGCGTCCGGCAGGCGAGCCAGTACGAGGTGGATGATGTTGTCCGTCATGTCGTGCTCACCCGCACTGATGAAAATCTTGTTGCCGGTGATGCGGTAGCTGCCATCGGGCTGTGGCTCGGCTTTGGTGCGCATCAGACCCAAGTCCGTGCCGCAATGTGGCTCGGTCAAGCACATCGTGCCCGTCCACTCGCCGCTGGTCATTTTTTTCAAATAGGTTTTCTTTTGCTCGTCCGTGCCGTGGGTGTGCAGCGCTGCATGCGCGCCGTGCGTCAGACCGGGGTACATGGCCCAGGCTTGGTTGGCCGAGTTCATCATCTCGTAAAAACACTGGTTCACCACCAGCGGCAAGCCTTGGCCGCCATATTCTGGGTCGCCGCTCAGTGCAGCCCAGCCTGCATCAATGTATTGGCGGTAAGCCTCTTTGAAGCCTTTAGGCGTAGTCACGGCGTGCGTCACGTTGTCAAGTTTGCAGCCTTCTTCGTCGCCGCTGATGTTGAGCGGAAAAATCACCTCAGACGCAAACTTGCCGCCTTCTTCCAAAATCGCGTTGATGGTGTCCGCATCAATATCTGCATGAGCGGGGATAGTTTTCAGGTCCGCAGTGACGTTCAGCAACTCGTGCATCACAAATTGCATGTCACGCAGGGGAGGAGTATAAGTTGGCATTTCGGTAGTTCCTTGAGCAGCTTTAAAAAAGTTAAAAATCAAAAATATGGGGAAAATTGTCTAAAAACGCTTGAATCGTCTAGATAAGTGGGTTTTTATGTTGATTTAACCCCGTGTCTTGCTAAAATGTGGTTAAACCCCGTCATGGTGCGGTCAGACGAGCCCGCATCCTTCAAAAACCGCGCCTCGTAGTGCAGCGCCAAAATCAGGCCATGCAGTTCAAAAGCGATCTGGTGTTCGTCCGAGTCCGCCGGTAAATGCCCCATCTCGCGGGCTTGCACAATGGCGCGGCGCACGGCGGTCAGCCAGGTTTTGACCGAACTGGCCAGCGCATCGCGCACCGGGCCAGGTCGGTCGTCAAACTCCGCCGCACCGCTGATGAAGATACAG
>JANPIC010000131.1:0-1963 GCA_031424795.1 Polaromonas sp. | reverse complement strand
TCGTCCAATACCTTCTTGCGACTTAAGCCGCAACTCAAAAAGCCCTGACCCCATAGCGCGGGTGTGCGGCATGCCCAAATCAGGTCCGAAAACCAGCATCCGATCAGTGCAATGAAAATACCGAGCCAAAATGCCTGCTGGCAGCTTTAAAACAGCGACCTCTAGCTTTTCGTCGTGGTATTTGATTTCCCAATTCATGGGTAGAAATATAGCATATTTGTGATTATTTCGTGCTATGTTCTGTAAAAGCCAAACCAGAAAAAGGTGGGTAGTCAGCTTGCGTAGCTACAAAACGCTATAAATTAAATAGCTGCTAAGGCAATAAATACGCCGGCTAGGTGTATATTTAACCCCTAAAATGGCTATTTAAGCAACATTTTCCCGCTCAAACGTCACTACATGGTCTACCAGTGCGCGTATGCCTATCCATTCGCCCAATTGATGGTCGTGGTGGCTGGGGACGTGGGCTAGGACGGATTCGCCGGATTTTAATTTCAGGGTGTAGAGGAATTCTGAGCCGCGAAACGCTTTTCTGACGATTTGGGCTTTCACGGGGGCGTCGTCGTCGTGGACGATGTCGTCGGCGCGAAGCAGCACGTCGCATTCACCGTTGGGGTAGGCGCTGGGCAGGGGGCATTCGTCTACGTCTACCAAATCGCCCATGGCGGTGTGCACCAAAACGTGGTTGTTGTCAGCGTGGGCGAAATCGGCATCAGCTGGCGCACAGCCATCGCAAATCGTGGCGGGTAAAAACACGCCGTGGCCAATGAAATCGGCCACAAAACGGGTGGCGGGGCGGTGGTAAAGGGTGTAGGCGTCGTCCCACTGGTTGAGCTTTCCTTCATGCATCACGCCAATCACATCGCCAATGGCAAAGGCTTCGAGCTGGTCGTGGGTGACAAACAGCGCGGTAGCGTTGGCTTTTTTCAGGATGGCGCGCAGCTCGTGGGCTAGGCGTTCACGCAGATCCACGTCTAGGTTGGAAAACGGTTCGTCAAGTAGCAAAAGTTGCGGCTTGGGCGCAAGGGCGCGGGCGAGGGCGACGCGCTGCTGCTGCCCGCCTGAAAGTTCGTGCGGGTAGCGTTTGGAAGTGTCGGGCAGATCGACCAATTCCAGCACTTCGGCAACCCGTGCCATGCGTTCCGCTTTGGGCAGGTGGTGGATGCCAAAAGCCACGTTGTGTGCGACGTCAAGGTGGGGGAAGAGGGCGTAATCTTGAAACACCATGCCAATGCGGCGTGATTCGGCGGGGACGTAGGTATTGACGCTGCTGACAATCGACTTGGCGAGTTTGATTTCGCCGCTGCTGGCACGTTCTAAACCTGCCACCGCCCGCAACAGCGTGGTTTTGCCGCAGCCTGAGGGGCCAATCAGCACGCCGATGTCGCCGGCGCGTAAGCCAAAAGACACGCCAGCCACAGCGGGTGTGGGGCGGTTAGGGTAGTGAACGTGGAGTTGAGAAACCTCTAAATACATAGCAGTCATTGTAGGGGTTAAGTCGAATGCTGCCCTGCAAATGCGTACAATTCGCATTTAGATTTATGTCTTTATCACCCATCCCCCCCGCCCAAACGTCTAGCCAGACAAGCACGCCACGTCCTTTAAGAGTGTTGTTGAGCGTATTTCTGTGTCTGCTGGCGCTGGTTTTGCTGCTGCCAATTTTGGCGGTGCTGGCCTCCACGCTGCAGTGGAATGCTGAGTCTGCGCAGATTTTGCGGGAGATGACAAGCACCGTATTGCCCGATTACGCGTTGACCACGCTGCTGCTGTGCGTCGCTGTGGCTGTGGGCGTGGCTGTGGTGGGCATGGCAACGGCTGCTGCCGTGACGCTGTTTGACTTTGCCGGTCGCAAAACCTTTGAGTGGGCGCTGTTGCTGCCACTGGCCATGCCAGCTTATGTGGTGGCGTACGCATACACCGACTTTTTACAGTTCAGCGGGCCACTGCAAACGGCAATCAGAGC
>JANPIC010000130.1:0-2584 GCA_031424795.1 Polaromonas sp. | reverse complement strand
TCTTGGGTGAGGTAGGCGGCGGGTTTGCGGGATTCAATTCTTGCTATGAATAAACTAGCTATTGAGGTAATTAATTCGCCGGCTAGAGGTGTATTTGCCACTGAATTTACATCAATTTTAGGATCATCCAACGATGAGTCTAGCGGCAAACCTGCTTTCCACAGCACCAGCCAGGCCGCTTCGTCAAAGGCGTTGGCCGTGCCGTGGCCGAAGGCTACTTTGGCGTCTGTGAGTTGCTTTGCGCCGGCTTGGATGAGTTCAAGAACGGTTTTTGTATCAGCGCTCATTGGTTGGTTTGCCCTTGCAGCATCTGCTCAAGGTTTTCCATCGTCTTGCGGTAAATGTTTTTCAGCGGTTCAATGTCGGCGACGACGATGTGCTCGTCAATTTTGTGAATCGTCGCATTCGGCGGGCCGCATTCGATGACTTGGTCGCAGATTTTGGCGATGAAGCGTCCATCTGACGTACCGCCCGTCGTCGAAAGCTGGGTTTCTAAGCCGGTTTCAGCACGAATCGCGGCTTGCACGGCTTGAACCAGTTCGCCGGGGCGGGTTAAAAACGGTAAACCGCCGACCGTCCACTGCAAATCGAAGTCTTTCTCGGGCTGCAAACCGGTCGAAACCAACACATCAACCAAGCGTTTTTGCAGCGATTCTGGGGTCGATTCGGTGGAAAAGCGGAAGTTGAAGTCGATCACGGCATGGCCTGGGATGACGTTGCTCGCACCTGTGCCACCGTGGATATTGCTGATCTGCCAAGTCGTGGCAGGGAAATACTCGTTGCCTTTGTCCCATTCAACAGCAACCAAGGCCGCCATAGCAGGCGCGAACTTGTGAATCGGGTTGGCGGCCAGATGCGGGTAGGCGATGTGGCCTTGCACGCCTTTGACGGTGAGTTTGCCGCTCATGGTGCCACGTCGGCCGTTTTTGATCATGTCGCCGGTTTTTTCAACCGAAGTGGGTTCACCCACAATGCAGTAATCCAGCTTTTCGCCGCGTTTTGTGAGCCAGTCACACATGATGACGGTGCCGTCGACCGACGGGCCTTCTTC
The DNA here is from genome assembly GCA_031424795.1 of Polaromonas sp. Lineage (GTDB taxonomy): Bacteria > Pseudomonadota > Gammaproteobacteria > Burkholderiales > Burkholderiaceae_C > Aalborgiella. The sequence goes on along the minus strand of JANPIC010000130.1, from coordinate 1,533 downwards.
GTCACTGGTGAGCAAAAAAGCCAATGATAACGCTGGGTTAGGATTTGCTTTGAGGAATTCTTCAACCGCGACCACGAAGGCGGCGATGGACGTTTTCATGTCGCTAGCGCCACGGCCATACAGCTTGCCATCGCGGTGGCTTGGCGCGAAAGGGTTGCTGGTCCACTGGTCTAGCGGGCCAGTGGGAACGACGTCTGTGTGGCCTGCGAAAACCAATAGCTTTGAATTTCTGTGATTACTGGCTATATTATTTATAGCTGTTGAGTCAATAAATACGCCGGCTAGAGGCATATTTGATTCCCCTGAAGCTGCTGCGTCTCTTTTTGCCCATAAATTGACCACCCGGAAGTCTGCAGGCCCGCTTTCCACCGTTTCGCACACAAAACCCAGCGGTGTAAGCCGCTCGGCGATCAGTTTTTGGCAATCGCCGTCTAGTGGGGTGACGGAGGGGCGGGAGATCAGCTGTTCGGCCAGAATCAGGGTGCGATGCATAGGAGGGCAGTTAATGGATGGCGATGTCTTCGAAAGAAGCGGGTTCGTAAACCGGCTCAACCGGTGCTGCGGGCATGATGTCTTTGCCTCTGGCGGTGTTGTCCAAACGCCAGATCAGGTTGGTGGGTGAGTCGGCGTAGGCCAAACCCTCTTCGCGGGTGATGATGTCTTCGCGAATCATGCGTGCCAAGTCGTCTTCAAAGGTCTGTGAGCCAGGTGCCATGGAGTTTTGCATGGCATCCTTCACCCCTGAAAAATCGCCTTTTTCAACCATCTCCGCCACATATTGGGTGTTGAGCATGATCTCAACGGCAGGTCTACGCTCGTTTTTGATGGTTTTGACCAAACGCTGCGAAATAACGGCTCTGAGTGTGGTGGATAAGTCGCTCAGCAACGTTGGGCGCACTTCTACGGGATAGAAGCTCAAAATACGGTTCAACGCGTGGTAGCTGTTGTTGGCGTGAAGCGTGGCGATGCACAAGTGGCCGGTTTGCGCGTAGGCAATGGCGGCGGTCATGGTTTCGCGGTCGCGAATCTCGCCAATGAAGAACACATCGGGCGCCTGGCGCAAGCCGTTCTTAAGCGCCGTTTGCAGCGTCAAAGTGTCTGTGCCGACTTCGCGCTGGTTAACAACGCTGCGTTTGGAGGTGAACAGGTATTCAACCGGGTCTTCCACCGTCAAAATATGGCCGGTGACGCGCTCGTTGCGGTAGTCCAACATCGATGCCAAAGTCGTGCTTTTGCCCGAGCCGGTGGAGCCGACCATCAGCACCAAACCGAGTTTGGCCATCACCAAATGGGTGAGTTGCACTGGCAAATGCAAGGTGTCAAACGGCGGAATAGCCAGCGGAATGTAGCGAATCACCACCGCATAACTGCCCCGCTGGCGCATGGCGCTGATGCGGAAGTTGCCCAAATCAGGCAATTGGATGGACATGTTGAGCTCGCCGGTTTCTTTGAGCTCTTCAATTTGTGCGCTGGTGACGATTTCAGACAACAAATTCAACGGCGTTGTCGGGCCCAGCACTTGGTTGTTGAACG